>JAEWRW010000028.1 GCA_023398815.1 Bacillota bacterium
GGTATGGAAGCCTTGGTCTGGGCGCACATGACTGGTTCGGCGTGTACTGCGCGGACTGTGACACGAGCACGCGGGAGCACCAGACCGAAGCCGAAGCCATCGCCGCCTGGAACCGCCGCGCGAGCGGGTGGGTCAAGTGCAGCGAGAGGTTGCCGGAGGAGCCATATGGCTGCTTGCTCATGGTGGACGAAGACGATTACTTCGGAGGTGTTCACAACGTGTTGTTGCCTTATTTCGCAGGGTATGACGGAGACGGATGGAACGATGGCGACGGCGAAAGAGTGCCGTTTGAGGTCACCCACTGGATGCCGCTGCCAGAGCCGCCGGAGGTGGACGAATGAGCGCACTCGACAAGTTGCTGCGGCTTGAGCACCGCAGGCTTGAGGTTTGTAGAGACATTCAAGGCCGCATTATGGTCAACTACGCCGGTGCGTACATCAGCGATCCGCCGATGCTTGTCGGAGTGTGTGGCAGGGGCGCAACCTTCGACGCCGCATGTGAGGATTACCTCCGTCAAATCAGCGGCAAGCGCCTAGTGTTTGGAGCAAACACAGACCACAGAACCGAGGTGATTGTGCTGTGAGCGCACTCGACCGCAAGCGCGAACTTGAAGCCAAGATTTGCCGGCTGCAAGACGCGATTACCGGCCTTGAAAACGAGATGGAAGAGGCTCAAAGCGAACTGGATGACGTGGAGGACGAGGCGTACCAGGAGGAGCTCGCAGAGTTTGAGCGCGAACGCGCCTGGGAGGATTGGCGCTACGAACACGACCGTTACGACTTCGCGGGGCAGAGGTAGTGAATGGGAGAGGTGCTGTTTGAGCCGACGACGCACACGTACAGCGTCAATGGCGTGGTGATACCGGAGAGCGTCACGCAGATTTGCGAACGGGTCTACGGCGGAGAGATCGACGACCGGCTCGACGATGTGATGGATGCTGCGGCAGATCGCGGCGTGACGATGCACAAGGTGTTGGAGCTGGCGTTGAGCGGCGAGGACTACGACGGCGAGTATCCGTCGATGTACGTCGAATACGTGGACGCCATCGAGCAGTGGCTTGGCGCACACACCATCGTGCCGCTTGCCATCGAGGAGCCAATCTACAGCCCTACGTTGGTAGTTGCCGGGACGCCTGACCTGATTTGCATGTTCGACGATGTGCTGACACTGGTTGACTACAAATTCGTGTCGACCATCAACAAGCCGAAGGTGCGGGCGCAGCTCACCGGGTACTGCGAGATCCTTAATGAGTGTGGCGTGTTCCCGGAGCAGATGATTGCCGTCCAGTTCTTGGCTGGAAAGGTAAGGCCGTATCCCGTAGACTTCGGTGGCGACGAGTGGGAGGTGGCTTTGAGGGCCAGAGACATACGCAATAGAAAATACGCAAGGGGGCGCATCGGTTGAGTATCTACGAGAAGCTTTTGAAGATGCAGGAGAGCGTTGACCACTTTGTAAAGGACGGGACGAACGCCAGCGACAAATACGACTATGTGTCGTCCGACCAAGTTCTGGCCGTGGTACGTCCGCTGTTGGTGGAGCACAAGCTGTTGCTGATACCGACGATACCTGGCCACGCCCTTCATGAAGGAACAACCAAAAGCGGTACCACCCGGTTCATGACCGAGCTGGACATACTTTTCATCTGGATTGACTGTGAAAGCGGCGAACGGCTTGAGGTGCCGTACTATTCACAGGGGGTCGACCTGGCTGGCGAGAAGGGCGTCGGAAAGGCCCTGACCTATGCGGAGAAGTATTTCTTCATGAAGCTGTTCCATGTGCCGACAGGCAAGGACGACCCGGACAGCGACGGCAAGACCAAAAGCGGCGAAAAGCCACAGCGCGGCACGCAGGCCGCAAAAGAGACGGCAGAGGCGCAGCGCGTGGCGGTTGGACATATGGTGGCGTGGTTTGTGTCTACCGGTTCCAGCAGCGAGGAAACCATCGTTCGGTACTACACCAAGAACAATGCCAAGGGCTATGCTGGCGTGGCGTCGGTGGACGATATCAGCTCTACGGCCCTGCCTGTGGTGTATAGCAAGATGGCCGCAGAGTACAAGCGCAGAAAAGGCCCTGACTTAGCCGCTTCCGTCGAATAAACCACCAAAGAAATACACGCGGAGGATGTAACTATATGGTTGTTGACTACAAAAACGGTAGCGTACAGCTTGTCTGAACTGTGTTTCGCGACGCAGAGGTGAAACAGGTTGGCCGCATGGAGATTGCGCAGGCAACCGTTGCCGAGAGCCAAGACAAGGACGCCAGCGGCAACTATCAGACCAACTTTGAGCGCATCACAGGCAAGTTTGCGACGCTGAAGATGGTGCGCGGCTTGCATAAGGACGACATTGTGAAAGTGTACGGCCACCGCACAAGCCGGACGTATAACGACCGCGAAGGCGTTCCAAAGACAGTGACCGAGATCGAAGCCCAGTGGGTTGAGGTCTGGGGCCAGCACGGCGCAAGCGACGCGCAGCTGCCCGACGGGTTCAGGCCTGCGGCGCACGACATGGCCGAAGCGCCGGAAGACGACGGCGACATGCCGTTCTAAAGATAGCGTGGTGGAGGGTTAATGTGGATTGAGGTGCACGACACGCTCCCCGACCACCAGAAGGTTGCCTGCGTTTCCGACGCTTTAGGTGTTTCGGAAACGCAGGTAATCGGGATGTTGGTTTGCATATGGACGTGGGCGCTGTCCAATAGGCCGGAAGGTAAACTTTCGAGCGTTGACAAGCGAATTGTTGAGCGGGCCGCAAGATGGGAAGGAGCGCCGGGTGAGTTGTTTGCGGCCTTGCTCGACGCCGCATGGATTGATTGCAGCGATGGTGACACATACGGAATTCACGACTGGGGCGACTATGCAGGGCGGTTGATTGAGAAAAGGGCGCAAGCAGTAGCGCGTGCGCAAAGATCGCGCGAACGTTGCGCGAACGTTGCGCGTAGCGTGCGCGAACGTTGCGCGTGTACCGTACCTAACCTAACCGTACCTAACCAAACCAAAGAGATACCCCCCTCAGAGAGTTCTAACGAACTCTCTTCCCCCCAGGGGGAGGCGGCGAAGGTTAAAAAGAAGCCGAAGTCACAAGCCACAGAGTCGTTCGCCACCTTCTGGAAGGCGTACCCAAAAAAAGTGGCAAAGGCAGAAGCGCTGAAGGCATGGGCGAAGATCGAAGACGTAGACGCCAAGCTCTCCGACATTCTGGCGGGGCTGGAACGGGCGAAGCGGTCGCAGCAATGGATGAAGGACGGCGGGCAGTTCATCCCGTACCCGGCAACCTGGCTGAACCAGATGCGGTGGGAGGACGAATACGGCACAACAGCGCAGCGCTCCTTGCCGCCCGGATACGAACTGAACTAAGGAGGTCGAGCGTTGAGGTTAAACCCGGAAACAGTCATGGCGGCTGAAAAATCAGTGCTCGGCGCAATGACGCTAGACCGAAGCGCGGCGAGGATGGCGGTGGCTAGGTTGCGAGAGGAAGACTTCACCGTCGACGCAAACCGCGAGATGTACAAGGCCGCCAAGCAACTACTCGACAACGGAAAGCCCGTAGACTTTGTCACCTTATCAGATGGAGTGGAGCATAGCGAGGCCGTCCGGCTGATCGGCGGAATTGACTACATCATTGAAGTTTGCCACTTTGTGCCGTCGGCGACGAACGCAGAGTATTACATCGACCAGGTTGCAGAGAACGGGCGTGAGGCGCGGCTCAACGACGCGGTGCCTAAGATTATGCGGAGTATTGAGCCGAGCTATCAGCAACTACACGCGCTGTTGCTGGAAGAACAAGGCCAGGTGCGGCACAAGGACACGGCGGTAGAAATGGCTGGTGCGGTTGCCGAGTTTCTCGAAAAGCTGGCAGACCCGCCGCAAGGAATTTTGTTTCGAACCGGATTCACAACGCTGGACAATGCAATCGGAGGGTTGCCGCGCAAAAGCCTGTCGTGCATTAAGGCGCAGTACCGCGTTGGTAATCTTCAAGCGCAACAGCATATGGCGCGTGACTGGAGACACCTACGAAACGTTTGCTTTAAGCCAAGTGGCGGGAGGAATCGGTGCTGTCAACGGCGACTGCGTGGCCGTGTGGAACGATACGTGCTATTTCTTGCATTACACCGGCGTGTATGCGATTTCCGGCACAAGCGTATCTGCAATCAAAACCGAAGAGATAGCAGGGCTGCTGCCGCCTCCGGTAGAAATTAACGCCGCCAAGATGTTTTGTTTTGACGGCACGCTGGTTGTCTATTCAATCAACTCTACGTATGGCGGTTCGTTGGGGGTATATTACCATGACGTTTCAAGCGTTGTTGTGAACACCCAAAATGGAAAGGTGTCAAAAGGTGGCGTTTATAGATACACCGCCGTGATGTCTGGTGGTAGATTTACGGCTTGCGCGATCCCAATAGAACAAAGAGCCGGGAAAGTCACGGACGGAACGCCGTCGTTCGTGTTTTCGGCAGGTACCGGCCAATATAAAGTGGTTGACCCGGCAACTGCGCCAGGCATGGCAAATGAGCTGCGCTACACCCTGCCGCTCACCGACTGCGGCGTTGCAAGCAAGCGCAAGCGGATGAAAACCGTGACGCTGACCGGCTACGGCGGCGACGTACAGATCGTGCCGCTGACCGACGCTGGAGAGGGGGCGCCCATCACCGTGACGCTTCCGACCACCAATGGCGTAGTGAAGCAGCGTGTGATTGCGCAGGGCAAGCAAATCGGCCTGCGGATTCAGAGCGTGCCGGAGAGCACCAACCAGTTTGTCATCAGCGACGTGGAAATCGAGTACAAGGTGGGTGGTAACTGATGCCGTTGACACAGATCAAGGGGGATGAGTGGAACAAGCCCACGACTGCCACAACTGTATCTAACATGTTCCGCGAAGTGTACCAGCGCATCACGAAAACCGAAGCGGCACAAAACAGCCGGTTCGCCATCATCAACGCAAAGTACCCGCCGAAGGGGTTCAAGGCGATGGTTGGCAACCTCGGCGACGACGACGCACCGGCGTTGCAGGCAATGATTGACGCACTGGACGTGGGCGGCACAATCTTCCTGCCTGCTGGCACATACCGGCTGCTGTCGCCCATCGTGCTGCCATACCAAACGACGAACACGGTGGTTGGGCTAAACATCATCGGGTGCGGGCCGAAGTC
Organism: Bacillota bacterium; assembly: GCA_023398815.1. Lineage (GTDB taxonomy): Bacteria > Bacillota > Clostridia > Christensenellales > UMGS416 > JAEYRA01. The sequence continues at coordinate 5,149 of JAEWRW010000028.1, forward strand.
AACCATCCTCTATGCGGACAACACGACGGGCGGAATCATTGCGAAGGGTACCAGCACGGCGACGTGCAACTTCATGTTCCGCGACCTGTCTATCTGCTGCCTACACCCAACAACGAACACCGACGCAATCGGCGTCGACATGGAATACAGCAACGACTATAACCTGTTTGACAACGTGCGGCTGGAAGCGTTTGCAACGGCAATCCGCATGGCGAATACGCGAAACACCAAGATTTTGAACTGCGTCATTTACGGCTCTACCGTGGCTGGCGTGAAGATCATGTCAACCGCAAACAGCGCCATGATTACCAACAGCAGCATTCGTTCCAACTACGACAACATCAACATCGAGGGCGGAACCGGACACGCTATCCTTGGATGCGACATTTCCATGGCGACGCACTGCAACCTGTACGCAACCAACGCGATCGGGCTAACGATAAACGCCAAAGCTGACGCCAACAACGTGACGCTGGCAAGCGTCTACCTCGACACTTGCCAAAACGTGTCAATCATCAACCTTACGATGGCGTATCTTGCGCTGAATGCCGTTGCGGTGCACCTATATGCGTGTAGACAGGTATCCATTTCGCAAATGCGCACCTATGAGAGCTCTACTGGCGGATACCTAAGCGGCACAACCGGTCTGATAATCGACACGTGTTTTTGCGTTACGGTTGAGGCATCGCGCTTTATCCGCATGGAGACGGGCATTTACATCAACCAACTGTACGGCGGCAGAATCAGCGCCGTTGAGTTTGCTGGGTGCTACCAAAACTTCAACGTAAGGAATACGGCATGAGCGTGCGCTCTGGCTACCGGTGCACGACGTGGAACAAGAAGGTTGGCGGCGCCGCTGGAAGCCAGCACAAGTACGCCAAAGCCGCTGACATTTCGATTGCCTGCTGCACCCCGTACCAGCTCGGCCTCATCTGCGACGAGCTGACCCCCAACGGCGGCGTCGGTCTCGGCGGCACCAGCATCGTCCACGTTGATGTGCGCGGCAAGAAGTCGCGCTGGTGGTACACACACAAATCGTGGAGCGCCTGGAAGAAGGCCTTCGACAAATAACCAACCCCTGCGGCCCCGCCTCCTGGCCGCGTTTCGCCCCTCTGCCGAAAGGTGGAGGGGCTTTTGTTATTCAAGAGGCGTCGGAGTAAATGTCGGAGTAGAACCGGCAAAGATTTTTCGCCAAGGCATAGTTATTAATTTTCTCTCCAAAAAGCGCGGAATATATGCATTTTATACTGCATAATACTATAAATAGGCACTTGCACACAGAATGGCATTCAAGAGGCCGTCGGTTCGAATCCGACTATCTCCACCAGACCCACGGAATCATTCGGTTCCGTGGTTTTTTTCATCCTCGGAGAACGGATGATACTGCGAGAATTTGAATGACGGCAACAGCATTCGAAGAGCAGTGGAAATGAAAGCGTGATGTAATATGAAAGCGACAGGCATCGGCAACTACGCCGAACACGCACGTTTTTGGGACTGGAGCAAACTCGACCACGACCGGATGCCGGACGACGAATATTGGTACCAATACGCGAAGCGGTATGGAAACAACGTATTGATTCCCATGTGTGCGCTGGGGGAAGCGGGCGCTTATATGGCCTGTCGGGGTATGGCTGTAACCGCGTTCGATATCACGCCGGAGATGATAGAGGAAGGGAAAAAGCGGTTTGCCCATGTACCGGGGCTGCAGTTATTCGTTGGCGATGTGACCGATTTTCGTTTTGACATCCCGCCCGCTGATTTTTGCTTCAGCATGGATTTTGGGCATATCCTGACAATCGAGGACATCCGCAAGGCCCTTGGGTGCATCAACGGACACCTGCGGGTCGGCGGTGGGCTGGTAATCGAAACCACGCTGCCGCCAACGGTTTCACACAACTACCCGCTGCAGGTATTCACTCCGTCCCATCAGGTTTACCCCGGCAGGAAGGTGTGGAAGACGGGCGAAGGACGTTTTGATACGGGAACGGGCCGACATTACATTTCACAAAAGTTCTACGCGCAGGACGAGGACGGACACACCGAAAGTTTCGACCATGCATTCTATCTTCAGTGCTATTCCCGTGAACAGTGGCTCGCGGCGCTCCAAGACTGTGGTTTTGAGATTGTGGGGGAGTACAGAGGCCGCGAAGTGGAGTCATGGCAAAGCGGCGGTGACGGATTCTGGATGGTGGAGGCATGCAGGCGGGGCTAGCGGGTTTGCACTTTCGGGGCATGGCGGTTGCTGGGCAAGCAATCGAGCGAGACACTCGTCTCTTATTCACAATACGCGCCAATTGTCTATATAACGTGGATGGGCATTGGCCCAAGGCACCCGGTCTGTGCTATAATTCTGCGCGTCCTTGCACGGCCGATTTGCCGCCAAGGCAGTGGAAGGGGAGCACAGATGACGCGCATATTAACCCGTGACCGATCCTACTACAAGAGCCTTGTGACACTGGCAATCCCGGTGGCGGCGCAGGGGTTGATTGCTTTCCTCGCCTCCTTTGCGGACAACCTGATGGTCAGTTCGCTGGGTGACGCGGCGGTATCGGGTGTGTACTTCGCCAGCCAGATCAACGTTCTCCTGCAGATGTTCACCAGCGGCGTTGGCGGGGTCATCCTCATCCTCTCGGCCCAGTATTGGGGCAAAAAGGACACCGCAAACATCAAGAGCATCATCTCCATCGGGCTGCGCATCTCCTTGGCTGTCGGAGCCGTGCTGACCACGATCTGCCTGGTGTTCCCCGGTGCTGTGATTGGGATCTTCACAACCGACCCCGGCAGCCTGCGGGAAGCCACGATATATCTGCGAACCGTCTGTTTCTCCTATCTGTTCTTTTGCGTCACTCAGGCATTGCTCTGCGCCATGCGCGCGGTAGAGACCCCGTCCATCGGCATGATGATCTCCCTGGTTTCCCTATGCTTTGACATCGCTTTGAACGCTGTGTTCATTTATGGCCTGAAATGGGGCGTATTTGGGGCCGCCCTGTCCACCGTGATTGCCCGCGTGGCTGAGACGATCACGATCGCGCTCTATGTCCTCCTGCGGGATAAAAAGCTACAACTGAGGATTGCTGACCTGCGGCGGACCGATCGGACGCTCATCAGTGACTACATCCGCTATGGTCTGCCGCTCATCGCGGGCGAGGTGGTGTGGAGTGTGAATATGATGGTCAACTCCATCATCTTCGGCCGCTTCTTCGACGCATCCGTCGCCACGGCGGTGTCCATCGCCAACACCATGAGTACGCTGGCCTACATCGCCATATCCGGTCTCGCCTCCGCTGTGGGCATCATCACCGGCAAGACGGTTGGGGCCGGCAAGTACGACCTCATGAAGGAATACGCACGCACGACGCAGGTGATTTTCCTGTTTGTCGGGTTGTTCAGCGGTGCACTGCTCGCGGTGCTCAACGGGCCTTTCGTGGGGCTGTACGCCGGCGCGTTTGGTGGCGGCATCAGCGTGGCTGCGGCCAAGGAAGCGGGCCTACTCATCGCGGTTCTCTCCATCACCATCATTGGCACCGGGTACCAGATGCCCTGCCTGTTCGGCTTGGTCAAATCCGGCGGAGACATCTCCTTTGTCTTCAAGAACGACACGATCTTTGTGTTCTGTGTGGTGCTGCCCTCGGCGTTGATCGCCGCGTGGCTGGGCGCTCCCGCCTGGGTGGTCTTTGCTTGCCTGAAGTCCGATCAGATCCTCAAGTGCTTTGTCGCTGTCGTCAAGATCAACCGTTTCCGTTGGATGAAGAACCTCACGCGGGCGAGCGGGACGGAGGCGGTCGAGTCGGCCTGATTGCCACATAGGGCAAGTGCATTCTGTTTGGCTCTAGTCCTGCTATGGAAGGAGGAAAGCGCTAATGGGTAGGATGAACGACGATGAGGCGGTGCGCCAGCAATACGCCAACGACGATCATTTGGCCAGACGCATCCAGTTCCACACGCGGTATAGCACCAACCAACAAGGGATGGTTCCCTGGTTGTTCTCCATCTATCGTTTTGCGCCGGGTGACCGCATTCTTGAACTGGGCTGCGGCAATGGCGGCCAGTGGGAGGGACGCCTGGGGCAGCTGCCCGACGGCTGTCAACTGACGCTCTCCGACTTTTCCGCCGGTATGGTGGAGATTGTCCGGCAGAAGTACGCCACCTTTCCAGTCGTGTCTTTCACTCAGATTGACATCCAGGCCATTCCTTGCCTGGACGAAACCTTTGATGTGGTGATCGCCAACCATATGCTCTACCACGTTCCCGATTTGCCGGGAGCGCTGGTTGAGGTCAGTCGGGTGCTCAAACCGGGAGGACACTTCTACGCCGCTACCAATGGCGACGGCGGAATGCGGGCCTTCCTGCATGGGGCGATGAAACACCTCGACCCAAGCTCCGGTGCCTTTGGGGAGCCCCAACCATTCAGCCTGCAGAACGGGCAGTCCCTGCTGGAACCATGCTTTGGCCAGGTTCAGCGTCTGGAATATGAGGATTCCCTCTGCGTCACAGACACGCGGGATCTGATGGACTGGCTGGAGTCCACCATTTCCATCACCGCCTTTCCGCAGGATGCACTCACTGGACTGTACGAACAGTTCGAGGGCATCCGGGTGAGGGAGGGGGCCATCCGCATTCCCAAGGAAGTTGGATTGTTTCTGTGCGTCAAATGACAGGAAAAGAATCACGTGGTGCTCCCAACGGTAGGGATTGGCGTTGACCCGGAATCATTAATTGGAACACTGTGGCTCGCATGGGGTGCTTTCGGGGGCGCTCCGGAGTAGAAAGAGCCGGGAAACACTCTGTTTTCTACGGCGGGAGTGAAAAACTCAGTTGCACTTTCTTCCAGGGGATGATATAATGAAGCAGGTTAATTTCCAAAGCTGATGATTGCGTTTTCGCAGGAGTGGGGCCGCCCACTCTTTCGTATTGTTAAGAGACCTCAGGCGGATGGGAAGCCGCCCGCCGGACACGCTAACGGAAAGGTGAAGTGCTTGGAGAAACGGTCGATCAAGGACGCGGCCAAGGCCGCGGTGGACCAAGGGTTGCTTGGGACGGAGTACGAGCTCGTGGACGTGCAGTTCAAGAGCGAGCGTGGCCAATGGTATTTGAACATCTTCATCGACAAGCCGGGCGGCGTGACGCTGGAGGATTGCGAGCGAGTCAACAGCCTGGTTGACCCGCTGCTGGACGGCGACCCCGACATTGCCGGCAAGCACGATTATCTCATCGTCTCCTCGCCGGGGCTCGACCGCCCGATCAAGACCGACCGGGATTGGGCGCGCAACATGGGCCGGGTGTTGGATGTCAAGGTCTTTTCCCCCATGAACAAGAAAAAGGAATTCACCGGAACGCTGGAATCCTTTGACGAGCAGAACATCACGCTGTCGACGGGGAGCGGAGGTGGGACGCTGACGATTGTGCGGGCCAACATTGCCAAGGCACAGCAACACATCGACTTCTGAGGAGTGAGTGCAATGAAGGTGGAATTCTTGAATGCCCTCGACGAAATTGAAAAAGAGCGGGGCATTGGCAAGGACGTGCTCATCGAAGCCATAGAGGCTGCGCTGGCTGCCGCATACAAGCGTAACTACGGAAGCACCCAGAACGTGCGTGTCACCATCAGCCGTGATTCGGGTGAGATTAAGGTCTATAACCTTCGCAACGTCGTGGAGACGGTGGAGGACCCGGAAACCGAGACTAGCCTGGAGGAAGCCAAGCTCGTCAGCTCCCGCCTGCAGGTGGGGGACGTGATGGAGCGCGAGGTGTCCACCGCTGACTTTGGCCGCATTGCCGCGCAGACCGCCAAGCAGGTCATCGTCCAGCGCATCCGCGAGGCCGAGCGCGGCGTTATCTATGACGAGTTCTCTGAAATGCAGGATGAGCTCATGACCGGCATCGTTCGCCGGGTGGAGCGCAACAACGTCTACCTGGGCATTGGCCGCAGCGAGGGGTATCTGCCCCCGTCGGAGCAAGCCCGTGGTGAGCGCTACATGGTCAATGACCGCCTGCGTGTCTATATTGTTGAAGTCAAGCGCACCAACCGTGGCCCGCAGATCATCGTCTCTCGGTCTCATCCGGGCCTCATCAAGCGCCTGTTTGAGAACGAGGTGCCGGAGATCAAAAGCGGCATTGTGGAGATCAAGGGCATTTCTCGCGAAGCAGGGTACCGCACCAAGATGGCTGTGTATTCCCGCGATGACGACGTCGACCCGGTCGGCGCCTGTGTGGGGCAGCGTGGCTCCCGTGTGGAGCATGTGGTGGCCGAGCTTGGCAACGAGCGCATCGACATTGTGCCCTGGAGCGAGGATCCGGCGGAGTTCATTGCCAACTCCCTGAGCCCTGCCCGGGTCAGCATGGTGCGCCTCAACGAGCGGGACAAGATTGCCCGCATCATCGTGGCCGATAACCAGCTTTCCTTGGCCATTGGGCGGGAGGGGCAAAACGCCCGCCTGGCCGCCAAACTCACCGGCTGGAAGATCGACATCAAGAGCCAGTCGCAGCTGATGGCCGCGGCGGCGGAGGAAATCATGAGCCAGAGCTACAGCCAGGACGAAGACGAGGGTGAGGACTTCACCGAGGAGTAAGGGCTGGTACGGAGGGTGGATCGTTTGAAGACCAAGAAGGTACCCATGCGTATGTGCACCGGCTGCCGGGAGCGAAAGCCCAAGGCTGAGCTCATCCGCGTCGTGCGTACGCCGGAGGGCCCCGTCGTCCTCGATAAGACCGGGCGGCGCAATGGCCGGGGTGCCTACCTTTGCCGGGATAGCATCCCCTGCCTGGAGAAGGCCGTGAAAACACGGATGCTGGAGCGATCGCTGGAGGTCGCCATCGACCCTGAGGTGTTTGAACGCCTGCGAACGGAGATGACTGCCGATGGCTGACGAAAAACTTCGTGGTATGATCGGCCTGGCCGTCAAGGCCGGGAAGGCCCAGTCCGGCAGCTTTGCGGTGGATGGCGCCGTCCACCGGCGGCGGGCCAAGCTCGTCATCATCGACGGGCGTGCGTCGCCCAACACGGTACGGCAGTTCCAAATCCTGTGCAAGAACAACGGGGTGGAGTGCGTACTGCTGAAGGAAGCTGGCGTGCTGGAAACCCTGCTGGGCAGGGACAACCGAACGGTGCTTGCCATACTCGATAACGGCTTTGCCGAGGCCATAAAGAAATTGTTGCCAAAAGATTAAAGATTACCGCCTGGGGGTGTTGCGATTCATGTCAAACATTCATGTTCTGAAGATTGCTGAAGAGCTCAAAGCGTCTTCTCAGTCCCTCATCAACAAAGTTGAGGAGTCTCGCCGGAAGACGCACGATGCTTTGCAGGATCTTCGTGAGCTGGAGGAGACCGTCAAGACGCGGCTGCGCGACGAGCACGAGCGTGTCCGGCAGGACGATGAGTTCCTGGCGGAGGATTTTGCTGCGCCCGTTGTGGAGCCGGTTGCGCCGGTAGCTGCCGTAGAAGCGGCGGCCCCTGCGCCAGCCACACAGGAGCCTGCTCCGGCTGTCGCCGCACCAGCCCCGGTTGAGGCGGAGACGCCTAAGACCGAGGAGCCTGCCGCTGCGCAGAAGGTTGCCCCTGTGGAGACGCCCGCCAAGGCGAAGTCCGCAGAGCCGGCCCCCGCCGCGCCGGAGAAGCCCGCTGCCAAGGCAACGGAAGCTGCCAAGGACGAGCCCGTGGTGGAACGGGTCTATACGCCCAAGCAGGACGACCGCCCCCGTCAGTCCTATGGGCGTGACGACCGGTTCCAGCCCGCGCCGCAGTTTGGCCGCAGCGAGTATACTCCCCGCCCGCAGGGGAATGGCACGTTCCAGCCGCGGCCTCAGGGGAACGGCACTTTCCAGCCGCGGCAGCAGGGGAACGGCACGTTCCAGCCCCGCCCGCAGGGGAACGGCACTTTCCAGCCTCGTCCCCAGGGGAACGGCACGTTCCAACCGCGGCCCCAGGGCAATGGCACATTCCAGCCCCGCCCGCAGGGGAATGGCACATTCCAGCCGCGGCCCCAGGGCAACGGCACGTTCCAACCCCGCCCGCAAGGCAATGGCACGTTCCAGCCGCGGCCCGGCGGTCCCCGTCCGGGTGGTGGTGGCGGCTACGGCCAGCGGCCTGTGACCGAGCGTGACATCAAGAAGCAACTGCAAGCCACGCCCACCATGCAGAAGGAGCGCGTCAGCAACTACGATCCCAACAAGATGGATCAGCGCCGCCGCGAAAAGGTGGCTGAGTCGCAGACCGAGGATAAGAAGAACAAGAACCGCAAGACGCTGGTCACCGACATCGTGCCCGGTGCGGAGATGGAAGATTTCTACTCCCCGCAGGGTTCCTACGGTCGTCGGCCCAAGAAGCTCAAGAAGCCGGTTCGCCCCGAGCGCATCATCATCTCCGAAGCCACAGTGACCGGCGATCGTGTCACCATCAAGACCCTGGCCGAGCGGATTGGTAAGCCCGGCGCTGAGATCATCAAGAAGCTGATGCTCTTGGGCATCATTGCCAACATCAACCAGGACATCGACTACGAAACCGCTGCCCTGGTAGCCGGCGAGTTCGGCATCACCCTCAATCAGGAGTTGGAGAAGAGCTTCGAGGATCGCATGTTCGATGATTACGGCGTACAGGACGACCAGGAGAAACTCCAGACCCGTCCGCCGATCGTCACCATCATGGGCCACGTTGACCACGGCAAGACGTCTTTACTCGACGCCATCCGCCAGACCAAGGTGGCGGCAGGCGAGGCTGGCGGTATCACCCAGCACATCGGTGCCTACTCGGTGGAGTTGCGTGGCCGTCAGATCACCTTCCTTGATACCCCTGGCCACGAGGCGTTCACCTCCATGCGTGCCCGTGGTGCGCAGGCCACCGATATCGCCATCCTGGTGGTAGCCGCCAACGACGGCGTCATGCCCCAGACCATAGAGGCCATCAACCACGCCAAGGCGGCCAAGGTGCCGATCATCGTGGCGATCAACAAGATCGACCTGCCCGGTGTCGACCCTGACCGCATCAAGCAGCAGTTGACCGAATATGAGTTGGTGGCCGAGGAGTGGGGCGGCGAAACCGTCATGGTGCCGGTGTCTGCCACCACCAAACAGGGCCTCGATACCCTGCTGGAGATGATTCTGCTGGTGGCCGATGTGCAGGAGCTGAAGGCCAACCCCGACAGCGCCGCCCGCGGTATCATCGTGGAAGCGCGTATGGACAAGGGCCGTGGCCCGGTGGCCACCGTACTCATCCAGAACGGTACGCTGCACGTGGGCGACTACGTGGTGGCCGGTTCGGTCTATGGCCGTGTTCGTGCCATGAACGACGACCTCGGGAAGCGTGTGGACGCTGCAACGCCGGCCATGCCGGTGGAACTGATGGGTCTCTCTGAGACGCCGGAAGCTGGCGACATCCTGTACGCGGTGGCTGACGAGAAGCTGGCCCGCCAAGTGGCCGACGAACGCCGCCTGAAGGCTCGCAGTGAGTCGCTAGCTGGCATTGCTGGCGCACCCATGAAGCTGGACGACCTCTTCAGCCGCATGGCCGAAGGCGAGGTCATCGACCTCAACATCATCATCCGTGCGGACGTGCGCGGTTCGGCCGAAGCTGTCAAGAGTTCGCTGGAGAAGCTTACCAACGACAAGGTGCGCATCAAGACCCTGCAGAGCGGCGTCGGTTCCATCAATGAGAACGACATCATGCTGGCGGCGGCTTCCAACGCCATCGTCATCGGCTTTAATGTGCGGCCTGACAGCAAGGCCTCCGACGCTGCCGAGCGCGAGAGTGTGGACGTACGCACCTATCGCATCATCTACCAGGCCATTGAGGACATGGAGAAGGCCATGAAGGGCCTGCTCAAGCCGGAGTTCAAGGAAGTGGTGAACGGCCATGCCGAGATCCGCAGCCTCATCCGCATCTCCAGCATTGGCGTGGTCGCCGGCAGCTATGTCACCGACGGCAAGATGACCCGTGGTTCCTCGGTACGTCTCCTTCGCAATGGCGTTGTGGTGTACGAGGGAAAGCTGGCCTCCCTGCGCCGCTTCAAAGACGATGTTCGCGAGGTGGAGCGTGGTTACGAGTGTGGCATCAGCCTCGACAACTACAGCGATGTCAAGGAAGGCGATGTCATCGAGGCGTTTGCCATTGAGGAGATCAAGGCCGAATAGAACGGCCCGGTAACAGACATACCAATGTGGGGCAGGCCGCGCAGCCTGCGGCGGCTGTCGGGCTGTGCCGCAGGGCGCGCCCGCCCCACATTCATTTCCCAGGGAAAGAAGGTGTCCCCATGAGTACCGTCAGACGAGAGCGCATCAACGGTGAAGTGCGCAAGATAATCAGCGACATCATCACCAACGAGGTGAAGGACCCGGCCATTCCGGCCCTCACCAGTGTCACGCAGGTGGAAGTGACCAACGACCTGAGCTATGCCAAGGTCAGCGTGAGCGTGATGGGCAGCCCCGAGCAGCTTTCCGCTGCGGTGGAAGCACTGCGTCGGGCGTCGGGCTTCATCCGCCGGGAGCTGGGTCAGCGCATCACCATCCGCCACGTGCCGCAGTTGATCTTCACTGCTGACCACAGCATTGAGCAGAGCATTGCCCTGCAGCAGACGATCCGAAAGATCCACGAAGGGGAGAGCGGCAACCATGACGGGCAATGAGGTGATTCGCCTGTTACTGGATACGCCGGGCAGCGTCCAGCTCCTCTGCCACCGCGCGCCGGATGGTGACACGCTGGGGGCGGGGCTGGGGCTGTACCTGTGGCTGCGGCAGCAGGGCCGAGATGTCCATGTCTATTGCATCGACGCTGTTCCTGCGGCGTATCGTTATCTGCCGGGGGCGGAGGCGCTGGAGCACACTCTGTTGCCCGCACCGGCACTGACGGTGGCCGTCGATACGGCCGACCCGGTTCTGCTGGGGCCAGAGGGCCAGGCGCTGGTGGGCCGCGCGCCGCTGGTGATGAACATTGACCACCACAAGACCAACCTGCAATACGGCCACCACAACTATGTGGTGAGCGAAGCGGCGGCCACGGCCGAGATTGTGACCGACCTGCTGCTGGACAATGGACAGACCATTACCCAGGAAATGGCCAATTGTCTCTACACCGGCATCGTCACCGATACCGGTCAGTTCAGCTTTGACTACACCCGCCCCGGCACATTGCGGGCGGCGGCGGCGCTCATGGAGCGTGGCGCGGCCTTTGAGCAGATCTGTTCCCACATCTTCCGGCGGCGCACCCTTTCCAAAACCCGACTCATCGGAAGGGCATTGTCCACAATGCGCCTTTTTGCTGACAACCGCATCGCCGTGATGAGCGTTAGCCAGGCCGACTTGAAGGAACTGGGAGCGACGGTTGACGAGTGTGAGAATGTCGTCAATTACCTCAACGAAATCGACGGCGTGCAGGTGGGCATCCTCCTGCGGGAGATGACCGTCGGCGGCTACAAATGTAGCCTGCGAGGGGCAGGGGACGCCAACGTGGCCGATCTCGCCCGGCAGTTTGGCGGCGGTGGACATGTCAAGGCCGCCGGCTGCACCGTTCCCGGCACACTTGCGGAAGCGGAGCGCCAGCTTGTTGAAGCTGCCATGGCAGGGTTGAGCCAATGAATGGCTTCATCAACCTGCTCAAGCCCTCGGGCATGAGCTCCAGCGACGCGGTGACGATTGCCCGGCGCATCACCGGGCAGAAGAAGTGCGGTCACAGTGGCACACTCGACCCGCTGGCTGCGGGGGTGCTGCCGCTGTGCATGGGGCGAGCCACCAAACTCTTTGACTACATCATGGAGAAGGACAAGGAATACCTGGCGGAGTTGACGCTGGGCATTGAGACCGACACCCAGGACGCCGACGGTGAGATCATTGCCACCGGCGATGCCGATGCTGTGAGCGAGGATGCCGTGCGCGCCGTGCTGGTGCAGTTTCGTGGCGTCATTCAGCAGCAGCCGCCCATGTACTCGGCCCTTGTGCACCAGGGCAAGAAGCTCTATAAACTGGCCCGCAGCGGCGAGGAAATTGAGCGTGCCCACCGGGAGATCACTATCACGGCGCTGGAGCTTGTGGAGCGCACCGGCCCGCACAGCTATCTGCTGCGCATTGGCTGCACCAAGGGGACCTACGTGCGCACGCTTTGCACCGACATCGGTCGGGCGCTGGGTTGCCATGGATACCTTTCCTTCCTGCTGCGCACGGCATCGGGGATCTTTACCCTGGCGGAAACCGTGACCATTGAGGAATTGGAGATCCTGCGAGACCGAGGACAGCTGAACGATGTGCTGTTGCCCATGGATTACCCGCTGGGGCATCTGCCGCGAGTGGATTGCCCGACCGGGCGGGAGCGCTGGCTACTGAATGGCTTGGCCCAGGGGGTGAAAGCCGACCCGGTGGAGCTCGCGCGTGTCTACGCCGGCGAGCGATTCCTGGGCCTGGGCGGTGTCGCCTTGCGAGAGGGTCGCGCCGAGCTGCGCCTGCAGCTCTACCTGCACACCGAAGACACAGAATAACGGAGGAGGGGCATGCGGCCCCGATGGACGATGCGCATCTTTGATGAAGCCTTTCCCACGATTGGTCAACCCTTTGCAGTCTGCATTGGTAAGTTTGATGGCCTGCACACCGGCCACCAACAGCTGCTGCACACCCTGCTACAGCAGGCAAAGCGCCATGGCGCATTGTCGTTGCTCTACACCTTTGTGCCCCGTGGCGGTGACCTCCTCACCCTGCCGGAGGAACGCGCCGCCCTGGCGCGCGCACTGGGCATGGATTGCATGGCGGTTGCCGAGCTCAACGACGCCTTCATGGCGCTGGAAGCCGAAGAGTTTGTGGAGCGCCTGAAGAACTGTGGCACCCTCAAGGCTGTTGTCGTGGGCGATAACTTCCGATTTGGCCGAGGGGCCGCTGGTGACGCCGCATTGCTGCGGCGGCTGGGCGCGCGCGATGGTTATGACGTTCATGTGGTGCCCCAGGTTTGCCTGGATGGACAAGTTGTCTCCAGCACGGCCATCCGTCAGGCGCTGGCTGAGGGACGCATGGAGCAGGTCACCCACATGCTGGGCCGCCACTGGACGCTGAGCGGCACGGTGGCCACCGGTCGGCAGATTGGCCGCACGATTGGTTTCCGCACGGCCAACCTGCCCCCACCGGCGGGCAAGCTCCTGCCGCCCTACGGCGTCTACGCCACTTGGGCGCGCACGGCGGAGGGAGAGTACCCCGCCATGACGAACATCGGCGTCAACCCCACCGTCGATGGCAGCGTTCCGGTGGTGGAGACCCATCTCATCGATTTTGAAGGTGACCTCTACGGCAAACCGTTGACGCTGCGTTTTGTGCATCGCCTGCGGCCTGAGCTTCGCTTTGCGTCCCTCGATGAACTGGTGGCCCAGATGAACCAGGATCGGGAGGATTCCCTTCGCGCCCTTTGCCTGGCAGACTGACGAACGCCTTGGGGGCATGCCGCACCTGACGGCATCGATCGGGAATCTTCGCAATATTCCCATATTTTCATTTTTGGAGAATCGGATATACTGATGTGGAACACGGGAGGTCTGCATGAGAGGACATCGCATCGGGAGTGGGTTTGCGCTGTTGACGGCACTGTTGCTGTTGCTTACGGCCTGCGGCAGCCAGACGGCGACCGAAGTGCTGGCAGCGCAAGGGCTTGGGGCCGACAAGACCGACGGTTGGACGGCAGAGGTGCGGTACCTCAAGCAGAGCCAGGGTGCCAACTACCTGCATGCCGCAGTGACGGATGCCAAAGCCATCGAGGCCCTATGCCAGGCCATGACCGGCGGTGAGCCGGCCAAGGAGCCGGATTCCAAACAGTTTTCCCCCGAGTATATGAGCGACTGCGAGCTGGTCTTCACCAATGGGGACGGCAAGTCGGTTTCGTTCTATTATGTGGAGCAGAGCAATCTGCTCATCTTCCCCAGCCGGACGGCGGAGAAAAAGGGCGATGTGCTTCGCTACCTGTATTTCACCCCGGCGGACGATTTGAACACTCTGCTTGATGCCTACCAAAAGACGGCCACGATGATGGAGGAGACCACGGTGGAGCCCTTCCGCAACATGGAGGAGCTGAAAGCATCCATCGACAGCGAGGAGCTGGCGGAGGAAGGCACCGAGCTGGACTTTGAGTTTTTTGATGGAACACTGCCGGCCAACAGTGGTACCGCCTGTCAGGTGTACACCGCCAAAGACGACAGCGCCGTGCCGGTAGACACCTACCTGGTCACCGCTTACAGCAAAGACAGCGCCGGCAAGCAGGTCAAGCTCTCCATCGTGGGGTTTGAGGCAAACACCAATTACACCAAGTTCATCGTGAGCCCGCCCGACGAGGCGTTGGATTCGGTGGACGCCGGCCAGGACGCGCCGAACTCCTCCGCCGTCACGGTGAAGCAGGAAGCCATCGACCCCGGCAAGTGGATCGTGTTCCTTGACGGCGACGGCAAGATCTATGACGTGATTCTGCCAGAGGATCTCATTCTGAACCAGTGACGGTTCTACCGGATAAGGCGAGAGGAGCGGAAATGCATATGGGTTCGTTGCGGGAGCAGTTTGATGCCGTCATGGACGGCATTTCTGGGTTGGAGTCCGTCCGCGCACTGGGCAAAAGCGGCGGCCCGGCGCTGCCCGAGAACGGGGAGAGCGACATCGACGTCTTTGTGTTCAGCCGGCAAATTCCAACCCCGGAGGAGCGGCTGACCGCCTACCAAAAAGCCCTGGGCGACGGGTGCGATTGTCATGCTTCGCCCACCGGGGGCCCTTTCTGGGGCGTGTGCGACTTTTTGACCATTGCGGGCACCGAGTTGTGCCTCATGCATTTCACCACGGCCCAGATGACCGCAGAGGTAGACGCGGTGCTGTCCGGTTCCCGGTTGGAGAGGGAGGGAAACTACTTCTACCCCACCGGGCGGTGCGCGTCGCTGCTTTCCCTGCAGGTGCTGTGCGACAAGGATGGTTTCCTCGCCGCCCTGCGGCAGCGCGTCGCCACCTACCCGGATGGATTGGCATGTGCGATGGCGCAGCACCATCTGCAGAAGTTGGAGGATACCGAGGACTTGGAGCGGGGGGTGACCCGGCAGGATCCGCTCTTCTACCACGCCGCGCTGGATCAGGCCCTCGACCATTTCCTGCAGGCGCTCTTTGCCGCAAACCACGTGTACTTCCCCAGTCGCAAGCGTACGATGGAGCATCTGTCCTCGTTCCAAACCCTGCCGAAGGATTGCAGCGAGCGGTTGCTGCAAACGGTGGAATGGGGCGCAAAGGCCGAAACGCTGGCCCGATCCTACAACGCGTGGACGGCGCTGTGTGAGGAGTTGCAAGCCCTGGTGAAAGGTGAGGAGAGCGCGTGAAACTGGTGGTAATCTTCGGCCCCCACGCCGTGGGCAAGATGACCGTGGGGCAGGAGCTTTCTAAGCGCACGGGTCTGAAGCTCTTCCACAACCACATGACGATCGACTTCGTCTCCGATCTCTTTGCCAATCAGCCACAGGAACGTGGCCGGTTGACCAACCTCTTTCGCCAGGAAATCTTTGAGGCCTACGCCAAGAGCGACGAATACGGCATGATCTTTACCTACATGTGGGCTTTTGACGCGCAGGTAGACTGGGACTACATCAATGGGGTGGAGGCTCTCTTCGCCGCTCATGGTGCGCCAACCTACTATGTGGAGCTCATGGCCGATGAAACCGTGCGTTGGGAGCGCAACCACACCGAGAACCGCCTGCTGCATAAGCCCACCAAGCGAAACCTGGAGCAGTCCGATTACCTCTTCCGTACGTTGGAGGCGAAGTACCGGCTCAATTCCTTGGAGGGTGAACTCCAGAAGGAGCATTACCTTCGCATCGACAACACAAACCTGGAGCCGGTGGATGTCGCACGGCGCATTCAGGAGGCGTTTCAGTTTTAGCGTGCTATGGGGCGGAGAATCTGTTGGAGTGGAGGCAGAACGATGCCGGAGCCTTACTCAGCTGTTTTGGAAGAGTACTGCCGACGGCTGTTGTCTATTCGGCCGGGGAGCGTCGTTGGAATCTATCTTTCCGGCTCGATTGCGCTGGGCGCCTACCACGACGGCAAAAGCGACATCGATTGTACCGTGCTGTTGGCGGATTCCCTGGATGACCATTGCATTGACCTCCTAAGAGGCATGCACGGCGAGATTGCCGGCAAATACAGTGAGCAGCATTTGGAATGCCAGTACCTTCCCCGCGAGCAGCTGGGCAAACGGCCTGACGATATTGACCCGTTTTATGGCTATCACGACGGCGTGCTATCCCTGGGAAAGTTCAACGCAACCGCCGTGACATGGTACACTTTGAAGACGCATGGCGTCGTTCTATTTGGGGACAAGGCCAGCCTCCAGCAGATTTCCGCAACAATTGAAGACGTGAAGCAATACGTCATGGAGAATGTGAACACGTATTGGCGCTCGTGGCTTGCCCGCGCAGGTGTGATTGCATCAAAAGGGGGATTGGCTTCGCTGACGGATGGGGCAATCGAGTGGGGCGTCAGCGGCATTTCCAGAATGCACTACACCTTGGCCCAAGATGGAATCGCGTCCAAGGACATGGCACTGGAGTATGCGCTCCATCACAGCGACAGTGCGCACCGGCGCATTTTGATGGAGGCGTTACGGATTCGTACGGGCATAGGGCCAAGGCAGTACTGGAACCCAATGCGACGGAGAAGGGACATGTTGCGATACATCGATACGACGATCAAGGCTTGCAAGGCTGTCGCTGACGGCACCCCTTCCACATCAAACCCGTGACAACACGTACCCCCGCACCGCCCCCGCCAGATAGAGCGACCCGGCGATGACGACGACGCACTCGGATGCCAGCGCCCGATCCAGGGCTTCCCGCCAGTCCGGGCAGGGCTCTGCGGGTACACCATGGCGGGCAAACAGCGCGGCTAGCCGGTCCGGCGGTGTCAGCTCACGGGCCGTCAACATGGGCGGCTGGGTGGTGAGTACACTGCTGGCAAACTGCGCGAAGGCTGCGGCCATGGGCTCAGCATCCTTGTCAGCCAGGATAGCCGTAACCAGCACCACCGGCTGATCGGGGAAGTATCGCCGCACAGCATCCGCCAGCACTTGGGCACCCTGGGGGTTGTGAGCGCCGTCCAGCAGCACGGCGGGGGAGCGGCGCAGCACTTCCATCCGCCCAGGCCAGCGGGCGGCGGCCAGGCCCCGGCGCAGTGCGTCATCCGGCAGGTGCCAGCCACGCCCGCGCAGCGCCTGCGCCGCCAGCAGGGCGGTGGCCGCATTGCGCAGCTGGTGGGGCCCCAGCAGCGTCGTCTCCAACTCGTTCATCTGCCAACCATCACCCTGCACTGAAAAACGTTGTCCACTTAGGCTGTCGGAGAGCGGCTCGATTTTTACCTTCTCCCCATCCAAAACCGGGCAGCCTTTTTGCCCGGCGTCGGCCAGTAACACCGCGCGGGCATCAGCATCGTTACTTGGGGCCAGCACCGCCGGCACGCCGGGTTTCAGGATGCCGGCCTTCTCTGCGGCGATGGCCTCCAGCGTGCCGCCCAACGCATGCATGTGGTCCATGCCGATGGCCGTCAGCACCGAAACTTCGGGCGTCACTACGTTGGTGGCGTCGGTGCGCCCACCCAGCCCAGTCTCGATGACGGCGATGTCCACCCGTTCCCTGGCAAAGTAGAGAAACGCGCAGGCGGTCGTCAGTTCAAAGAACGTAGGGGACACGAGCCCGTCCGCCACCATGGCGTCGGCAGCTTGGCGCACCTCGGTGGCCATGGCTGCAAAGTCATCCTCGGGGATCTCCTGCCCATCCACGCGGATGCGCTCGGGGAACCGCTCCAGATAGGGGGAGGTAGTCAACCCCGTGCGGTACCCGGCAGCGCGCAGCATCGCGTCGAGGTAGGCACAGACCGATCCTTTGCCA
Source organism: Bacillota bacterium (assembly GCA_023398815.1). GTDB lineage: Bacteria > Bacillota > Clostridia > Christensenellales > UMGS416 > JAEYRA01. The sequence goes on from JAEWRW010000028.1 coordinate 23,011, forward strand.
TTGGTACCCGCCACGTGAACGCAAGGGGTCGGCGCCTCGGGGTTCCCGAGGCGCCGGAGCAATTCCGTCATGTTTGTCAGGCCCTGCTTGCGAGCTCCGCGTTCCTTCGCGCCGTATACCCAGGCAAGGCTTTCGGTGTAATTCATGCCCTCACAGCTTCCGCAGCCCGTCCATGCGTTCCTGAATACGGGCCAGTTTTTCCCGTCCGGCGGCCAGCTTCTGGCGCTCGCCTTCCACCACATGGGCCGGGGCCTTCGCCACGAAACCCTCGTTGGCGAGTTTGCCTTCCAGCGCACCCAGTTCCTTCTGCAGGGCACTGAGCTCCTTCTCAGCGCGGGCCAGCTCCTGGGCCACATCTACCAGCTCGCCCAGCGGCAGGTAGAGCGTGCCGGCACTGCACACGGCCGAGACAGAACTCTCCGGCGCGGCGCTGCCCTGGGGCAGGAAGGCCACCGCCGACAGCCCTGCCAGCGTCGTCAGGTACCGCTCCAGCCCTCCAAGGGTCGCCGCAGTGGACTCGTCGGTCACGATGGTCAGTGCGGGCTTTTTGGCCGGGGGCACCTTCATGTCGGAGCGGATGGTGCGTACGGCGGTGATGACTTCCATCGCCAGGGCGAAGCGCTCCTCGTCACCCTCCGTGGTGGGGAAGTCGCTGGCCTTGGGCCAGGCCGCGCGCATGATGGTCTCACCCTCACTGGCGGGCAGGTGTTCCCACACCGCCTCGGTCACGAAGGGCATGAAGGGATGGAGGAGTTTGAGCGCCGCCCGCAACACGGTCACCAGCACCGAGGCCGCCGTCTGCTTGTCCTCGGCGCTGCCGTTGTAGAGCCGCGTCTTGGTCAGCTCAATGTACCAGTCGCAGTAGCTGGACCAGATGAAGTCATAGACCTTCTGGGCGGCCAGGCTGATTTCGTAGTCGTCGAGGTTCGCGGTGACTTCCGCCGTCGTGCGGGCCAACCGCGCCAGAATCCACCGGTCGGTGGCGTCCAGCTGCAGGGCTGAGAGCGGCTTGAGCTCGATGCCCTCGATGTTCATTAGCACAAAGCGCGACGCGTTCCAGATCTTGTTGGCAAAGTTGCGCGCAGCCTCCACCTTATCGGGGGAGAAGCGCAGGTCATTGCCCGCCGAGATACCCTGGGAGAACGAGAACCGCATGGCGTCGGCACCGTATTGATCGATGATCACCAGCGGGTCGATGCCGTTGCCCAGGGACTTGCTCATCTTGCGGCCCTGGCTGTCACGCACCAGGCCATGGATGAGCACCGTGTGGAACGGTGGCTTGCCCATGTGCTCAATGCCCGAGAAGATCATCCGCGCCACCCAGAAGAAGATGATGTCGTAGGCTGTCACCAGCACACTCGTGGGGTAAAAATAATTGAGGTCAGCGGTGTCATTGGGCCACCCCAGGGTGGAGAAGGGCCACAGCGCCGAGGAGAACCAGGTGTCCAGCACGGCCTCTTCCTGTTTCAGGTTCGCGCTGCCGCACTGTGGGCAGACGTCCGGGTCCTCCCGGCTCACAATGGTGTGCCCGCAGCTCTGGCAGTACCAAGCCGGGATGCGGTGCCCCCACCACAGCTGGCGGGAGATGCACCAGTCGCGGATGTTCTCCATCCAGTTGAAGTAGGTCTTGGCATAGCGCTCGGGCACAAACTTCGTCTCCCCGCTGCGCACGGCATCGATGGCCGGGTCGGCCAGGGGCTGCATCTTCACAAACCACTGGTCGGAGATGAGCGGCTCCACCGTGTGGTGGCAACGATAACAGGTGCCCACGTTGTGGGTGTAGTCCTCGGTTTTGACGAGCAGCCCCAGTTCCTCCAACCGGGCAACCACCCGCTTGCGGCCCTCGGCGGCGGTCAGCCCAGCGTATTCGCCGGCGTTCTCGTTGAGGATGCCGTTCTCGTGCAGGAGGTTGATCATCGGGAGATTGTGCCGCAGCGCCAGTTCATAGTCGTTGGGGTCGTGGGCAGGGGTGATCTTCACCGCGCCGGTGCCAAACTCGGCTTCCACGTAGTTGTCGGCTACGATGGGGATTTCTCGGTTCATGATGGGCAGCAGCACGGTCTTGCCCACGAGTGCGGCATAGCGCTCGTCGTCGGGGTTGACGGCCACGGCGGTGTCACCGAGCATCGTCTCAGGCCGGCTGGTGGCCACCACGATGGAGCCGCTGCCGTCGGCCAGGGGGTAGCACAGGTGCCACAGCTTGGAGGTGCTCTCCTCGTACTCCACCTCGGCGTCGGAGAGTGCAGTCTTGCAGTCCGGGCACCAGTTGATGATGCGGTTGCCACGGTAGATGAGGCCCTTCTCATAGAGGCGCACGAACACCTCGCGCACGGCCTGGGAGCAACCGTCGTCCATGGTGAAGCGCAGGCGCTGCCAATCGCAGGAGGAACCTAGCTTCTTGAGCTGCTCCACAATGATGCCGCCGTACTTCTCATACCACTTCCATGCCCGCTCCAGGAAGGCGTCGCGGCCGATGTCCTGCTTGGTCAGGCCCTCGGTTTTCAGGGCTTCGATGATCTTGACCTCAGTGGCGATGCTGGCGTGGTCGGTGCCGGGCACCCACAGTGTGCAGTAGCCCTGCATCCGTTTGGTGCGGATGAGGATATCCTGCAGTGTGTTATCGAGCGCATGGCCCACGTGCAGTTGGCTGGTGATGTTGGGCGGGGGAATGACGATGGTAAACGGCTCTTTGGCCGGGTCAGGCTCGTCATGGAAGTAGCCACGCTCCACCCATTGGGCGTAGATGCGCGCTTCGGCGGCCTTCGGGTCGTAAGTTTTCTCCATTTCCTGCATGGGGATGCTCCTTTCAGCCTTCATCAGGACCAAGGACGGGCGGGGCAACCCACGCCAGCGGCAGGCCGCCGCTTTGCATTGCGTTCAGGCTACTGCGCATGGGTGCTCTCACCTCCTTGCAAACAGAAAAGCCGTTTCCTCCCAAAGGACGAAACGACTTCGCGGTACCACCTTCATTCGGGAGGAAGCCCTCCCGCACTCAAACCGATAACGGAGCGACCCGTTCCGGGTTGTTACCCCCGGAAAGCTCAAAAGCGACGTTCGGCTTGGGCCGGCCCGGCGCTCTCCCAGCCATGGAGCGCCTCTCTGTGGGGTGCCATCTGCCTACTCCTCTTTGTCATTGCCTTACCAAATAATTATACTCCGAGCAACATCATTGTCAATCCCGGCACGTCATCCGTTCCCGGATGGGGCCGTTGTAGTGTCGGCCTCCTCCGGCGGTTGGTGGGCAACCTGTTTCACCCAGAATTCCTCATAGGATTTGTAGCCCTTCTCGTGCATCAGTTCCGCGCTCTCAACACCGATGAAGCGGACATGCCACGGCTCGGCGATGTACCCGGTGATGTGTTTGTTGTCCTGGGTGTAGCGCACGATGAAACCGTACTTCCAGGCGTTTTTGGTGAGCCACTTGGCTTCCTTGCTGCCGGAGGAGACAAATCCGCCAGCCCTCTTTTTCAAGTCCACCGCCAAGCCGGTCTGGTGTTCGCTGTACCCTGCACGGGCGCGGGAGCGATCGGGCGAGCGCTGGCGCGAGCCGGTGTTACTGTTCAGGTGCTTCTGGGTTCTATAGGAGCGATACCCTCGGGAACGCGCATACAGCGAAACGCCATCCTCTTTGGCGGCTGCAATCATCTTCTTTAGGGCCTTGGCGGCGTCGGGGCGCAGGCGCGCGCTGCCCACGGTCTTGAGCTTCTCCGGCTCGTAGCTTTTTGGCAGCTTTCGGTTCTTGTTCACCAGCACCGTCAGGGATTCGGGGTCGTCCACCGTCGTCGTCTTGACGTAGAAACCCAGGTCAAGACCCACATTCACCCTCCACACCACCGTGGAGGGTTTGTAAGTCGGGTGCTTTTTATGGAATTTCAGGTAGCGCTTTTTCTTGGCCGCCTCGTAGTAGTATAGCTTTTTTGCCTTCGCCAAGAAGGCTGCATCGTTATCCTCCGCTGTGGCGGCCAGCACAACCGCACTGCCCGGCGTCCATGCGTGTTGCAGGTTAGGGCCGACGGCCAGCAGCAGGAGCGCGCCCAGCAGAGCGGCGAGGGTGAGGGGGACAAGACGAGCGGCGTGAACAACCCGTGAGCGTTTCATGGCAACTCCTTTGCGTGGTTACCCGTTCCAATTCCGTTCCAATATAGTACAATTGGAAACAAATACCAACTGGCAATTTGCCGGGCAGAACTCATATTGACAGAATCCGAATTATTTGCAAAAATAGTGGCAGAACATTCGGGTAGAGTCCAAGCTCTGGCCGATCAACTGAATAGAGTCTATTCGTCTTTGTTTCGTTCACAATTTTGCTTCGATAGGAGGATGGAACATGATCGACCTCAAACTGATCGCCGCCACCGACCCGGAGGTTGCCGCCGCCATGGGGCAGGAGCTGGGCCGCCAGCGCGACCATCTGGAGCTCATCGCGAGCGAGAACTTCGTCAGCACCGCGGTGATGGCCGCCGCCGGCAGCCACCTGACCAACAAGTATGCGGAGGGCTACCCGGGCAAGCGCTACTATGGCGGCTGCCAGTACGTGGATGTGGTGGAGGAGCTGGCCCGTACCCGTGCCTGTCAGATCTTTGGTGCAGAGCACGCCAACGTGCAGCCCCACTCCGGTGCGCAGGCCAACATCGGCGTCTACTTTGCCATGCTGCAGCCCGGTGACACGATCCTGGGCATGAACCTGGCTCACGGCGGCCACCTGACCCACGGCAGCCCGGTGAATCTCTCCGGCAAGTATTTCAACATCGTGCCCTATGGTGTGTCGCAGGAGACGGAGACCATCGACTACGACGATCTGATGCGCATTGCCAAGGAGTGCAAGCCCAAGATGATCGTGGCCGGCGCCAGCGCCTACCCGCGGGTCATCGACTTTGCCAAGTTCCGTGCCGTGGCCGACGAAGTAGGCGCGCTCTTCATGGTGGATATGGCCCACATCGCGGGCCTGGTGGCTGCGGGGCTGCACCCCAACCCGGTGCCCTACGCTGACTTTGTCACCACCACCACCCACAAGACCCTGCGCGGCCCCCGCGGTGGCATGATCCTCTGCCGTGAGCAGTACGCTAAGGCCATCGACAAGGCCATGTTCCCCGGCACCCAGGGCGGCCCTCTCATGCACATCATTGCCGCCAAGGCTGTCTGCTTCCAGGAGGCGCTGGGCGCGTCTTTCAAAGACTACCAGGGGCAGATTGTCGCCAACGCCCAGGCGATGGCCAAGGCCTTCACCGAGCGTGGTGTACGGCTGGTCTCCGGCGGCACCGACAACCACCTGATGCTCCTCAACCTTACCGGTCGCGGCATCAGCGGCAAGAAGCTGGAGCGTCTGCTGGACGAGGCCAACATCACCGTCAACAAAAATGCCATCCCCTTCGACACCGAGAAGCCCACGATCACCAGTGGCATCCGTGTGGGTACGCCGGCGGTGACGAGCCGTGGCCTTGGCACGGCGGAGATGGAGACGATCGCCGACCTCATCGCCCGCGTCATTGAGGGCAAGGAGGAAGCTGTGGCTTCCGTCAAGGAAGAAGTGCTGGCGCTCTGCGCTCGCTTCCCGCTCTATCCGGGGCAGGAGATCCTGTAAGTTCACCCAACAACCAAGGGCTGTCGCGTTGCGACAGCCCTTTTTACTTGTGGATGAGCCTTCGATAGTCCTCCATGAGGGCGATGAACTGGCTGGCGTCGCCGCCGGTGTCGGGGTGGTGCTGCTTGGCCAATGCGCGGAAACGTGCCCTCACAGCGTCCTCGTCTGCGTCGGCCGGCAGGCCCAGGCGAAGGAGTGCCTCGGCATCGAAGTGCAGCGCACCGGCCCCGTCGTTCTCCGGCCACAGCGCCTGCCACACGAAGGACCAATATTCGGCCACGACCCGTCGATGTGTTTCGGCGTCCATCGCCACCAGCACCGCCAGCGGGTATTTTGCCGCTTTCGGAACCCCGTCGTGCAGGTCAAAGAAGGTGTCCCACACCAGAGGGGAGGAGCGCTGTCCAGCTCTTTGCCGGAATTGCTCTTCCAGCCGCTTCAACTCCCGCAGTTTTCGTTTCACTTCACTAGCGGTCAATGGGTGCTCCTTCCAGCCCCATGGCAGTGTTTTTGCTTCATTTTATCATGCCAATGCCATCCGCGACAGCTTTCGCCCGCATAGTTGCCGCCGTCCTGCGCAGGATACAGGTGGAGGTGTATGTAATGTCCATCACATTGACCCAGAAAGAGCGGATGCTGCTGGAGGATCAGAAGACCCACGAGCAGATCTGCATCGAAAAGTACCAGCAGTACGCCAACCAGGCGCAAAACTCGCAGCTCAAGCAAATTTTCCAGGCCAACGAGCAGAGCGAGCGCACCCATCTCAACTCCATCAACCAGCTGCTCAGCGGCACCGTGCCACAGATGGCTCAGCAGGGCGGTCAGCAGCAACAGCAGCAACCCCAACAAGCCCAGCAGAACCCGATGATGGCCCAGCAGGCGCAACAGGCGCAGCAGTCCACGCCCCAACAGGGCTTGAAGAGTGACAAAGACCTGTGCACCGACATGCTGATGACGGAAAAGTATGTCTCCAACAGCTACGACACATCCATCTTTGAGTTCAACAACACCAATGTGCGCGACGTGCTCAACCACATCCAGAAAGAGGAGCAGAAGCACGGGGAGGCCATATCACAGTTCATGGTGACCAACGGACTGTATTCCGTGCAGTAACGCAGAAGCCGGCCAATTGGCCGGCTTTTTCCTTCCAGCGCTGCCGGGGATTTCTCTGTATGATTCACCGCCGCACTCCCACACTAGGGGAACACGGGACGCAGGGAGGAATGGAGCATGGGAGAGCTGTATGTGCATGTGGCAGGGCAGAAAGTGATCGTACCCCCACAACAGGTGGAGCGGTATGGGCTGCGTCCGGGCATGCGAACACCCTTTTCGGGGCTGGTTATTGAGGGAGAGGGCGGCGTGCCGCCCACGCAGGAGACAGGGGAGCGTGACAAGGAGCAGGAACATGACGCGATGGATGAGTTCACCACGTTGGAGAATGGACTGACCCTTTCGCAATCGGAGATTCTGGACTTCGCCGATGGACGGGACAATTCTCCTCAGGATAACGACGCCTGATGTTCAGGTTCAGGAGAACAGCATGTAGCGCACGTAGGCAAAAAACAGATAAAACAGCCCACCGGTCAGGGCCAGCGCCAGCAGGATGAGCAGGGCCACCACGCCCCCGCCTGCCCGGCGCTTTTGCTTTGTCGGGGGTCTATCGTCGTAGGACGTATCAGGCTGGGTGGTACGGCTGTATACTACGGACGGTTCGGGCTCGGGGTCCCTGAGCGTCAGGTCATAATTGCGGCGTTTCTGCGGGTCTGCAAGCACCGCGTAGGCCTCGTTAACCCGCTGCATCAGCTGTTGGCTGCGGGGGTCATTGGCAGTCAGATCAGGGTGGTATTTCTTAGCCTGTACGCGGTATGCGGCTTTGATGATGTCCGCCGATGCGTGGCGGTCCACGCCAAGCACTTCGTAATGGTTCATCCAGTCACCTCATGTTGGCCGCGCGCGGCGACCTCTCATGGTATTTTAACCCAATCTCTACCAATTTCAAAGTCCAACCTGGTATCTTATGGTTATCCTAAGACGAAAATGCCTTTCATTTTGTTGACAGGATGTGACAAGGCGTACTTTACAGCGCCCATTGGGGATGCTATAGTATATCCGATAGTTTCAGTTGGAAATGGAGGGGCGGCATGAAGTTTTCCACCCGCAGCAAATATGGTCTCAACGCCATGCTGCACCTGGCATTGTGCGGCGGCGGCGGACCGGTGTCCATCAAGGACATCTCCGAAGCCCAGAGCATCTCGGAGGCCTACCTGGAGCAGTTGTTCATCCCGCTCAAAAAGGGCGGCTTCATCCACTCGGTGCGCGGGGCGCAGGGGGGATATACACTGGCTGACCGGCCGGAGAACATCTCAGTGGGCGCCATCATCCGCACGCTTGACGGGCCCATTGCCCCGGCAGACTGCGTGGGCGAGGCCAGCGCCGGCTGTGCACGTGGCGACGAGTGCCCCGGCAAGCTCGTGTGGGAGAAGCTCTCCCGCAGCATCAACGATGTGATTGACTCCTTCACTCTGGCTGACGTGCTGGAGGAATACCAAACCAAAGACAGGAAGGGACACTGATGGAAAAGCGCAACATCTATCTGGACAACGCCGCCACCACCGCCGTGCGGCCGGAAGTGCTGGAGGCCATGCTTCCCTGGTTTACGCAGGAGTTTGGTAACGCCTCCAGCGTGCATGCATGGGGCCGCCGCAGCCAGCGCGTCGTGGATGAGTCGCGCGAGAAGATCGCGAGTTTGCTGGGCGCGCAGGCGTCGGAGATCTACTTCACCTCCGGCGGCACGGAGGCCGACAACTGGGCGATCAAGGGGTATGCCACCCGCCACCGGGAGAAGGGCCTCCACCTCATCACCAGCGCTGTGGAGCACCACGCCGTGCTGCATACCTTCGATGTGCTGAAGAAGCAGGGATTTGAGGTGACGGTGTTGCCGGTGGATGAGGGCGGGCTTGTGGAGCCCCAGTCCCTGCGGGACGCCTTGCGGCCCGACACGATTCTGGTGAGCGTGATGCTCGCCAACAACGAGGTTGGTGCCATCCAGCCCATCGCGGAGCTTGCGAAGATCGCCAAGGAGGCCGGTGCGGCCTTCCACACCGACGCCGTGCAGGCTGTCGGTCATATCCCGATCAACGTGAAGGAACTGGGTGTGGACATGATGACGTTCTCGGCCCACAAGTTCCACGGCCCCAAGGGCATCGGCGCGCTCTACATCCGTCGGGGCGTGGCGCTTGATAACCTGATGGACGGCGGGGCTCACGAGCGTGGCCGCCGTGCCGGCACCATCAATCATCCAGCCATCGTGGGCATGGCCAAGGCGCTGGAGTTGTCGGCGGGGGAGCTTCCCGAAGCCGGCATCCGTATCGCCGCCCTGCGCGACCGCATGATTGACGGCATCCTCGCCACGGTGCCGCGCTCCCGTGTCAATGGAGACCGCGTGCACCGCCTGCCCGGCAACGTCAACGTGAGTTTCACGGGCATGGAGGGTGAGGCTCTGGTGCTGAGCCTGGATATGGCTGGCATCGCCGCCTCCAGCGGTTCGGCCTGCTCGTCGGGGTCGCTCGATCCCTCCCACGTGTTGCTGGCGATGAACGTGCCCATCGGTTCGGCCCAGTCGGCCCTGCGCCTGACGCTGGGGGAGGAAACCACCCAGGACGACGTTGACTACACCATTTCCAAGGTCGCCGAGATCGTCGAGCGGCTGCGCGCCATGTCCCCCATCGCATAAATAGAAGGAGCGACAACGATGTACAACGAAAAAGTGATTGAGCATTTCTCCAACCCCCACAACGTGGGGGAGATTGAAAACGCCGATGGCGTGGGCATGGTTGGCAGCGAAGCCTGTGGCGACATCATGAAGATGTTCATCAAGGTGGAGGACGGTGTCATCGTTGATTGCCGCTTCAAGACCTTTGGCTGCGGTGCGGCCATTGCCAGCAGCTCGGTGGCAACCGACCTTATCAAGGGCAAGACCATCGAGGAAGCCATGCAGCTGACCAACAAGCAGGTCATTGAGGAGTTGGGCGGGCTGCCTCCTGTCAAGATCCACTGCTCCGTCTTGGCGGAGGAAGCCTTAAAGGCAGCCCTTGACGACTACCAAAGCAAGCAGGCACAGACCTGATAGCCCCAAGGCCGTGCGGGATTTACCGGCTACGGCTGAAAGCGGATACGGACAGGAAAATGAATCAAAATGAATACGAGATGCGGGTGCGCATCTCGTATTGCAGTCTGGGTATGAATTTCCTGGCAGGGCTCTGCCGATGCCTGTGGGGGGCCGTCAGCGGGTGGCACAGTGCCGGGCTGTCCGCCCCGCTTGCGCGGTCTCATTGCAACCGCAGGCAGCCACCCCGGTGACCTGGAGTTTGTCAGCGCAATTGCTTGTTTTCCAACCATAAGCCAATGCAGAAAGCCACCTCGAAGAAGATCATCACGGCCGCCAAAATGTACGGCTCAACGTTCAACCCGATCACCAGCGCGCAAACGGGAATGACGACGGAGAGAACCAGATAGACCTTGGATTTGTACAGCCAACCGTAAGGCATCAAGTGTGCGCCAAAGATGATCGCGAGCACCATCAGCATCTTTTCCGGAACCGTGGGGTAGACCCACATGGCAATGAGCAAATACAGGATCTGATTGACGGAAAAGAGAATGCCCAGGTTTGTCAGCGGGTTTGCCTTGTTCTGGAAGTCAATGTTGAGGAGTTTGGAGAGGGCAAACGAAAGGGGTAGCAGTGGCGCGGTGCAGAAAAAGGTAAGCAGGTTTTTGCTCAGCAGTGGTAGCGGCGACAGGTGAACGCACAGGATAGCAACCCAAATGATGACCGACGCCATGATGATGTGCAGACCTCTCTTTTGCTTCACGGCGCAGTCCGTTCGCAATTGTTCCAGATCCATGCGGGCCCTCCGTTGCGGATGTCGATTTGCTTCATCGACTATATCAAAAAGCGAACCCAATCGCAACAATTCGCCATGACGCACGCCAGTGGAGCGCGGCTCTTTCGCTTGCTGCCACCGAGTTGTGTTTTGCGCGGCCATGGGCGGGCTCGCTACATGCCGGGGATATTCAATTCCCGCCGGATTCGCTATACTGTACCGGAACGGAGGGGGAGCGATGAAGGGGCCAATATGGGAGATGGTGGAGCGGTATGCCGAGCAGGGGCTGCTGCGCATGCACATGCCGGGGCACAAGGGACGTCTGCCGGCCTGGGATGCCGCGCTGGACGTGACCGAAGTGCCGGGTACCGACAGCCTCTACGAGCCGACCGAGGGCATTGCCGAGGCGGAGCAGCTGGTGGCCCGCCGTTGGGGCGCTGGGCGCAGCTTTCTGCTGGTCAATGGCTCCACCGCTGGCATCCAGGCCATGGTGTTTTGGGCTGCCCAGCAGGGCCGCACGCTGGTGCTGGGGCGGGATTGTCACATCTCTGCCGTACACGCCTGTGCCCTGGCAGGGGTGCAGCCCCTTTGGGTGAACCCGGCTTGGAGCCAAACGGAGCAGACATTCGGCTTTGACGGCGCGGCGGCGCGATCGGTATTGCGTTCGGCTCAGCGTCCGGCCTACTTGTCGGTTTACCCCAACTACTTTGGCTGCTGTGCCGACTTGGCAGCGCTGGCGCAGGACTGCCCTGATGCTGCGTTGCTGACCGACGAGGCCCACGGAGCTCATTTTGCCTTCTCAGGGCGGCTGCCCGCCGACGCGGGGACGTTCTCTGCCCTGTGGGTGGCCGGCGCGCACAAGACGCTGCCTGCGCCCACCCAGACGGCCTTCCTGCACGCCGCCGCCACGGTGGAGGGCGACGACGTCAAGCGTTTGCTGCGGGCGCTGACGACGACCAGCCCCTCTTATCTCCTGATGATGGGGCTAGACGACGGGCGCGCTTGGATGGAGGCTAACACTGTCGCGCTGGAGGGCATCATCGACGCCTGCCAGCGCCTGCGGCGCGAGGTCAACGCCATCCCCGGCTTGCGCTGCTGGCGGCGAGAGGATATACTGCCCCTTGGCTGGGCCGCGCTGGATCCCACCCGCATTACCGTTGATGTGCGGGGGTTAGGTATGACCGGCTGGCAGGCACAGGACACCCTGCAGGTGCTGGGCGTGCAGGCCGAGATGGCCGACCTTTACCGGGTGGTGTTCATCATGACGTCTATGGACGGTGAGCGCGAATTTGAATCGCTGCTGGCTGCTCTGCGGCGGCTGGCTGCCCAAAAGGGCGAGGGGGTGCCGGCTGGGCTGGGGGAGTTGCCCCAACACGAGCAACCAGCCCTGACGCTGCGAGAGGCTTGGTTGGCCCCAGCGGTTGCCGTGCCGCTGGCGCAGGCCATCGGCCGCGTGGCGGTGGAGCCTTTTGGCGCGTACCCGCCGGGCATTGCCCTGTGCATGCCGGGGGAGCGCATTATGCAGGAGGCCGTGGAGACCGCCCGGCAGGCGCAGGCCTGCGGCGGCAGCCTCTTTGGCGTGCGGGACGGACACATCTTAGTGGTGAAGTAGGAGGTTTCCTTGCGGTATCAAACGGTTTTGTTTGACCTGGACGGCACGCTGGTGGACAACAGCCGCGGCATCTTCCACGGGTTTCGGTATGCGCTGGATAAGCTGGGCATCCCCGAGGAGGGGCGGCTGGACCGGCGTGTCATTGGGCCGCCGCTGCGGCGGGGTTTCGCCGAGCGTTTTGGAGTGCCGGAGGAAGACCTGGAACGGGCCGTCGCGCTGTATCGGGAGTATTACCGGCCCACTGGCGTGCTGGAGTGCGACCTCTACCCCGGGGTGGAGGAGATGCTGCGAACTCTCCATGCGAACGGCGTTTCCCTATGGCTGGCAACCTCCAAGGCTGAGGTGTTCGCCCGGCAGATACTGGAGCATTTCGGCCTGACAGGGCTCTTTGCCGGCATCGTGGGGAGCGAGCTTTCCGGCGCGCGGGACGCGAAGGCCGAGGTCATTGCCCACATCCTGCACCAGATACCGGCCAGTGGCCAGCCCACCCTCATGGTGGGCGACCGCGACCAGGACGCTGCCGGTGCGCAGGACACGGGCCTTGACATGGCGGCGGTGCTGTGGGGATTTGGCAGTCGGGCGGAGTTTGAGGGCTTCGACTGCGTCCAAGCGTTCTTTGACACGGCACCGGCATTGACCGATTGGATTTTGGGGGAACGGGTATGAGAGGTTTGTTCATCAGCTTCGAGGGGTCCGACGGTTCGGGCAAGAGCACGCACATCCGCCTGCTGGCGGAGAAGCTGAGGGAACTGGGCCACGATGTCGTCGTGACCCGGGAACCCGGCGGTTGCCCCATTGCAGAGAAGATACGCGAGGTGTTGCTGGACCGGGAGAACGAGGCCATGACGCCGGTGGCAGAGGCGCTGCTCTATGCCGCCGCCCGCGCCCAGCACGTGGCCGAGGTCATTCGCCCGGCACTCGACGCCGGTTCCATCGTCATCACCGATCGCTACATCGACTCCAGCCTGGCCTACCAGGGCTTTGGCCGTGGCCTGGGGCAGGAGACCGTGCTGCGTGTGAATGAGGCCGCCGTCGATGGCCTTTGGCCCGACATCACGTTCTTCCTTTCGGTAGACACGCCGGAAGCGGTGCGCCGTATCTCCCGCCGGGAGATGGATCGCCTGGAGATGGCTGGTACCTCGTTGCAGAGCGCTGTGCAGCAGGCATTCTGCCAGCTGGCCGCCCAATACCCGGAGCGCATCGTCACCATTGACACATCGCTGCCCAAGGCCGACGTTCACCAAGCCGTGGCCGATGTTGTGCTGCCCCGGCTTGAAACCCACAAACTCTAGCAATTAACCGCAACAATAAATGCGGATATTTGAAAAATGTTCGGATTTCCTCTTGCATTTTGTCTGCGCCTCGGCTAGAATATCCCCATCATCAGCAGGAGGACGTCCGGTGCAGCTTCTGAAAGATCGAATTTTGCGGGACGCGCAGGTGCTGCCCGGTGGAGTCATCAAGGTCAGTTCCTTTCTCAATCATATGATTGATACCGCGTTGGCCAAGGAGATTGCCGTGGAGTTTGCCCGGCGATTCCAGGCGGCGGGGGTCACGAAGGTTCTGACCATTGAGGCTTCCGGCATTGCGTTTGCAGTGCTGGTCGGGGTGGAGCTGGGCGTTCCCGTCGTCTTTGCCAAGAAGACGGCTGGCAGCAACACCGCTGGGGATAGTGCTTGGTTCACAACCGTGCGCTCCTACACCAAGGGGACGGAGTGCACCGTGCAGGTGAGCCGCCAGTACCTGGCCCCAGCCGACCGTGTGCTCATTGTGGATGATTTCCTGGCCTATGGCGAGGCGGTTGCCGGCCTCGGCGAGCTGGTGCGCCTGAGCGGTGGGACGCTGTGCGGCGCGGGTATCGTCATTGAGAAGGCCTATGAGCCGGGTGGAGCCAAGCTCCGTGAAGGCGGCATCCGGGTGGAGTCGTTAGCGCGCATTTCCTCAATTGAGGGTGGCGTTATTCGTTTCTCAGAATCGGTTTAGGAGGAGAGAGTACCCATGAAGAAGTTTCTGGCTGTCCTGTTCTCGGTCGTATTGCTCTTGGGCGTGGCGCTGACCGGCGTCGGCTGCAAGAGCACCACCCCCTCTGCCAGCGATGCAGCTGGCAAGACCGTCAAGGTTGGCTACATCTACGTCGGTTCCGCCAGCGACGGCGGCTATTCCTACGCCCAGGATCAGGGTCGTCTGTATGTTGAGAAGCAACTGGGTGTCAAGACCGAGATGATCGAGAACGTGCCGGAAGGCGCGGACTGCAAGACCGCGATGGAGAACCTCATCAAGGACGGCTGCAACATCATCTTCGCCACCAGCTATGGCTACATGGACTATGTGGATGAGCTGGCCAAGCAGTACCCCGACGTGGTGTTCGAGCATTGCTCCGGCTCCAAGCTGAACGACACCAACTTTGGCAACTACTTCGGCCGTGAGTACCAGGCCCGGTATCTGGCGGGCATCGCCGCTGGCAAGGCCACCAAGAGCAACAAGATCGGCTACGTCGCCGCCATGCAGATTCCCGAGTGCATCCGTGGCATCAACGCCTTCACGCTGGGTGTGCGTTCCGTCAATTCCTCTGCCACTGTGAACGTGGTGTGGACCAACACCTGGTATGACCCGCAGGTGGAGAAGCAGGCCGCTGAGAGCCTTCTGGCCCAGGGCTGCGACGTGATGGCTCAGCATCAGGACACCACCGAGCCCGTGGCCGCTGCTGAAGCTGCCGGCGCTTTCTCCACTGGCTACAACTCCTCCATGAAGGCCAAGGCCCCCAACGGCTACCTCACTTCCCCCATCTGGAACTGGGGTCCCTACATGGCCGAAGTCGTGAAGTCCGTGCAGGACGGTACCTTCAAGCCCAAGGCTTACTGGGGCGGGCTGGAGACCGGCACCATCATGCTTGACGAGTATGGCCCCTCCGTCACCGACGAGACCAAGGCCCTCATCGACGCGGCCTCTGCCAAGATCAAGGACAAGAGCTGGGACGTGTTCTACGGCCCCGTCAAGGATCAGTCCGGTGCGGTCAAGGTCGCCGATGGCGAGAAGCTGACCGACGCTGACCTGCTCTCCATGGATTGGTTTGTGGAAGGCGTTGTGGGTTCCACCAAGTAAGTGGTATACTAAAACCGATGAGGCTGCCGCGCAAGGCGGTAGCCTCATTCCTGTGTTGTAAGAGACCTATGCATGCGGGAGGAAACGATGGCCGAAGCGGTTGTGGAAATGCGTGGTATTTCCAAATCCTTCCCCGGGGTGATTGCCAACGATAACGTTGACGTGACGATCAACCGTGGGGAAATCCATGCCTTTCTGGGGGAGAATGGCGCGGGCAAATCGACGCTCATGAACATTCTGGCCGGCCTTTACCGGCCGGACAGCGGTACTCTGACCATTGATGGCCAGCAGGTGGAGCTGCATTCCCCGGCGGATGCCCTGCGCCACGGCATCGGCATGATTCATCAGCATTTCAAGCTGGTGGATGCCTTCACCGTCACCGAAAACATCGTTCTGGGTGAGAAGTCGACGCCGGGCCTGCTCAACATGCGCAAGCTCGACGACCGCATTCGGAAGGTCTCGCAGGAATACGGCATGGAGGTCGACCCTCGCGCCTACATCTGGCAGCTTTCGGTGGGGGAGCAGCAGCGCGTGGAGATCCTCAAAGCCTTGTACCGCAATGCCCGCATTCTCATCCTGGATGAGCCGACGGCCGTGCTGACCCCGCAGGAGAGCGGGAAGCTATTTTCCGCCCTCAAAGGAATGGCGCGCAAGGGTTGCTCGGTCGTTATCATCACTCACAAGCTGGCTGAGGTCTGCGACATTGCCGACCGGGTCACGGTGTTGCGGCGTGGGCAGGTGTCCGGCGCGGCACAAGGGGAAGAGATCAATTACGAGACACTCACCCGCATGATGGTGGGGGAGGAAATCAAAGTGGATGGTGCCATCACCCGCCGTGAGCCCGGCGAGGCGGTGCTGGAAGTTCGTAATCTCGTGGTCGGCGGCTCCAAGGGCGTGCGCGCGGTGGACGAAGTGACGTTCACGTTGCGTCGGGGCGAAATTCTTGGTGTGGCTGGCGTGGCAGGCAACGGCCAGCGGGAACTGGCCGAGGCGTTGGCCGGCATCCAGCCCATCGACGCGGGTTCGGCCACGCTGGATGGCCTGGACATCGCTGGGGCGGATGTGCGCCAGATTATCGACAACGGCCTGGCTTTTGTGCCGGAAGATCGCCTGGGCACAGGCCTCATTGGCAACATGAACATGGCCGACAACATGATTCTGCGCACTTACTGGCACAACGACGCCGTCAAGGGCATGTTCATTGACTATGGCGCGGTAGGTCCTAAGGTGAAGAAAGCTATCGATCAATATGAGATTGCGGTGGCCGACAGTGCGGCTCCGGTGCGGCTCATGTCCGGCGGCAACCTGCAGAAGCTGCTGCTGGCGCGGGAGATTGCCCTGAACCCCAAGGCCATTGTGACGGCCTACCCGGTGCGCGGCCTTGACATCGGCGCAACCGAGATGATCTACCAACTGCTGCTGGAACAGCGTGATCGTGGGGCGGGGGTTCTGTTCATCTCTGAGGATCTGGATGCCCTGCTCAAGTACAGTGACCGCATCATGGTGCTGTATCGTGGGCGCGTCATGGGCATTCTGGACCGCGAGGAAGCCAGACTCGGCCGCATCGGTATGATGATGATGGGCACGACACCGGAGGAGGTCACGCGATATGAAGCGCTTTCTCACTTTTGAGAAACGGATGGCAGGTACCACCGGTAATGTGGTGCTGATCCGGGTATTCTCGGTATTGGTGGCCATCTTGGTGACGGCCTTGTATCTGCTCACCACCGGGCGAACGCTGGAGGATGTGGGCGATATCATGCGCTCCATGTTCGTGCGGACGCTCTTTACCCTCGACGGCCTGATGGACACGATGCTCAAGGCCATCCCGCTCATCATCACAGCCATCGGCATTTCGTTTGCCTTCCGCATGAAGCTGTGGAACGTCGGTGGCGAGGGGCAGATCGCCATGGGTGCCTTCGCGGCGGCCGGCATCGGTTTGCTCTTTCCTAATCTGCCTGGTTTTTTGCTTATCCCACTCATGATTGTCGCCTCCATGGTGGCGGGCATGCTGTGGGCGGCGGTGGCGGCGGTGCCGCGGGCAATGCTGGGCGTCAACGAGACAATCACCACCCTCATGCTCAACTACGTTGCCCTCAAGTGGGTTCAGTATTTGGTCAACGGCCCCTGGCGCGATCCGGCTTCTAAGGGCTTCCCCATCACAAAGCCCATTCCGACGACCTCGGAATTCTGGACAATACCCGGCATTGACATCCACATGGGCCTGGTGCTGGCGGTTCTCGTGATGGTGCTGTATTTTGTGCTGCTCAACCGCAGCCGCTGGGGGTATGAGATCCGCGTGGTGGGGGAGAGCGCCCGCGCCGCTGAGTATGCCGGCATCAAGGTCAAGCGCAACGTCATCGCTGTGCTGATGCTGTCTGGTGCCATCGCTGGCCTTGCGGGCATGAGTGAGCTTTCTGGCCTGACCCACCGGCTGGAGACCAACATCTCCGGCAACTATGGCTACACGGCCATCATTATTGCGTGGTTGGCGCGGCTCAATCCCTGGGGCATCGCGGCCATGTCCATCTTCATGGGGGCCCTGCTGGTTGGCGGCAAATACGCGCAGACGGCCGGCATTTCCGACGCCATCTCGGTCATGATTCAGGGCATTGTGCTCTTCTTTGTTCTGGGCTTTGACCTCCTCTCGCAATATCGCATTCGCTTCCACTTTGGAAAGGAGGTCGTCAAGGAATGATTGCCAACACGATCATCAGCACGCTGGCCGCCATGGTGGCCGCCGGCACAGTGCTTCTGCTGGCCTCCTTGGGCGAGCTTGTCACCGAGAAAAGCGGCATCTCCAACCTCGGTGTCGAGGGCGTCATCCTTGTGGGTGCGGTGTCCGGCGTCATCGGCGTGCAGGCCACCGGCAGCTTGTGGCTGGCGGTGCTCATCGCCATGGCGGCGGGCGGGCTCATGTCGCTCATCCACGCCCTGCTCACCGTCACCTTCCGCGCCAATCAGATCGTCAGCGGCCTGGCCTTGACGATTTTTGGCACGGGGCTCTCCTCGTTCATCGGCAAACCGTACGTCAACGTCACGCCGGCAGCCAGTTTTCAGCCCATCGCCATTCCGGGCCTTTCCAAGATCCCCGCATTGGGCACGATCCTCTTTGACCAGAATATCATTGTTTACATCAGCCTGCTGCTGGTGCCCGCCCTGTGGTTTGTGCTCAACCGCACCCACCTGGGCATGAAGATCCGCAGCGCTGGAGAAAACCCCGCCGCCACTGACTCGGCAGGTATCAATGTCTTCGCCATCCGCTATGGTTGCACCATCTTCGGCGGCATGCTGGCGGGGCTTGGAGGCGTGTTCCTGTCCCTGGGGTACAACAGCTCCTGGATGGACAATATCTCGGCCGGTCGCGGGTGGATCGCCGTGGCTTTGGTTATCTTCGCCACCTGGAACCCCTGGAAGGCGCTGCTGGGATCCTATCTCTTCGGCCTCATCGGCATCCTGGGGCTGCGCCTGCAGGCCGTTGGCATCCAAATTCCCTCAGACCTCTTCTCCATGCTGCCCTACATCCTGACGATTGTGGTGCTGGCGCTAATCTCCGGCCGGGTCAACAACCGCGGTGATGGCACTCCGGCGGCGCTTTCCACCGCCTATGACCGCGAGGCACGCTAGCGGTCGGTAATTATATGAGCTTGGGGATCCTCTGCCATGGCGGCGGAGGATCCCTTTTCTTTGCCGATCGCGGACGCGGGAGCGTGGCGACTGGGTGTCTTCTGTGCTATGATGGGGGACGAGGTGAACCAAACTTGGACAGAGATGAAATGGCACGCCGGGTTGATGGGGTGCGGCGTGCAGTGGCAGAAGCCGCGCAGCGCAGCGGCCGCAGGGAGCAAGACATTACGCTCGTCGCCGTCAGCAAGACGGTGACAGCCGATCAGGTGCGTCTGGCCTATGGACTCGGCCTGCGCCACTTTGGGGAGAACCGCGTGCAGGAGCTGGCACACAAACGTGCGGAATTGGATGGGGAGCTGGACTGTACCTGGCACCTCATCGGGCACCTGCAGTCCAACAAGGCGAAGGACGCACTGCGGCTGGCGTCGCTCATCCACTCGGTGGATAGCCTGACGCTGGCCCGGGAGCTGGATCGCCGCGCCGGCCAGCAGGGTTTGGACGCGAACATCCTGGTGCAGGTGAATATTTCGGGGGAGGAGAGCAAGTCCGGCACGACGCCGGATGCCGCTCTTGACCTCATTGGCCAGATCGGGGAGATGCCCCATCTGCGGGTGCGTGGGCTCATGACCATCGCCCAACCGGTGGGTGACCCCGAGGAGGTGCGCCCGGCCTTCCGTGCCATGCGCCAGCTCTTTGACCGGGCTGCAGCAGAGCTGCAAACCGAGCGGGTGTCGATGGAGGTTCTCTCCATGGGCATGAGCCACGATTTTGCCATCGCCATTGAGGAAGGCGCAACGTTGGTGCGCGTGGGCACGGCTATCTTTGGGGCACGTAGTTACCCCACTGGCACAGAAAGTTGACAGTTTCGCACCTGTGTGCCTTGTTTTCCCGGCATTGGAAGTTCCGCTATTCCCCAAAGCGCAAAAGGGGAACAGAAGTTTTTATTTCCTTAACGGCAGGTTCATAGATTGTTCACAATGCATGGGTATACTGATCTTGCAGTCAGAGATGAGGCATCATCGAGACAGCAGCAGTGCTTTTTCATTACAATCCTCCTTACTCCTGCCCGGTTAACAGCCGGGCTTCTTTTTGTCTATGGAACACGACATTGACAAAACCGAATCTCTTTGCATATGGAAACGAGAAACACTATACACACTGCATCTTCCATAGCGAAAAGGAGCTGCCCATCCGAGCAGCTCCTTTTCGCTTGCAAAAACTCACGAATAATAACAGTATCCAATGGCGCCCGGCCCTAAGTGGGAACCAATGACCGGACTGATAGGCTCGACCCCCAGCTCGATGTGGGGGAACCGTTCCCGCAGCAGCTCGCGCAGCCGTTCCACCCCTTCGGGGTTCTGAATGTGGCAGATGGTAAGGCCACGGACGTCCTCCGGCGCGGCTTGGCACAAGGCTTGTAGCGTTGCTTTCTCGCCCTTCACCTTGGCGTAGGGGAAGAGTTTCCCCTCCCGCAGCTGGATGAGAGGCAGAATGTTCAGCAGCTTCCCCACGAAGTACTGGGAGTTGTTGAGCCGTCCGCCGCGCTTCAGGTGGATGAGGTCGCGCACGGTCAGCACCGCTTGCATCGTGGGGCGCTGCCCTTCCACCATGCGAGCGATGGTCTCACGGTTGGCGCCGTCCTGCGCCATCTGCCAGGCATCCAACACCAGCTTTTTCAGGTTGGCAACCGCCGTAAACGAGTCGAGGACGGTCACATGCTCCCGTCCGACGATCTCTGCCGCCGCATGGGCGGAGTTGACGGTACCGCTTAGGGCAGACGACAGCAGGATTGCCACCACGTCGCGGCCCTCCTGTATGGCCTGCTGGAACAGCTCTACGAATCGACCGGTGGAGGGCTGTGAGGTGGTCGGAATCTCCTGACTTGCTTCAATGGTTCGATACAACTCGTCGTAACCGTCAGGCAGGCATTCGTCCACGACGATGCCTTGAAAGTGCAGCGACAGCGGTGCGACGCGGATGCCGGTGTGGGCCAGTTCCTCCCGCGTCAAGGCGGCGGTGCTGTCGGTGATGATCTCAATGTTCCCCAATGGGTCACCTCCTTGTGTGACAAAGTAAAGCAATCCTATCAGACACGATGCCGACGGTCAAGCAGGGTGAGTCTATCGCCGCCAGCTTTGCAGGGAACGCATTGCCTCCCGCAGGCGGCGAATGTTGTGGATGGCAGCTTTTTGCATCACGACGGTACGGTGCCGTGCTCCCCGGTTGATGGCGCGGGTGGTGAACCGCACCCGGACGGCTTGCTTGCTGTAAAAATCGTAGGCCACCGCCAACGGCACCGAGTAATGCCGTTTGCCTTGGGCATACGCCTTCTTATGGTCGTAGTTGGCGATGATGACTTTGTACTCCTCATAGGCCCGGTCCACCACCGTCTCCCAGGAGACGTAGACCGACTCACGGGACTGTGCGCCCACCCGCGCCAGCAGCTCGGGGTTGCGGATGCAGCCCAGCAGCAGCGCAGCGTAGGCATTGCGATCGAGCGGCGTGGTGAAGCCGTCAAAGCCGTTGGCGATACCCTCGGCGGCGTTGGAACCCTCGATGAGCGCCGAGGGACAGCCGCAGGAGGCTGCTTCGCGCTTCACCAGGCCGTCGGTGTCATAGACTGAGGGGAAGGTGAAGAGGTCTGCCGCGGCATAGATGTTCTGCAGCAGCACCCGGTCGCGTACCGCACCGGCGAAACGCACCTCATGCTGCAGCCCCAGCTGGGCCACCTGCTTGCGGAAGTGGGGCATGCCCTCGCCGTCGCCCACAATGAGCAGATGGAAACGCTCTTGCCCGCGGATGAGAGCCAGCGACTCCAGCAGGAACCCAATGTTCTTCTGCTCCACCACGCGCCCCACGAAGAGCAGCAGAGGCACGTCCTCCAGCCCGTATTGGCGGAGAATAGCGGCGCGGTTTTCGGCGCTGCGCTGGTGGGGAGCAAAGTCGCAACCGTTTGGCATGATGGTGATGGGCCCGCGGTAGCCATATTCCCGCAGGGTCTCAGCTGAGGCATGGTTGACCGTCCACGCCGCGTCGGCCTGGGCGAAGAACTTCGCCGTGTACCCGGCGGCCAGCTTGTAGGCGTTCTCCATCTTCATCCGCTGGGCAAAGTCGTCAGCAAACTTGGTGTGGAACGTCGCTACCAGCGGGATGCCTTGCTTGCGGGCGGTTTGCAGCGCCAGCGTGCCGGACATGAACGGGCAGTGGGCGTGCACCAGCGACAGCGGCAGCTCGTCCAACCGGCGGGAGGTGCGAAAGGCGATCTCCGGCAGCCCCAGTTTGTAGTCCTTATCCAGAAAGAGCGGCATGGAGACGAAGCGGATGACCGGGAATTCCTCGTGGTCGCGCACATTGTTGAACGCGGGTGCCACCACGCAGGTGGGCGCGTGCTTTTTGTTGAGCCAGTAGGCGTAGTTGCGGGTCGTCTGCGCCACCCCGTCGGTCTGCGGCGGGAAGGAATCGTTAAACTCAGCGAAGTACATGGGAAGCCTCCTCATGTGAAATCGAAATCTATTATAGTATAGTTTGCTCCCTTTGGGTACTTAGCGGTGCAAACGATCGGTGTGGGAGAAGAAGGGAACTGTGTGCGGAGCAGCAAAGTGCTCCTCGTCACAGTAGATTTGGGGCACACAATGAAGAATCTAGAATGGCAAAAGCAATCGTCCGGCGACATGTGCGCCGGACGATCAACATGGATGGAAGCAAAGATCCTGACCGTAGTGACCGCTGATGGGTCAGATGAACAAGTTGGTGTCGGCCTCCTCGGCGGCGGCCAGGTAGCTGGCCACGCCGGCCACCTCCACGCCGTCGATGAACTCGTCCTTGGTGAGCCCCATTACATCCATGGACATGGAACAGGCCACCAGGCGTACGCCGCTGCGCAGTGCCTGCTGCATCAGGTCCTCCAGTGCGGTCACGCTCTTCTTCGCCATGCGGCTGCGGATGAGCGCCGGCCCCATGCCCGCCATGTTCATGCGCGAGAGCCCCAGCTTGCCGGTGCCCCGGGGCATCATCCGGCCAAACATCGTTGCCATAAAGTCCTTTTTCACCGAAACCTTCTGCGGTTTGCGCAGGATGTTGAGGCCCCAGAAGGTGAAGAACATGGTGACCTTGCGCCCCATGGCTGCCGCGCCATTGGCGATGATGAACGACGCCAACGCCTTGTCCAAGTCACTGGAGAAGACGACCATCGTCTTGTCGTGGCTGGTCTCCAGCATGCTGGCCGGTTCGCTGCGGGGCGCACCACCCTTGCGGATGTTGGCGACGAACGCGCCGTCCTTGTACTCATTGCGCAGCAGGGTATTGCCGGTGCGCCGGCACCAGGAGCCGATGTCGGCGGCGAAGCCTGGCTCGGTGGCCGACACCTGCACGATCTGCCCATCGGTCATCTGCTCCAGAGCCTGGAAGGTGGACATGATCGGCCCGGGGCACTGCAGGCCGGTGGCGTCCACCACCTTATCTGCTGTGTGATCCTCTCCGTCGTCCTTGGGCAGCGGGTCATCGGCGCCGCAGGGCAGGGGGGCCGCGCTCTGGGGTGTGGTGAGCGTCGTGGTCGCCGCCTTCCAGGTCTTGTAGCCGCCGCTCAGGTTCCGCGCGCGGAAGCCATTTTGCAGGAGCATCCGTGTGGCCACGTGGCCACGCAGGCCCACCTGGCAGATGACCCACAGCTCGCGGTCCTGGGGCAGCTCGTTCATGCGGCCGCGCAGCTCGTCCACCGGGATGTTCACAGCGTCGCCGATGGTACCGGCGGCATATTCCGACCGGGTGCGCACGTCCACCAGGTAGGTGCTCTGCGGGTCACGGCCGGCAAACTCGTGCCAGTGCAGGATGGGCATATCACCCCGGCGTTGGTTGGCCGCCACAAAACCCGCCAAATTCACCGGGTCCTTGGCCGAGGAATAGGGCGGCGCGTAGCACAGCTCCAGGTGCTCCAGATCCTCCACGGTGAGGCCACCCTGCATGGCGGTGGCGATCACGTCGATGCGCTTCTCCACACCCTCCATGCCCACGGCCTGCGCGCCGTAGATTTTGCCCGTTTCCTTGTCAAAGAGGAGTTTCAGCGACACCTGCCGCGCACCGGGGTAGTACCCGGCGTGGGAGCCGGCGTGAATGTAGACCTTTTCGTAGTTGACGCCGTCGGCCTTCAGCTGACGCTCGTTGTTGCCGCAGAGCGCAGCGGTGAAGTCAAAGACCTTGAGCACCGACGCGCCCAGCGTGCCACGGTAGCGGCTGTCACGCCCGCAGATGTTATCCGCGGCAATGCGCCCTTGCCGGTTGGCCGGGCCAGCCAGCGGGATGCGAGTGGGCTTGCCGGATACGGCGTCCACCACCTCCACCGCGTCACCCACGGCAAAGATCGACGGGTCATTGGTCTGCATGCTCGCATCCACGGCGATGGCGCCACTCGTGCCGATGGTGAGCCCCGCCGTCTTGGCAAGGCCTGTCTCCGGCCGCACGCCAATGCCCAGCACAGCGAAGTCGGCAGGGAGTTCGACCCCGCTCTGCAGCACGGCCACGATGCCGTCACCAGCCTCCCGCACGGCGGCGATGCCGTCGGACAGGTGCAGCCCCACGCCGTGGGCGGTGATGGCGGGGTTGAGGAGCGCCGACATCTCGGTGTCCATCGGCCCCAGCACATGGTCGGCCAGCTCGGCGATCTCCACCTGCAGGCCCTTGTGAGCCAGGTTTTCGGCCACCTCAATGCCGATGTACCCCGCGCCGATGACGACGGCGCGTGTGGCGCCATTGGCCGCCGCCATGATCTTCTCCATATCGGGGATGTTGCGCAGCGTCAGTACCTTCGGGTGGTCGAGCCCCGGCAGCGGCGGGCGGATGGGCTCTGCCCCGGGGGCCAGCACCAGGTAGTCGTAGGGTTCGTTGTACTCCCGTCCGGTTTCCAAGTCGCGCAGGGCCAACGTCTTGGCCGCGCGGTCAATGGAGAGTGCCTCAGTGCGCACCCGTACTTCCACGTTGAAGCGTTGCTTAAAGCTTTCCGGCGTCTGCAGCAGCAGGTCGTCCTCGTCGGCGATGACCCCGCCCACGTGGTAGGGCAAGCCGCAGTTGGCAAAGGAAATGTGGGGCCCGCGCTCCACCATCACAATTTCAGCACCGTCGTTCAACCGCCGCAAACGAGCCGCAGCGGACGCGCCGCCAGCCACCCCGCCGATGATCAAAACCTTCATGCTTTGGCCTCCTTGTTTGTTCAATGTTTCACAAATGCAGTATAACGAATCCGATTCCGCAGCTATGTGACTGTCGTTACAAAACGAATTGTTTCGACAAAAGAGTCTGAAGCGGGAATTGTTGCCGGGGGAGGATTGATTTCCCGCCGTCTGCGCACTATAATGTGACATAGCAATGAAGGGAAGCGTGGCCAACGCCTTCCACCCAGAGAGCCGGCGGGCGGTGCGAGCCGGTGTGGAGCATGGCCGTTCCATCCCGGAGCTTCGGCGCGACGAGCGCCGCGGGTGCGCCCGATACCGCGCACAATGAGCCGCCTGCGGGCGGGAACAGGGTGGCACCACGGCGCAACCGTCCCTTGGAGAGATCCAGGGGACGTTTTTTACGGAAAAGGAGGAATCCCCCCATGTTGGACATCGCATTGATCCGCAAGGACCCGGACTTCGTGGCCCAGGCACTGGCCAAGCGCGAGTATCGTGTTGATTTCACACAGTTTTTGGCTTGGGACGGCCAGCGGCGCACCCTCATTGCCGAGGTGGAGACCATGAAGGCTGAGCGCAACCGCATCTCCAAGGAGGTGCCGGCGCTCAAGAAACGTGGTGAGAACATCGACGCCTTGATGGCGCAGATGAAGGACACCGCCGACCGCATCAAGGATATGGACCAGGAGCTCAAGGTTTTGGAGGAGCGCATCGACACCTTTGTGGCGGCGCTGCCCAACCTGCCGGCTGAGGACGTCGTGGCCGGCGGCAAGGAGAACAACGCCGTCGTGCGCACCTTTGGCAGCAAGCCAGATTTTGCCTTCCAGCCTAAGGATCACGTGGAGCTGGAGCTGTCGCTGGGCCTCATCGACTATGAGCGCGGCGTCAAGATGGGCGGCAACGGTTTCTGGCTCTACACCGGCCTCGGCGCGCGGGTGGAGTGGGCGCTGCTCAATTACTTCATTGACGAGCACATTCAGGACGGTTACGAGTTCATTCTGCCGCCCCACATCCTCAATTGGGAGTGCGGCTTCACCGCCGGCCAGTTCCCGAAGTTTGAGGAGGACGTCTACCGCCTGCAGGAGGACAACATGGCCTTCCTGCTGCCCACGGCGGAGACGGCGCTTGTCAACCTCTACCGCGACGAGATTCTGCCTGAGTCGGCCCTGCCCAAGAAGCTCTTCGCCTACACGCCCTGCTACCGGCGGGAGGCTGGCAGCTACCGCGCCAACGAGCGCGGGATGATCCGCGGGCATCAGTTCAACAAGGTGGAGATGTTCCAGTTCACCACGCCGGAAGGCTCCAAGGCCGCCCATCAGGAGCTCATCGCCAAGGCCGAGCGGCTGGTGCAGGGGTTGGGGCTGCACTACCAGCTCTCCAAGCTGGCCGCCGGGGACTGCAGTGCTTCCATGGCCACGACCTACGACATAGAGGTGTGGTTGCCTTCGATGAACGAGTACAAGGAAGTGAGCTCGGTCTCCAACGCCAATGATTACCAGGCCCGCCGTGGCCGCATGCGCTACCGCAAGGATGCGGACAAGAAGATTGACTTCATCCACACCCTCAACGGGTCGGGCCTGGCCACTTCCCGCATCCTGCCTGCCATGCTGGAGCAGGGGCAGCAGGCCGATGGGTCGGTGACGGTGCCCGAGCCGCTGCGCCGGTGGCTGGGCACGGATGTACTGCGTCCGCGATAACCAAAATCATTGTAAGCCGGGGCAGACAGACGCTGTTTGCTCCGGCTTTTCTTTCAAGAGGAGGAGGGGAGACATGGCAAATCGCAAACGGCAGGCTGCCGGGTTGGGCTGGCTGGTGCCACTGCTGGTGTTGGCGGTGCTGGCCTATTCGCAGCTTGGCCGGGGGGGCCGGCAGACGGCAGCCACAGCCAGCGCGTCGGTTGCGGCAGCATCGTTGCGTATGGACTTCATCGACGTGGGACAGGGCGACAGCATCCTGCTTTCGAGCGGCGGCAAATACCTGCTGGTGGACGCCGGCGAAAACAGTGAGGGCGACGAGGTGGTGGAGTTCCTTCGTGACCGAGGGGTGGAGCGCCTGGAAGCGGTGGTGGGTACCCACCCAGACTCCGACCACATCGGCGGGCTGGACACGGTGCTGGATGCCTTTCCGGCTGACTCGGTGTACATGCCCGGCATCACCGCCAACACCGAGACCTACGAGGACGTGCTGGACGCCGTGGATGCCCAAAATCTTACGATTACTGTGCCGGCAGTGGGGGATACCATTACTCTGGGTGAAGCCACGTTTACGGTGCTGTGGCCGCCGCAGGATGCCGAGGGGCTCGACGATAACAATTCTTCCATCGTGCTGCGGGCGGTGGCCGATGGCCACAGCGCCCTGCTGATCGGTGACCTGGCCAAGGAGGGGGAAGAAGGGATTTTGTCGTCCAGCGCGAATGTTGACAGTGATGTGTTAAAGGTGGGCCACCACGGTAGTGCAGGCTCCAGCACGGCGGCATTTTTGCAGGCCGTCTCGCCGCAGGTGTGCGTCATTAGCGTGGGGGCAGACAATTCCTACGGCCACCCGGCGCAGTCCGCAATGCAGCGGCTGCTCAATGTGTGTGACGACATCCGCCGCACCGACCGCGACGGCACCGTGACGGTGACCTTCGCCGAGGGCGAGGTGGGTGTACAAAATAGCAAATAAGGAGGAACGGCAATGTTGTCTGGCAAGGAACGAGAAGCACTTCTCAAGCTCTATGGTGGCCTGCGTGTGGCCGATGTGCGCGACGGCATGGACTGGAATGGTTACCACGGCTTTGGCACGGTAGACGCTGGGGTGCGGCCCCTGTGGCGCGCGCGTGCGGTGGGCATTGCTCGTACCGTGCGGTATCTACCTTACCGGGGCCCTGCGCCGCTGGAGCGGGGCGACGCCTACACCGAGTGGTCCAACTGGTACTATGGCAATGTCTGCACCTATCCGTGGATCAAGGAAATTGAACCCGGTGACTTTGTCATGATCGATCTCAGCCGTCAGCCCGTGGGCCTGATGGGTTCCAACAACGGGCTGGAGGTGAAAAACCAGGGGGCGACGGGCTTTGCCACCAATGGCGGCGCGCGGGATACCGACGAGCTCATCCTGCAGCAGGTGCCAGTGTGGCTGCGCTACACCACCCAGCCCATGGTGCAGGCCCGTTTGCAGTTTGAGTCCACCCAGCAGCCCATCGCCTTTGAGGGTGTGCAGGTGCGCCCTGGTGACATCGTGGTGGCAGACAACGACGGCATCGTTGTCGTACCGCTGGAGGCTGCCGAGGATGTGGCGCGCTATGCCTGGCGGGAGCTGCGCAGCGACAAGGCCGGCCGCCGCAAGCTCTATGAGCAAGCTGGCTTGGAGATGGACGAAACGGTTCAGGATTGAAGCAAAAACGGGAGGAAGCACGAATGGCGAAGTTCAATGGTTTGGGTATGAACCTGGGGAACCTGAGCCTGCTGTCAGACGCGAAGACTCGTTCGCTCTGCGCTGAGAACATCACCGGGGAGAAGGGCCGCGGAGGCATGGCCACCGACGGCACCGGCGCACGCTGTGCGCGGGACCTGGGCCAGGGCTGGAAGATTAACCCCTGTGTGCGCATCGCCGCCGGGGAGACGCTCACCATCGCTGATGTGGACGGCCCCGGTGCCATCCAGCACATGTGGGTCACCCCCACGGGCCGCTGGCGCAGCACCATCCTGCGCGTCTACTGGGACAATTCCCCTGTCCCCTCGGTGGAGTGTCCCATTGGCGACTTCTTCGCCTGTGGGTGGGGGGAGTATGCGCCGGTCACGTCGTTGGCAATCTGCGTCAACCCCGGCAGCGCGTTCAACTGTTATTGGGAGATGCCCTTCCGCACCCACTGCCGCATGACGGTGGAGAACCGTGACGCTGAGGAGATGACGCTCTTCTACCAGATCGACTACACCCTGACCGACGTGCCGGAGGACGCGGGTTACTTCCACGCCCAGTTCCGGCGGGTGAACCCGCTGCCCTACAAGGATGTCTACACCATCGTGGATGGCATTGAGGGCAAGGGGCAGTACGTGGGCACCTATATGGCTTGGGGCGTCAACAACTCCGGCTGGTGGGGGGAGGGGGAGATCAAGTTCTTCCTCGATGGCGACGGCGAGTTCCCCACCATCTGCGGCACCGGTACTGAGGATTATTTCTGCGGCTCCTATAACTTTGAGAACCAGAAGACCCACCAGTACCAGGAATTTACCACGCCCTACTCGGGGCTGCCCCAGGTCATCCGGCCCGATGGGCTCTACCGCTCCCAGACCCGCTTCGGTCTGTATCGCTGGCACATCATGGACCCCATCCGTTTTGACAAGGACCTGAGAGTCACGATCCAGGCACTGGGGTGGCGCTCCGGCGGGCGGTATCTGCCCATGCAGGATGACATTGCCTCGGTTGCCTTCTGGTACCAGGATCGGCCTGCGACGGCCTTCCCGGCCTTGCTCGGTCAGGATGATCTGGAGATCATCTGACCCATTGACGCTGCGGGGGCAAATCCCCCGTGACGGCGTAATCCATCGCAGAAGACGCGCCGGATTGCCTCTGCCAGGCGATCCGGCGCGTACCGTATCTCGTTGTTCCCAGGTGTTCGTGTCTTGCAAGATTCCAAAGTTTCCTCTTGCAAAATGGACAACGACCCCAATGATGATTTCTGTCGTTAAAGCCACTAAAATTTGGGTACTTTATATATTGACCCGGCCCAAAGGCAAGTATATGATTTCAAACATATTCCATCCTGCCGATGATACGCAGTGTGGAACGTGGAACTATTAGCCGGCAGGGCCTGCAAGAGGTGTTGTATGGAAGAACTGCACATCACGCCATTGGTATTGGGGTATTTGCCAGACGGGATTCCGTTCTTTGGTGGCATGCCCATCACCAACACGCTGGTGACGGGTTTGATTGCGTCGACCCTGCTCATCATCGCGGCGCTTTTGGTTCGCTTTCTGGTTTTTCCTAAGTTCAAAGAGCTGCCACGGGGGCTGCAAAACGTCGTGGAGCTCATTGTGGAGAGCCTGCAGAACTACACCAACTCCAAGGTCGGCAGCAAGGCCGGTGCGGGGTTGGGCCCATACATGTTCACCATCGCCGCCTATATGACCGTCAACGGCATTCTGGAGTTGGTCGGGTTTGAGTTCCTTCGCCCTGCACCTTCGGATATCAACCAAACCATTGCTCTGGCCCTCATCACTTTTGTGCTGATCCGTGTGCTGGCTTACCGCAAGAAGGGTTTCTGGGGCCGCATCAAAACGGGCTTCCTGCAGCCGACGCCCATCATTGCCCCGGTGAAGCTTGTCACCGACCTCGCCGTGCCAGTGTCACTTTCCTGCCGAATGTTCGGTAACCTCCTGGGCGGTTTGGTCATCATGCAGATGCTTTATGGCTTGGGCGTGTTCTCCTTTGTTGTTCCCGCCGTTGCCAGCACGTTCTTCACACTCTTCCACACGGGGATGCAGGCATTCATCTTCATCACGCTGTCCTTGGCCTTCATTGAAGAGGCTTTGGAATAGAAACGACCCAAAACAAGAGAATTTCGGAGGTGTACTATGGAAGGTTTGATCGCAATCGGGGCCGGTATCGCGGTGTTCACGGGTTTGGGTGCCGGCATTGGCATGGGCATCGCCACCAGCAAGGCCGCGGAAGCCGTCGCCCGCCAGCCGGAAGCGTCCGGTAAGATCAACGGCATCCTCATTCTAGGCCTTGCCATCACCGAGTCAACTGCCATTTATGGTTTCGTTGCCGCGCTGATGTTGATCGCCAAGATCGGCGGCTAAGCATTCGCCACCACCCAGCGCCCGGTTGGCCTGTTCGGCCGTCGGTTTCCCGCGCCGTACCGTCATGGTTTCGGCAGTAACGATGTGAGGTTGTTCTCATGGATATCAAACCACAACTGATCGCGGCCTATCTGGTCAACATCGTTGTCCTGTTCGTTTTCCTGCGGCTGGTGCTCTATAAGCCCATCCGCCGCTTCCTGCAGGAGCGGGAGGCGCGCTTCCAACGCCGGCAGGAGGATATCGAGCGCAAGGAGCGGGACAGCCTGGCGGCCAAGGAGCGTTATGACGGGTTGCTGGCCGGCATTGACGAGCACCGGGACGAGATTCTGCGGGATACCCGTGGCGCGGCCAATCGCCGGGCCGAGGAGATCCTCGACGAAGCCCGGCAGCAAGCCGATGACTTGCTGCGTCAGGCCCGACGGCAGATCGCTGAGGAGCAGCGCCTGGCACGCCAGCACATGCGTGACGAAATTGTCGACCTGGCTGTGGATATGGCCAGCCGCATCCTGGAGCGCGAGGTCAACCCCGACGATCATGAACGCATCGTGCAGAAGTTCCTGCGCGACGAGAAGGTGGGGTAAGCCATGACGGGCAGACTCTTTTCCGCCTATGCGATGGACGAGAACACCGTAGCCCAAATTGCCGCCAAGTTTACTGAACACATGGGGGAACCGGTGGAGCTGACCCCTGTGGTGGACCCGGCTTTGGTGGCTGGCTTTGTGGTGCAGATCGGCTTCCTGCGCTTTGACCACAGCGCCAAGGCAGCCCTGAAGGAAATGACGCGCCACCTGCACGTGAATTTCTAATCCTACCCGTTGAGGAGAATAGTATGGATATGTATACCGGCTCCATTCAGGAGTTGAAAAAGAGCGTCGATACCTTTGAAAACCGCCCGGAATTCAAGCGCGTCGGTACGGTGCTGGATTCCAGCGACGGCGTGGTGCACATCAGCGGTCTTTTGGACTGCAAGTACGGCGAGCTCCTGGAGTTTGAGAACGACGCCTACGGCATCGCATTCAACATGGAGGCCGACTACGTGGGTGCGGTGTTGCTCAACAACATCGACCGCGTGAGGGAAGGCAGCCGCGTGCAGGGCACCGACAACGTGGTCGAGGTGCCGGTGGGCGAGGCGCTGCTGGGCCGTGTGGTCAACGCCCTGGGCCAGCCCCTGGACGATAAGGGCCGCATCAACGCCAGCAAGTTCCGCCCCATTGAACATGAGGCCCCTGGCATTATGAGCCGCAAGAGCGTGGGGGAGCCGCTGCAGACGGGTCTCATGGCCATTGACACCATGATCCCCATCGGCCGCGGCCAGCGCGAGCTCATCATCGGCGACCGGCAGACGGGCAAGACCGCCATCGCCATCGATACCATCCTCAACCAGAAGGGTGCCAACTGCATCTGCATCTATGTGGCCATCGGGCAGAAAGCCTCGACGATCGCGCGCATTGTGAAAACCCTGGAGGATCACGATGCCCTGAGCTACACCATCGTTGTTGCCGCCACAGCCAGCGACTCGGCCCCCATGCAGTACATCACGCCCTATGCCGGCTGCGCCATGGCCGAGGAGTTCATGTACAGCGGGCGGGATGCACTCATCGTCTACGATGACCTTTCCAAGCACGCCGTGGCCTACCGCGCCATGTCGCTGCTTTTGAAGCGCCCCTCGGGCCGTGAGGCATACCCGGGCGACGTGTTCTACCTTCACTCCCGTCTGCTGGAGCGCTCTGCCAAGCTCTCGGATGAGCTGGGCGGCGGCTCCATGACGGCCCTGCCGGTGGTAGAGACGATGGCCGGTGACATCTCCTCTTACATTGCCACCAACGTCATCTCCATCACCGACGGCCAGATCTTCTTGGAAGGCGAGCTCTTCTACTCCGGTGTACGGCCGGCCGTCAACGTTGGTTTCTCGGTCTCCCGCGTGGGCAGCGCCGCCCAAACCAAGGCCATGAAGAAGGTTTCGGGCCAGCTTCGCCTAGAATTGGCCCAGTACCGGGAGATGGTCGTCTTTGCCCAGTTCAGTTCGGAGCTTGACAAATCGACCCAGAACCTGTTGGCCCAGGGCGAGCGCCTGACCGAGGTATTGAAGCAGCCCCAGTATTCCCCCATGCCGCTGGAGCGGCAGGTTGTGCTGCTCTATGTGGCCGCCAACCGCATGCTCATGGACA
Organism: Bacillota bacterium; assembly: GCA_023398815.1. Taxonomy (GTDB): domain Bacteria; phylum Bacillota; class Clostridia; order Christensenellales; family UMGS416; genus JAEYRA01. The sequence continues at coordinate 55,922 of JAEWRW010000028.1, forward strand.
TTCCGGTCAAGCAGATCACCCGCTTCAAGAATGGGTTCCTGGAGCATGTGCAGACCTACTACTCCGACATCTACCGGCGCATCGCCACCGAGCAGATTCTGGATGACGAGATGACGAAGACCCTGGAGCATGCCGTGGAGGAATACAAGAAGATCTTCGCCGGCGAACAGGCACAGGCATAAAGAGCGTGGAGAACTGACAGATGTTAAGCATCAGCGACATCAAGCGAAGGGTGGCGGGCATCCGCCAGACAAGGCAGATCACCAAGGCGATGTACCTCATCTCCTCGGTGAAGCTGCGCAAAGCCCTGAATCGGCAGGAGCAGAACGCCACCTACATCCAGAAGGTGCGCTCCACCATCAAGGACATCCTGCTGCACATGGGCGAGGCGGATCACCCATTCCTCCGCAAGAACCACATGGGGGAGCGGACGGCCTTCATCGTCATCGCCGGCGACAAGGGCCTGGCCGGTGCCTACAACCACAACGTGCTGAACACCGCCATGCGCGAGATTGCCGCCGTAAAGGATCGGTACATCTTCACCGTCGGCCATGTGGCGACACAGTTCTTCAACCGCCGGGGCTACATGGTGGACATCGAGTTCCTGCACACCGCCCAGGACCCCCAGCTCTTTAACGCCCGCGAGATCTGCGACGCGCTGGTGGACCTTTATGAGCAGGACATGATTGATAACGTCATGATCGTCTACACCCATTTGGTTTCTACCTTCCACCAGGAACCGCGGGTGCTGCAGATTCTGCCGCTGGATCTCGATAGCTTCCAGGACGTGGAGACCGAGAGCCACTACACCGGTACCATCGAATACGAGCCGTCCGTTGACGTCGTGTTCAAGTCCCTGGTCAGCCAGTATGTGGTGGGTCTCATCTATGCCACGCTGGTGCAGTCCTTTGCCTGCGAGCAATCCGCCCGTATGCGCGCCATGGATTCGGCCACCGAGAACGCCGAGAAGATGATTGGGGAGCTGGATCAGGAATACAGGCGTGCCCGCCAGGCCGCCATCACCAACGAAATCATTGAAATTGTCAGCGGAGCCAACGCGGTGAACAACACCAAAGTGGTCCGACGCGGTTGATCAAGGAGAGAAGACGATGGAAGCAGTAAGCGCCACGCCGGCAGGGACAAACAAGGTGGGTACCCTTCGGCAGATCATCGGCCCGGTTATTGACGTCTATTTCCCCGAGGGAGGCGTCCCGGATATCTACAATAAGCTCATCATCCAGAATGGGGACAAGGAAGTCTATGCCGAGGTGTCCCAGCACCTGGGTGGCAACACGGTGCGCTGCATCGCGTTGGAGGCGACCGAGGGTTTGTCCCGCGGTCTCAAGGTCATCGACACCGGTGCCCCCATTCAAGTTCCTGTGGGTCGTGAGGTGTTGGGCCGCGCCATTGACGTGCTGGGCCGCCCCATCGACAACAAGGGCCCCATTGTCGCCGCTCAACAGATGTCCATCCACCGCGAAGCGCCCAGCTTCATCGACCAGAAGCCAACGACCGAGATCTTTGAGACGGGCATCAAGGTCATCGACCTGCTGGAGCCCTACGCCAAGGGCGGTAAAATCGGCCTCTTTGGCGGCGCCGGCGTGGGCAAAACCGTTCTCATCATGGAACTCATCCACAACATCGCCACCGAGCACGGCGGCCTGTCGGTGTTCGCCGGCGTGGGGGAGCGCAGCCGCGAAGGCAACGACATGATCGTCGACATGGCGAAGTCGGGTGTTCTGGACAAGACCGCCCTCTCCTTCGGCCAGATGAACGAGCCGCCAGGAAGCCGCATGCGCGTCGCGCTGACGGGCCTCACCATGGCCGAATACTTCCGCGACCACGAGCAGCAGGACGTGCTGCTGTTCATCGATAACATCTTCCGCTACATCCAGGCCGGCAGCGAGGTTTCGGCTCTGCTCGGCCGGTCGCCCTCGGCGGTCGGCTACCAGCCCACCTTGGCCCAGGAGGTTGGTGCCCTGCAGGAGCGCATCACTTCTACGAAGTATGGTTCCATTACGTCGGTGCAGGCCATCTATGTGCCGGCAGACGACCTGACTGACCCGGCCCCTGCCACGACCTTCCAGCACCTGGATGCCACGACGGTGCTCTCCCGTTCCATCGTAGAAATGGGCATCTACCCGGCGGTGAACCCGCTCGATTCCACCAGCCGCATCCTGGAACCCGCCATCGTGGGTGAAGAGCACTACAACACCGCCCGCCGCGTGCAGGAGACGTTGCAGCGTTACCAGGAGTTGCAGGACATCATCGCCATCCTCGGCATGGACGAACTCTCGGAGGAGGATCGGCTGACGGTCTACCGCGCGCGCAAACTCCAGAGGTTCCTGTCACAGCCCATGTTTGTGGCGGAGGTGTTCTCCAACATTCCGGGCAAGTATGTGCCTCTCAAGAAGACCATTGAAGGCTTTAAGGCCATCGTGGATGGCGAGGTGGACGACCTGCCCGAGGCGGCCTTCCTGATGGTTGGTACGCTGGAGGATGCCCGGGAAAAGGCCGAGAGGATGAAATAACCATGGCGAAGTTCCGTTTGGAGATCATCACCCCGGAGCGGCGCTTCTACGACGGCGAGGTGGACTCGCTGGTCATCGAGACCGGTGACGAGGGCGGCAAACTGGGCATATTGGCTGGCCACATGCCCATGGTGGCTGCGTTGGCCATTGGTTCCATCCGCTTCAAGGCCGATGGGGAGTGGAAGACCTGCTTCTGCTCCGAAGGCTTTGTGGAGGTGCGCCCCGACGAGACCTTCATCAACGCCCAGGCGATGGAATGGCCCGAGGAAATCGACGCCCGCCGGGCGGAAGAGGCCCAACAGCGGGCGGAGGAAGAGCTGCGTCAGGAGCAGAGCCTGCGTGAGTATCACGAGTCCCGTGCGTCGCTGGCCCGCGCCATGGCCCGTCTGCGGGTCAAGCGCAGCATCAACCACGATTGAGCGCGCCCATGGTGACGGTGACGGCTGGTATTCTGCGGCGTGATGGGCGGTATCTTGTGGCCCAGCGCAAGCTGGATGATGCTATGGGTGGCTATTGGGAGTTTCCCGGTGGTGGGGTAGAGCCCGATGAGACACCAGACCAATGCATCGTTCGCGAGCTCAAGGAGGAGTTGGGGGTTGAGGTTCGGCCTTCCTGTCTCTACGACAGTCTGGTGACGGGCGAGGGCCGGCTGGTGATCCTCTTTTACCGCTGTGAGCTCTTAAATGGCGATCCTCAACCGCTGGACTGCGAGCAGATTCAGTGGGCCCTGCCGGTGGAGCTGCCCAACTATGAGTTTTTGCCTTCCGATCGGGACATTGTGGAACGCATCGCCCAGGAAGGGTGACAAAGCAAGAATACAAGCTGGAGCCCTGACATGTGTCGGTGGCTCCTTTTTTGTTTAGTAGATGCCCATTCATCCACTTTCCCGCAATCTTAACCTTTCTTTGTGGCTTCTGGAATCAAACCGGTGCAATTGACAGATATTGTTGCTGTGAGTCGTCCTCGGAACGATGGGAACCTGTGTTTACCCCATTGCAATATACCCCCATGGGGTATATAATGTCATTGGAAAGTGAGGGATGACTTTGAGCGAACGAACTTACGCCGTGACCGGCATGACCTGTGCTGCCTGTTCGGCTTTTGTACAAAAAACCGTCTCCAAACTGCCGGGGGTGGAGAACTGCGAGGTCAACCTGGCCACCGAACGCATGACGGTGCGGGGGGACGACGAGGCCATCGCCTTTGAACCCCTGCGGCTAGCGGTGGAGGATGCGGGTTATGGACTGGTGCAGCCCGAGCAAACCCGCCAGATTGAGCTCATGATCGAAGGCATGACCTGCGCGTCCTGTTCGGCTGCGGTGGAGCGGGCAGCGGGGCGCTTGCCCGGCGTGCGCTCGGCCCAGGTGAACCTGACGACCAACCGTGGCGTGTTTATCTACGACCCGGCCCAGGTGAAGCTGACTGAAATCATGGCGGCCATTGAGGACGCCGGCTACACCCCCCGGCAGCTGCAGGGTGAGGCAGAACGCGACCTAGAGCAGGAACGTCGGGCGAAGGCGCTGCGCCACGAGCGAACCAAACTCATTGTGGCGGCGGTGTTCTCCGCCCCGGTGCTCTACATCGCCATGAGCCACATGTTCCCCGTCTTGGGGCTGCCCATTCCGGCCTTCATGGGTTCCCATGCGTTCCCGCTGGTATTTGCGTTGGTGCAGCTTGTGCTCACACTGCCGGTGCTGGCGGCGGGCAATCGCTTTTACCGTGTCGGCATGAAGACGCTCTTCAAAGGTGCGCCGAACATGGACACGCTGGTGGCCATTGGCACTGGCAGTGCCTTCCTCTACGGCGTGTATGCCACCGTACAGATCGCGCTGGGGGACTTTACCTTCGCAAAATCCCTGTACTTTGAGTCGGCAGCCATCGTCGTGACGCTGGTGATGCTGGGCAAATACATGGAGGCTGTCAGCCGCGGCCGCACGTCTGAGGCCATCAAGAAGCTTATGAACCTCAAGCCAAAGCGGGCGACCATCCTTCGTGACGACCGTGAGATGGAGGTGCCGCTGGAGGAGGTTGTGGTCGGTGACGTTCTGTTGGTGCGGCCCGGTTCGGCTGTGCCGGTGGATGGCGTGGTGCTGGAGGGCGTTTCCTCCATCGATGAATCGATGCTGACTGGCGAGAGCCTGCCGGTGGAGAAGCAGCCCGGTGCCAACGTGACTGGCGGCTCCATCAATGGCGAGGGCCTCATCAAGTTCCGTGCTGAGCGGGTCGGGGCGGACACGGCGCTCTCCAAGATCATCAAACTGGTGGAGGATGCCCAGGGCAAGAAGGCCCCCATCGCCAAGTTGGCTGACATCATCTCCGGGTACTTCGTGCCGGTGGTGCTGGGCATTGCCGTGGTGGCGTCCATTCTTTGGGCGCTGACAGGTCGGGACTTCAACTTTGTACTGAACATCTTTGTGTCGGTGCTGGTCATCGCTTGCCCCTGCGCGCTGGGGTTGGCCACGCCCACGGCCATCATGGTGGGCACGGGCAAGGGTGCCGAGCTGGGCGTTCTCATCAAGGGCGGCGAGGCGCTGGAGACGACCCATGCCATCCGTGCCGTTGTGCTCGACAAGACCGGTACCATCACCGAGGGCAAGCCGGTGCTGACTGACATTGTGACCTATGGCAGCGTGGCCGAGGAACTGGCGCTGACGCTGTGTGCGGGTGCCGAACGGGGGAGCGAGCACCCGGTGGCCCGTGCCATTGTGGAGGGAGCGCAGGCCCGCAACCTCCCGCTGCCCGCGCCGGAAGACTTCCGCGCGGTGCCGGGGCGTGGCATCGATGCCCGCGTGGAAGGCCGTGCGCTGCTGGCGGGCAACCTGCGCCTGATGCAGGAGAACGGTGTGGACACCACCCAAGCCAACGAGGATGGGGCGCGGCTTTCTGCCCGGGGCAGAACGCTGCTGTACCTCGCTTTGGACGGCAAGCTCGCCGCGCTGATGGCCGCCGCCGACACCGTCAAGCCCAGCAGCCAGCAAGCCATCGCACGGCTCAAAGCCATGGGCGTCGAGGTCGCCATGATCACTGGTGACAACCGGCAGACCGCCCAAGCCATTGCCGATGAGGTGGGAATCACCCGGGTATTGGCCGATGTGCTGCCCCAGGACAAGGCCAGCGAGGTGGAGAAACTGCAGAAGGCTGGTCAGCGTGTCGCCATGGTGGGCGACGGCATCAACGACGCGCCTGCGCTGGTGCAGGCCGATGTGGGTATGGCCATCGGCACCGGCACCGATGTGGCGGTAGAGTCTGCCGACGTCGTGCTGATGCGTGGCGACCTGCGGGAGGTAGCGACGGCCATTGCTCTCAGCCGGGCGACCATCCGCAACATCAAGCAAAACCTGTTCTGGGCGTTCTTCTATAATCTCGTTGGCATCCCTTTTGCGGCCGGTTTGGTCTATGCCCTTGGCGGGCCGCTGCTCAATCCGATTTTCGCCGGGGTGGCCATGGCGCTGAGCTCGGTCTCGGTGGTCAGCAACGCGTTGCGGCTTCGTGGTTTCAAAGTCAAGGAAAACTGAGGGAGGAATGATGGTATGAGGAACAAAGCACACAGATTGGCGGCACTGGTACTGGCAGGATTCCTGCTCGCCGGTTGCGCAGCCACCGATGTGGTCAAGAAATACAGCAAGACATCCTTTGCGGCGATTGCCGAGGCTTTTCCGGGTATTGTGGAGGATAAGGGCGATGCGTATGCGCTCTCGGTGGAGGGGGATCCTGTCCTGCGGGTCAGCAAGGATTACAGCGGGTCGCAGGAGGATATCGTCATAGCCACGGCGCTGCAGCCTTTCACGGCGTCGGGGCTGGACACGGCCAAGCTCGGTGACGGCTATCGCGTGGATGGCGACAGACTGCTTCTCACGGCGGACTATGGCGATGGCTCCGGTGCCAAGGAGACGGCAACCGATGCGTTGCTTGCGGCTGTGGATGCCAAGCGCACAGTGTTGAGCTATCACACGGCGCTCGATCACTACGGCATCGGCCTGCCCTCCGGCAAGTTTGAATACGCCAAGGACTATAAGACCAACGACAAGGACATCGTCTTCGCCCTGTATGCCGACCCCCTTGCCGAAGCGGGTGCGGACGTGAAGAATATTGATGGTTGGACCTATGTGGAGATGAAGGGGGAGGACGGCACGGTCACCAATGTGCTGCTCAAGCCCTATGACCTGACGAACGACTGAAATACGGCTTTGGCCGAAAGGAGAATAAGGATGGCACATTTTGATTTGAACGTGAGCGGTATGTCCTGCCAGCACTGTGTGGCACGGGTGAAGAAGGCCGTGAGCAAACTGGACGGCGTGACCAACGTGGAGGTGGACCTGGCCAGCGGCGCGGTCGCGGTGGACGCCGCTGAAGGACGGGCGACCCGCGAGCAGGTCGCCGCGGCCATTGTGGACGCGGGGTACGATGTGAACGGCTGACACAACGGCATGTGGCGGGGGATCCTCCGTTGCGCAACAAAACGGAACCCTTCACAAAATTTTCGCTTGACGAACGGCGTCCATCGGCAGTACAATGCCAACAACAACTGAATAAGCAAACTCTTGACGGAGAGAAAAGCCGGGTACGGCCTTGCAGAGAGTCGCAGGTGGTGGGATTGCGACAGGAAACGGCGTGGCTCATTGGGCTCCTGAAGGCGGAGAGAAAGCGGGAAACCGCAAGTAATGTCCGACGCGACGCCGGCGTGAACGGCGAGGGGTGTGTTGGCACCCTGATCGAGCGGACGTGGATTCACGTCAAGCAAGGTGGTACCGCAGGTAACAAGACCTGTCCTTGAGAAGAGGACAGGTCTTTTCTTTTACCCCAATACAGGAGGTGCGTGATGTTTTACCCAGCCTTTGAGACCGTGGAGACCCTGGCGCGGGAATATGACTACATCCCCGTGGCGCTGGACGTGATGGCCGACACCGAGACACCGGTCAGTGTGTTTATGCGCTACCAGGACACCAGCCCCTACTGCTTCCTGCTGGACAGCGTGGAGGGCGGTGAGAAGTGGGCGCGCTACTCGTTCATCGGCAAGGACCCGATCGTGACGATCCGCATCCGCGACAATGTGGCCATGCTGCACCGGCGGGACGGCACCGCTGAGCGCATCACCGGTAACCCCTTCCGCATTGTCCAGGCGGTGCTCAGCCGCTACCGCAGCCCGCACATTGAGGGCATGCCCCGGCTCTTTGGCGGGGCGGTAGGGTTCTTTGGCTACGACCTCGTGCGCAGTGTGGAGTCGCTGCCCTCGCCGCCGCCGGACGACCGGAATCTCCCGGACTGCCACTTCATGGTGGTGGATGAGATGATCGCCTTTGACCACCTGAAACAGAAGCTGACGCTCATCGTCAACATGCCGACGGCCGGCGACCTAGCCCTCAACTACGAGCGGGCCTGTGAACGGCTCGAGACCAACCGCCGCGTACTGGAGAACGCCCGGCCCCGTACCGACCATCACATGCTGCGCCCGAGGCAGGGCGCGCCCACCGAACCCATCAGTAACGTGACCCGCGAACGCTACCAGGCAATGGTGGAGCGGGCAAAGGAGTACATCCGCAACGGTGACATCTTCCAGGTGGTGCTCTCCCAGCGTCTCAGCGTGGCAACCCAGGCCGACCCGCTGGATGTCTACCGGCTGCTGCGGGTGTCGAACCCGTCGCCCTACCTCTACTACCTGAAGTTCGATGACTATTCGATCGTCGGTGCCTCGCCCGAGATGCTGGTGCGCTGTGAGGACGGCGTGGTGGAAACCTGCCCCATCGCCGGCACCCGGCCCCGCGGCAAGACGCCCGAGGAGGACGACGCGCTGGAGACGGAACTTCTGGCCGACGAGAAGGAGCTGGCCGAGCACCGGATGCTCGTCGATCTTGGACGCAACGACATCGGCAAGGTGTCGGAGTTCGGCTCCGTGCGGGTGACCGAGTACATGAAGGTCAAGCGCTTCTCCCGCGTCATGCACATCACCTCCACCGTGCAGGGGCAGCTGCGGAAGGGTCTCACCGCCTTCGACGCGCTCATGTCGGTACTGCCGGCGGGCACCCTCTCCGGCGCGCCCAAGATCCGCGCTATGGAGATCATCGACGAGCTGGAGCCCACCCGGCGCGGGCCCTACGGCGGGGCCATCGGCTACATCTCCTTCGACGGCAGTCTCGATAGCTGCATCACCATCCGCACCATCGTCTTTGCCAACGGCGTGGCGACGGTGCAGGCAGGTGGCGGCATCGTGGCTGATTCGGTGGCCGAGACCGAGTACCAGGAGTCCATGAACAAGGCCAGCGCGCCCCTGCGGGCCCTGGCGGAAGCGGAGGCGCTGCAATGATCGTGCTCATCGACAACTACGATTCCTTCACCTACAACCTTTACCAGTATGCGGGCGAGATCAACCCCGACATCAAGGTGGTGCGCAACGACAAGGTGGATGTGGACGACATCCGGGCCATGGCCCCCAGCCACATCATTGTGTCGCCTGGCCCTGGCTTCCCGCAGGAGGCCGGCATCAGCATTGAGGTCATCCGCAAGCTTGGCCCCACGATCCCAACGCTCGGCATCTGCCTGGGGCACCAGGCCATTGGCGAGGCCTTCGGCGGTAAGGTGGTGCACGCCCCCTGCGGACCGGTGCATGGCAAAAAGAGCGACACCCACATCGCCACAGGCTGCCCGGTTTTTCTGGGCCTGCCGCCGGTCATGGGGGTGGGGCGCTACCACTCCCTGGTGGTGGAGCGAGAGAGCCTGCCCGATGATCTGCTCATCACCGCCGAGACCGGCGACGGGCTCATCATGGGCCTGACACACCGCAATTACCCGATCTTCGGCATCCAGTTTCACCCCGAGTCGGTGTTGACCGACGGAGGCAAGCAGATCATCCGCAATTTCCTGGCCATTGGCCAGGGCGACGCAAAGGAGGCGCTTCCCGCATGATCCAGCAAGCCATTGCCAAGCTCACCGCCTTTCAGAACATCACCGCTGACGAATCCGCCGCCGCCATGAACGAGATCATGTCCGGTGAGGCCACCACCGCCCAGATCGGGGCTTTCCTTGCCGCCATGCGCATGAAGGGAGAGACAACCGAGGAAATCATCGGTTGCGCCCGCGTGATGCGCGAGAAGGCCCAGGCCCTTCGCCTGCCCACCGACGTGGTGGACATCGTGGGCACCGGCGGCGACGGCTCCAACACCTTCAACATCTCCACCTGCTCAGCCTTTGTGGTGGCAGCGGCTGGCATGCCGGTGGCCAAGCACGGCAACCGCTCCGTCTCCAGCAAGTGCGGCAGCGCCGACGTGTTGGAGAAGCTGGGCGGCAACATCAGCCTGCCCCCGGCCCAGGCGGCCCAATGCTTTGACCGCACGGGCCTCTGCTTCCTGTTTGCTCCGGTCTATCACCTTTCCATGAAGTACGCCGCCGCCCCCCGGCGGGAGCTGGGTGTCCGCACCATCTTCAACATCCTGGGCCCTCTGGCCAACCCGGCGGCGGCTTCCTATCAGCTACTGGGCGTGTACGATGCCAAGCTGGTGGAGCCGATGGCCACGGTGCTTATGAACCTGGGCGTGCGCAGCGCCATGACGGTCTTTGGCCACGACGGTCTCGATGAAATCTCCCTTTCCGCCCCCACAACGGTGTGCGAGGTGCGCAATGGCCGCATGAGCAGCTACATCCTGCACCCCGAGCAGTTCGGCATCCGCCCGGCCCCGCTCTCTGAGGTTGTGGGCGGCGACGCCGCACTCAACGCCCAGTATGTGCTGGCGGTGCTGCAGGGGCGGCATGGCCCCAAGCGGGACATCGTGCTCCTCAATGCCAGCGCGGCGCTCTACATCGCCGGGCGGGCGGCTACTCTGAAGGAAGGCGTGCGGTTGGCCGCCGATGCCATCGATTCTGGAGCGGCCCTGCAGAAGCTGGAAGACTACAAGAGAGTGTCCAATGAGCTGGCGGAGGCGAGCGCATGATCCTCGACGACATCGTCGCCGCCAAGCGGCGCGACTTGGCAGAGGAAGAAGCGCGGGTGCCGTTGGCGATGTTGGCGCGGCAGGCCGCCGACGCGCCGCAGCCGCGGGGTTTTGCCGCGGCGCTGGCCCAGCCCGGCCTCTCGGTCATTGCGGAGGTCAAACGTGCTTCGCCCTCCAAGGGGCTCATCGCTGCCGACTTTGACCCCGTGGCGGTGGCAACAGACTATGAGCGCGGCGGCGCGGCAGCCATCTCGGTGCTCACGGAGCGGCACTACTTCCAGGGCAGCGTGGAGGCCCTGCGGACGGTGCGGCAGGCTGTCACCCTGCCCATCCTGCGCAAGGACTTTATCGTAAGCGAGCGCCAGATCGTGGAAGCCCGTGCCATCGGTGCCGATGCCATTCTTTTGATCGCGGCAATCCTGGACGATGCCACTATGGCTCGGTTCCATCGCTTGGCAAGTGATTTGGGACTCGCCTGCCTCTTCGAGGCTCACGACGGTGAGGAGATTCGCCGGGTGGCGGGCTGCGGGGCGCGCGTCATTGGCATCAACAACAGGAACCTGAAGACGATGACGACAGACCTCACCACCTTTGAGGCATTGCACCCCCTGCTGCCTGCTGGTGCGGTGGCTGTGGCCGAGAGCGGCATCCACAGCGCCGCCGACGCCCACCGCATGGCACAGGCCGGGGCTGACGCCATCCTTGTGGGGGAGTCGCTGATGCGGGCGGAGAACCGCGCCGCGCTGCTGGGCGGTTTCCGGGGCCGGGGCAATGGTTAAGGTCAAAGTTTGCGGCCTCACTCGGCCGGAGGATGTATCCGCCGTCAATGAATGCCACCCCGATTGGGCCGGGTTTGTATTCGCACCCAGCCGGCGGCAGGTGACGGCGGAGCGGGCGGCAGCGCTCATCGCGGTACTGGCGCCGGGCATCGTGCCCGTCGGGGTGTTCGTGGATGTGCCGGTGGACGAGGTGGCACAGACTGCTCTGCAATGTGGCCTGGGTGCGGTGCAACTCCACGGGGGGGAGGATGGCGCGGCCCTCGCGGCCCTGCGGGCGCGGCTGCCAGGGAGCGTTGCCATCTGGAAGGCCGTGCGGGTGCGGGGCGGGGAGGACATCGCCCGCGCCGCCGCCTTAGGGGCAGACTTACTGCTGCTGGATGCCTGGTCGGCGGACGCGGCGGGTGGTACGGGGCAGGTGTTTGACTGGCGGCTGGCAGCCGGGCTCGAGGTGCCCTTCCTGCTGGCGGGCGGCCTGCACCCCGGCAATGTGGCCGAGGCCATCGCAGCGGTGCGGCCCTATGGCGTAGACGTGAGCTCGGGCGTGGAGAGCGACGGGCGGAAGGACAGGGAGAAGATCGTTGCCTTTGTGCAGCGGGCAAGGAGTGTGAACCCATGAAACACGGACGATACGGCGAATTCGGCGGCCAATACGTGCCGGAGACGCTGATGAATACGCTCTACGAGATAGAGCGCGCCTATGAACACTACAAGAATGATCCCGATTTTCAGGCTGAGCTGGCGGCTCTAAACCGTGACTACGCCGGCCGGCCGTCTCTTTTGTACTATGCGCGCAACCTCACACGGGAGTTGGGTGGCGCGCAGGTGTACCTGAAGCGTGAGGACCTCAACCACACCGGCTCCCACAAGATCAACAACGTATTGGGGCAGGCGCTTCTGGCCAAGCGCATGGGCAAGAAGCGGCTCATCGCCGAGACCGGCGCGGGCCAGCACGGCGTGGCCACCGCCACCGCCGCCGCCTATTTCGGCATGGAGTGTGACATCTTCATGGGGCGGGAAGATACCGAGCGTCAGGCACTCAACGTCTTTCGCATGCGGCTGCTGGGGGCGGGCGTGCACCCGGTGGACTCTGGCACGGCTACGCTGAAGGATGCCGTCAACGAGGCCATCCGCGAGTGGGTTGGCCGGGTGGACGACACGTTCTATGCCTTTGGGTCGGTCATGGGCCCCCACCCGTATCCCATGATCGTGCGGGACTTCCAGAGCATCATCGGCCGGGAGGTGCGGGAGCAGACGGCCGCGCTGAACATCCACCCCGATGTGCTCATCGCCTGCGTGGGCGGGGGCAGCAACGCCATGGGGCTCTTCCACCCCTTCCTCAATGACCGCGATGTGCGCCTCATCGGGGTGGAGGCCGCCGGCCGTGGGGTGGATACCCCACAGCACGCCGCCACCATCACCAAGGGCACGGTCGGCGTGTTCCACGGCATGAAGTCCTACTTCCTGCAGGACACTGAGGGCCAAATCACCCCAGTGTACTCCATTTCGGCGGGGCTTGATTACCCCGGCATTGGGCCGGAGCACGCGTGGCTCCACAGCACCGGCCGGGCTGACTACGTCAGTGCCACCGACGACGAGGCGGTGGAGGCCTTCCGGTTCCTCACGCGTACTGAGGGCATCATCCCGGCCATCGAGTCGGCTCACGCCGTGGCCCACGCCATGAAGTTGGCGCCCACGCTGCCCAAGGAACAAAACATCATCGTCAACCTGTCAGGACGGGGCGACAAGGACGTCTACCAGGTCGCCCGCTACATGGGGGTGGAACTCAATGAGCAATAGAATCGACCAGATGTTTGAAGCCAAGGCCGCGGCGGGGGAGAAGGCTCTCATCACCTTTGTGACCGCCGGCGACCCAACGATTGCCATGACAAAACGGCTGGTGCTGGAAATGGAAGAGGCCGGTGCCGATCTCATCGAGTTGGGCGTTCCATACTCCGACCCCATCGCCGAGGGGCCGGTCATCCAGGCGGCCAATGTGCGCGCACTGCACAACGACGTGCGGATGGATACCCTCTTTGCCATGGTGGAGGACCTGCGGCGAGAGACCCAGGTTCCCCTGGTATTCCTGCTCTACTACAACTCTGTGCTGCAGTATGGGGTGGAGCGGTTCTTTGCGGCCTGCCGGTGCGCTGGGCTTGATGGTGCCATCATCCCCGACCTGCCGCTGGAGGAGGCCGACGAGCTGGCCGCTGCCGCCAAGGCACAGGAGGTTCGCTTCATCCGTCTGGTTGCGCCAACTTCCGGCGAGCGCATTGACGCCATTGCCGCCCAGGCGGAGGGGTTCCTGTACTGCGTGTCGTCCCTGGGCGTCACCGGTGTGAGGGACACGTTCCAGACCAACTTCGACGAGTACTTTGCTCATGTCAACCGCGCCAAACGCACCCCCACAGCCATTGGCTTTGGCGTCTCCACCCCCGAGCAGGTGCGGGCGCTACGTGGCTATGCCGACGCGGTCATCGTGGCGTCGGCCATCATCCGCCGCGCGGCTGCCGTGCCTGAGGAGGAGATGCCCGCCGTCGTCTCAGCCTTCGTGCGGGAGCTCAAAGCCGCACTGGTGGGTTAGCGCAACAACGTCAGGCACGCCTCACCCCTCTGCCGCATAGAATGGAGCAGGGGAGTGAGGCGTTTGATGTTTTCGATTGAACTGCTGTTGCAAACCATGCGCGAGCTGCTCTTTCTCACCGGGTATCTGGAGAAGGGCAACTATTTCCCGCAGCCCCTGAAGCCGGAGGAGGAGGCCGCGTGCATCGAGCGGTACCTGAATGGCGACCCCGAGGCGCGCAACCGCCTGATTGAGTGCAACCTGCGTCTCGTGGTGCATGTGGCCAAGAAATATCGTGGCTGCGGCAAGGAGATGGACGATCTTGTGTCCACCGGCACCATCGGCCTCATCAAGGCCGTCAACACCTTCAACCACCGGAAGGGCACACAACTGGCGACCTACGCGGCCAAGTGCATTGAGAACGAGATCCTCATGACGATCCGCTCGGCCAAGAAGAGCCGCAACGACGTCTCCATGCAGGAGCCCATCGGCACCGACAAGGAGGGCAACGAGATCGCGTTGGCCGATCTCTTAGGCACCGGGCAGGATGATGTGGTGGACGAGGTGGAGCTCAAGATCCAACTGGAGAAACTTGATGACCTCATCGACCGGCTGCTCGATGACCGTGAACGGCAGGTCATCCTGTACCGTTACGGCATCCGCAACTGCCGCCGCATGACCCAACGCGAAATCGCCAAGCGCCTGGGGATTTCTCGTTCCTACGTGTCACGCATTGAAAAGAAAGCCATCGAGACCCTAAACAACGCCATGCCGGCTGGATTGATGCTGTGACGCAATGGAGAAGCCGTATATACCAACATGGAGAATGGTCTATACCAAAGGCAGGAAAGGACTTATAATGGTCGTATAACTAAGGCAGAGGGAAGTTATGACAGACGGACGCGAACGGATAGCCGAAGACTTGCGCGCGCTGGGGGTACGCCCCGGCGGGCTTTTGCTTGTCCACTCCTCCTATAAATCGTTGGGGCCCGAGGCCGGCGGCCTGGAGGCCGTGCTTGTCGGCTTGCGCCTGGCCCTGGGGGGGGAGGGCACCCTGCTCTTCCCGGCGCTCTCTTACATGGCCGTCGGACGGGAGCAACCCGTTTTTGATGTGCAAACAACGCCTTCCTGCGTGGGTGCGCTGCCGGAGGCATTCCGCCGGTTGCCTGGCGTGGTGCGTAGTCTGCACCCAACCCACTCGGTGTGCGCTCAGGGCCCTCGGGCGGGGGAGCTCACCAAGGGTCACGAGAAAGACAGTACCCCCTGCGGTGGTGAGTCGCCATTCCGTCGGCTGACGGAGTGGGGCGGGCAGATCCTGTTGCTTGGCTGCGGATTGCTTCCCAACACCACCATGCACACCATAGAGGAACTGGCCGATGCGCCGTACCTCTTTGAGCCAGAACCGCTGGAATACACGTTGATTGGGTACGACGGCCGGGCACAGAAGGCCGTTCACCAGCGGCATAACCACTTCCCCCAACACTACGATCGTGTGCGGGAGCCGCTGCTGGGGCATGGCCTGCGGGAGGGTGCGGTGCTGCAGGCACAATGCCACCTCTTTGAGGCGGAGGCCCTGCGGGAATGCGCCCTCGGCATGTTAAAACAGAACCCTTATGCATTCTATAAGGACTAGCAAAGGAGAAACGCCATGAAGAAGACCAAGGTTGCGGTGATCGGCTGCGGCACGATCGCCAACAGCGCCCATCTGCCCAGCTACTCCAAGAACCCCAAGGTGGAGCTGGCCTACGTGTGCGACATCATCCCCGAGCGGGCCGAGGCTGCCAAGGCCACCTACGGCGCGGGCAAAGCCGTCCTCGACTACAAGGAAATTCTGGCCGATCCCACGGTCACGGCGGTGTCGCTGTGCGTGCCCAACTACCTGCACGCCACTATGGCCATTGACTGCCTGAACGCCGGCAAGCATGTGTTGTGCGAGAAGCCCGCCGCCGTCAGCTACGACCTGGCGGTGTCCATGAAGGAAGCGGCCGACCGCAATGACAGAATCCTGAACATCGGTGTCGTCAACCGCTTCAACACTTCGGTCAACCGCATCAAGACGATGATCGACAACGGCGACCTGGGCAACGTGTACCACGTATATTGCTCCTTCCGGTCTCACCGGTCGATCCCCGGCCTCGGTGGCCCCTTCACCCGCACCGACAAGGCCGGCGGCGGCGTGCTCATCGACTGGGGCGTCCACTTCCTGGATCTCATCTTCTACTGCATCGGCAAGGTGAAGCCGGTGGCCGCCAGTGGGCAGACGTACTCCGCCCTGGGCCGCGACATGAAGTCCTACACCTATACCAGCATGTGGGCTGGCCCGCCGGATTATGAGGGTGTCTACGATGTCGAGGACTTTGTGACCGGCCTCGTGCGCACCGACGGCCCCACCATCTCGGTCAATGGCGCCTGGGCCCAGAACATCGGCGAGAGCGCCATGTTCATTGAGTTCCTGGGCGACAAGGGCGGCGTCAAGCTGCAGTATGGCGGCAACTTCGTTTTTTACAGCACCAAGGACGGTGCCCTGACCGAGACGAAGTACGACTTCAATATGAGCGACATGTTCTACGACGAGTTGGACGCCTTCGTTGACGCTGCCAACGAGAACAAGAAGATCCGCTCCAACATCAACGAGGTGCTCGTCACCACCAAGGTGATGGAGGGCATCTACCAGTCGGCCAAGCAGAACCGCGAGGTCGCGCTGTAACCCCACAGTCAATAGTGTCTCAACAGGCAGCCCCACAGGCAGGGAGCATATGCTCCCTGCCTTTTTTGTTTTGCTGACGGCAGGAAGAAGGCAGGGGACCTACGCAATTTAGGTCGCCGAAGGTCGCACCGCCAACTTGTTCACCGCTTCCGGGCCTTTTGACAGACTGACGATAGTACGGTACACTCTTTGGGAATGGGGGCATGGCTACGCTGTCGCGACTTGTGACACGTCAACCACAGCCGTGCGATTGGATTTCCGCTGGGTGTTCAGGAGAAGGGGAGGAACCGGGATAATGAGGAAAGTAACCCGTAGCGGCAAGGCGTTGTGCACGCTCGCTCTCTGCTTGACGCTGGTGGGTGCCCTGGCAGGCTGCCAGCAGAGTACCCCTGCCGCCGGAACGCCTGTGCCCACCGCTTCATCCGCGGCTATCCCAACGGCCACGGCAATGACCACACCGATTACGACACCCACTGAAACGGCCACCCATTCGCCATCGCCGGTTGTGTCGCCCACCCCCACGCCAGAGCCGGAGCTCGCCTACACGTTTGACCCCTATGTATTGCCTGCAGATGCGAAGGTTTACATTGGAGATTTGCTGCCGGACTACAAAAAACTCGTGGACGCCGTGCTGAAGCGCAAAAAAAAGATTGAGCTGCCAAAGAAATCCCTGGAGCCTGCCATCTCCTGTCTGTATTCCGATTTCCCTTTGAGCGTGCTGCTGCGGGATTATACCATCGACGAAAAGACATCCATGATAACTTTGGTCTACAATTATGACAAGGAGGAGCATGCTAAGCGCATCCAGGCGTTTGAGGACCGGGTGGAGCAGGTAATTCGCTCGGCGGTGTCCCCCTCCTATAATGAGTTTGAGACGGCACTGGCCTTGTATCGCTGGACAGCGAAGAACATCACCTACACCCCGGGTGACGACGTGTCGCCCTATCACGCCCTGATGGATGGGGTTGGCATCTGCCAGAGCTATACGGGGCTGTACAGCTTCCTTCTTCTGCAGCTGGGGCTGGATCCGCTGGAGTGCGGTTCTTTCATGAGCAACGGCGATGCCCACGTGTGGGTACTGCTCACCTTTGGCGATACCCAGTTTCACCTGGATCCGACATTCGAGAGCAACGAGACCAAAGGCGAGGGGCTGCGGTACTTTGGCATGGACGATACACGGCGGTTGGATAGCGGCGCAGTTCTGCCGTTCAGCACCGGTGTTTACCCCTGGAGCGCTGACGCGCCCGTGTGTGAGGATGCCCGCTTTGCATTCCTTGCCGCCTGCACTCGTTGGGAATTGGATGCTGACGAACACCGCCTGCTGTTGAATGACGGTATAGGGGAGGATCCCTATGCGTCGCTTGATACCACCACCTATGAGACAACCATGCTGCAAGACCCAGAACTGCCGTAACGGACAGGCGCAAGGTGCCGTGCAGTACCCGTCTCCAGTGTGCAACGCCCGCCGCAGACGATGATCCGCTCAATGCGGCCAGCAGGGTGGCTCGCCAGGTGTAAACTGCCAACAATACCCGATTGCCGAACGGTAGCGCATGCCTCTCACATGGAAATAACCAAATATCCACATGTGTTGTCTATACCTGTTTCTGGGCCATTTGGTTCATTCTTGCACAGCATGAAAAATGATAGTATCATGATCTGTGCAAAATCGAACGCTGGCTAAGGCCGCGTGGCAGGAGGCTGCTATGGATCGAGATCAGCTCAAGGCCTTTGGGCAGGCGGTGACCGACCACCTGACCCATGATTTGTTGCCTTATTGGGTGGAACGCGACGGCTGGAAGGCAAAAAATGCCTTCTATGGGTGGCTGGACGAGAAGGGATTGCCCACCCAGGGGGAGGATGCCCCCTGGCACAGTGTGCTCTATTCCCGGCTGCTGTGGACATTCTCGGCGGCGGCGCGCTTCACCGGCGACCGCGGGCTGCTGGCCCAGGCCGACCGGGCGTACGCCATCTTCCGGAGTCACTTTTTGGATCATGAGTTTGGCGGGGCCTATTGGTTGGTGAGCCCCGACGGCAGCGTGCTGGACGACAAGAAGCAGACCTATGGTCTGGCTTTCTGGGTCTATGGCCTGACCGAGTACCGGTTGGCGGGCGGGCCGGAAGAGGCTCTTGCCGACGCGAAGGACATCTTCCACCACATGCAGGCCCACCTGCGCGACCCCATCCACGGCGGCCATGTGGAAGCTGCCAACCGCGACTGGACCCGTGCCAGCCGCATCGGGCTCGATGAGCACGTGCCGCTGGCTGAGAAGTCAATGAACACTCACCTGCACGTGCTGGAGGCCTTCACGAACCTGCTGCGGGCGTACCCCGCCGACGAGGTGCGCCAGGCCACGGCGGAGGTGCTGGACAACTTCCTCAATCACATCGTCGATCCTTCCGGCTTCTTCCACATGTTCCTGGATGTGGACTACAAGCCTTGGAAGGGTCACGCCAGCTACGGCCATGATATCGAGGGCAGCTGGTTGCTGTGGGAGGCGGCTGAGGTGCTGGGAGACCCCGCGCTTCTGGAGCGCGCCCGCCCGGCCTGCCTTGCCCTGTGCGACCGTCCCCGCCGTTATGGCATCGACCCCGATGGTGGCATCATCGACGAGGGAGAGATGGACGGTACGCCGGTGCACACCGACAAGGGCTGGTGGCAGCAGGCCGAGGCCGTCGTGGGCCAGGCCAATGCCTATCAAATGACCGGTGATGAGAAATACTTGGAGGGGGCACATCGCACCTGGGAGTTCATCGACCGCCACATCATTGACCATGAGTGGGGCGAGTGGTTCAGTTCTGTCAGCCGCGATACCACCCAAACGAATCGCCGCGAGAAGGTCGGCCCCTGGAAGTGCCCCTATCACAACAGCCGCATGTGCATGGAAGTGGGGCGGCGGGTAAAAGAAATACTGGAAGGGAAGGGAGCGCACGCATGACGAAGATCATCGGGGCGAATCTGCCCAACATGCCCTGGGAGGACCGCCCGGCAGGCAACCAGGAGCCGATCTGGCGCTACAGCGCCAACCCCATCATGGGCCGCAATGTCAACTTCAAAGCCAAACGCGTCTATAACAGCGCCGTCGTGCCCTTTCAGGGCGGTTTCGCTGGTGTGTTCCGCGCCGACGGGCGGGACGGCAAGGCTCTGATGCACTCCGGCAAGAGCCTAGATGGCATCCACTGGACGCTGTCGGAGGACGTGATCCAATGGAAGGACGAGCAGGGCAACCCCTGGAACCCCAATTACGGCTATGACCCGCGCGTCATCCCGCTGGAGGGTCGCTTTTACATCGTCTGGTGCACGGATCTCGGCGGTGCGGCGCTGGGCATGGGCGTCACCGATGACTTTGAGCACTTCACCCGGTTGGAGAACCCTTATCTGCCCTTCAACCGCAACGGCGTGTTGTTCCCGCGCAAGGTCGGCGGCACCTATCGGATGCTGACACGGCCCAGCGACTCGGGGCACACGCCCTTCGGCGACATCTTCATCAGCGAGAGCCCCGATCTTACCTTCTGGGGCAAGCACCGCCGCGTGATGAGCCGTGGCGCTGCCGGCTGGTGGCAGGGCCTGAAGATTGGCGGCGGCACCGTGGTGGAGACCGACGAGGGGTGGCTTCTCATCTACCACGGCACCAGCCAGACTTGCAACGGCTACGTGTACAGCATGGGCGCCGCGCTCCTTGACATCAACGAACCCAGCCGGGTGCTGTATCGCTCGTCGGATGCCATCCTCGGGCCGGAGATGCCCTATGAGACCACGGGCTTTGTGGACAACGTGGTATTCCCCTGCGCGGCGCTGACTGACGCCTCCACTGGCCGCATCGCCATCTACTATGGCTGCGCCGATACCCACACGGGCCTTTGCTTCACAACCATTGACACCCTGCTTGATTACGTCAAGGCCACGTCGGTGCTGGGCGCCGGTGACGCGGACCTTGGAAAATGTTAAAAGGAGAACGAACGATGAGCACTTATGAGCAACGCCTGGCCTTCCTGGCCGGCCAGTACGAAGAAACCATCACCCGCAAGAACCAGCCCGTGGAAGGCAACGGCGTCTTTGAGCGCTTTGCCGACCCGGTGCTGACGAACAAGCACATCCCCCCGGCATGGAAGTACGACCTGAACCCGGCGACCAACCCCTTCCTCATGGAGCGGCTGGGTGTCAACTGCGTCTTCAACCCCGGTGCCATTGAGTTTGATGGCAAGGTGCTGCTGATGGCGCGTGTGGAAGGCAACGACCGCAAGTCGTTCTTCGCCGTGGCCGAGAGCGACAACGGCGTCGATGGCTTCCATTTCTGGTCCCACCCGGTGCGCGTACCCCAGACCGAAGATTGGGATGTGAACGCCTATGACATGCGCCTCGTTAAGCATGAGGACGGCTACATCTACGGCCTCTACTGCTCCGAGCGCAAGGACCCCGACGCGCCGGCGGTGGATACTTCGGCCGCGGTAGCCCAGTGCGCCATTGTGCGTACCAAGGACATGAAGAACTGGGAGCGTCTGCCCGATCTTAAGACGCCCTCGCCCCAGCAGCGCAACGTCGTGCTGCACCCAGAGTTTGTGAATGGCAAGTATGCCTTCTACACCCGCCCGCAGGATGGCTTCATCAGCACCGGCACCGGCGGCGGCATCGCCTGGGGCCTGGCGAGCACGATGGACGGCGCGGTCATCGACGAGGAGATCGTCATTGACGAGCGCAAGTACCACACCGTCAAGGAAGTGAAGAACGGCCAGGGTCCCGCGCCCATCAAGACCGACAAGGGCTGGATCCACGTGGCCCACGGCGTGCGCAACACCGCTGCTGGCCTGCGCTATGTCGTCTATGTGTTCATGACTGACCTCAACGAGCCCTGGAAGCTCACCCACAGCCCCGGCGGCTTCTTCATCGCGCCGGAAGGGGAGGAGCGCATCGGCGACGTGTCCAACGTTGTGTTCACCAACGGCCTGGTGGCCCGCGACAACGGCGAGGTGCTCATCTACTATGCATCCAGCGACACGCGCTGCCACGTGGCCCGCACCACGGTGGCCAAGCTCGTCGATTACTGCCTGAACACCCCCGAGGATCCGTTCTTCTCCCACCTGTGTGTGGAGAAGCGCTGTGAGCTCATCGACCGCAACCTGGATTACATCGCAAAGAGCGGCAACCCGGCGCTGAAAAAGCTGCTGTAGGAGGATGACCATGGACTGGAAGGCGCGTTGGCAGCATTGGAAGGCGAACGCCACCGACCCCCAGGTGCAGGCACAGCTTGCCACCATGGGGGAGGCGGAGGCGCAGGAACGCTTCTCAACCAACCTGGAGTTTGGCACCGGGGGGCTCCGTGGCATCATTGGCGCGGGCACTGACCGCATGAACGTCTATACCGTGCGGAAGGCCACCCAGGGATTTGCCCAGTACATCAAGGCCGCCGGGCCCGAAGCCATGGCAGCCGGTGTGGCCATTGCCCACGACAACCGCCGCATGTCGCCGGAGTTCACGCTCGCGGCCGCCGGCGTGCTGGCCGCCAACGGCATCCGCGCCTACGTCTTCGACAGCCTGCGCCCCACGCCGGAGCTTTCCTTCGCCGTGCGGCAGCTGCATTGCTTCGGCGGTATCGTCATCACGGCCAGCCACAACCCGCCCCAGTACAACGGCTACAAGCTCTACGACGACACCGGTTGCCAGCTGGTGCCCCAGTACAGCGACCAAGTGCTGGCCCACATCAACCGCATTGAGGACGAGCTGACCATCCCGTGCTTGGCGCGGGAGCAAGCCGGTGGCCTCATCCAAACCATTGGCAAGGGCGTGGACGAGGCCTACTACAGGGCCGTGCTGGACATCCAACTCGATGCCGCCGGCGACAAGTCGGGGCTCAAAGTCGTATTCAGCCCCCAGCACGGCACCTCCAATGTGCCGGTGCGAGAGGTGATGAAGCGCCTGGGCTACGACCTTGTGGTGGTGGAGGAGCAGGCCTTCCCCGATCCGGAATTCCGTAACACCAAGAACCCCAACCCCGAGGAGAAGGTCGCCTTTGAGCTGGCACTCGTCAAAGCCCGTGCCTGCGGGGCTGATCTCATCATCACCACTGACCCCGATGCCGACCGGCTGGGCATTGCTGTGCTGCACGATGGGGACTATGTCTTCCTAAGCGGCAACCAGACCGGTGCCGTGTTGCTGGAGTACATCCTCTCCCAGCGAAAGGTTCAGGGCACATTGCCGGGGGACGGCATCGTCATCAACACCATCGTGACCAGCGACCTCGGCGACCGGGTGGCCCGTGCCTACGGCATGGCGACGGAAAAGACGCTGACAGGCTTCAAATTCATCGGCGACCGCATCCGCACCCACGAGCGGGCGGGTGACCACACCTACGTCTTTGGCTATGAGGAGAGCTACGGCTATCTCATCAGCCCCATCGCGCGGGACAAGGACGCCATCCAAGCGGTGCTGATGATCTGTGAGGCCGCTGCCTACTACAAGCGGCAGGGCAAGACACTCAAGGACATGTTGGACGATGTGTTCCGCACCTATGGCTTCTTCATTGAAAGCCTCATGTCCCTGTCGCTGGAGGGAGCTGCTGGTAGCGCCAGGATCGCAGAGATCATGCGCACCCTGCGCGCCAACCCACCCCGTGAGCTGGCTGGGCTGGCCGTTGTAGGGGTGGAGGACTATGAGAACGGTGTGCGCCACACCACCCATGGCGACGAGACGCTGACGCTGCCCCGGTCCGACGTGCTCAAGTTCCTGCTGGAGGACGGCTCCTGGGCGGCGGTGCGCCCCTCGGGCACCGAGCCCAAGTGCAAGTACTACTTCTGCGCCCAGGGCGGCAGCATGGCTGAGGCCACCGCCCGCATGGAAGCCATGCGCGGCTACTTCAAGCAATAGCAACACAAACATACTGCGGCGGGTTGAGCGGATTACCGATCGACCCGCCGTTTGCTTTTGCCAACGCGCGTTGCTCTTGTCTCGTGCGCATTGCGCCCCATTGTGTGCGCCATGTGGTGCCTTTCCGTTTTGTTTTCATTTCACATTTCAGTCCTAAAACTGATAATTGTCAACAGGTTGCCCTTCCCCTATAATGGAATTATCTGGTTGGACGGAGGAACCCCATGAAACTCAATGTGAACGATTACCGCAACAAGGTGCTGGGCTGTTGGATGGGCAAGAACATCGGTGGAACGCTGGGCATGCCCTTTGAGTGGAAGCGGCAGGTCAACGACGTCACCTTCTACACCCAGGAACTGACGGGCAACCTGCCCAACGACGATCTGGACATTCAGCTGCTGTGGCTGGTAGCGATGGAGGAGCAGGGGGTAGCCATCTCCACCAGTACGCTGGCGGAGTATTGGATGGCCTTTGTGACGCCCCACTGGGCGGAGTACGGCAACGCCAAGCTTAACATGCGCGCGGGGTTGCTGCCGCCGCTCTCTGGCGACATCAACAACGTGTTCCGTGACTCCTGCGGTGCGTTCATCCGGTCGGAGATTTGGGCCTGCATCGCGCCGGGCAACCCCTCGCTGGCTGCCCGCTATGCCCTGGAAGACGCCATGATCGACCACGGCAGCGGGGAGGGTACCTATGCCGAGGTCTTCTGCGCGGCGGTGGAGAGCGCAGCCTTTGTGGAGGACGACATTTACAAGCTCGTGGACATCGGCTTCCAATACATTCCCGAGGATTGTGCCGTGGCTGGGGCTGCTCGTTGCGCCATCGAAAGCTACCGCAGCGGCAAGACCTGGCTGGAGGCCCGCAACGCCATCCTGGAGGGGTACCGCGGCAGCGCTTACTTCAACCAGCTGGAAAGTGTCTCGCCCGACGACCAGGCCCGTGGGTTTGTCACCGGCAAGCTTGGCTTCGACGTGCCGTCCAACATCGGTATCTTCATCGCCGGACTGCTCTATGGCGGTGGGGATTTTGACAAAACCATGAGCATCACCGTCAACTGCGGCGAGGACACTGACTGCACCGCCGCCACCGCCGGCTCCCTCTTTGGCATCATGCACGGCGCGGGGGCCATCTCACCCAAGTGGCTGGAACCCATCGGCCGCAACATCACCACCGGGTGCCTCAACATCGGTGAACTCGGCAACATGGGCAGCCAACTGCCCCAGAACCTGGACGAGCTGACCGACCGCACCGAGCGGCTGGCACGGCAGGTGCTGCTGCGCTTCCCCTATGGGGTGGAGCTGACCGACGAGGCCACCAGTGGTTCTTTTGGCAAGGCGGCGTTGCTGCCCAACCGCGACTTTCAACGTGCGGTGGGCTACTGCGACGGCACCACGTTCCGGGCTGACTTCCTGGAGGCCACGGTGCAGTACCCCGACGGCGCATTCATTCGTGCGGGGCAGCCGGTGCGGGTGAAGCTTAGTCTCTACAACACCCATCGCATTCAGACCGTTGTCAACGTGCGCTGGTACACCCCGGAGGGCTGGGTCGTCACCCCCGCAGCCGAAGGCACTCTCTACGTGGCGTGGAGCGAAGTGCTGGGCGCCAAGACGACGGAGTTTACCGTCATCGCGCCAGCTGTCAAGGCGGGCGTCAACCGCGCGGTCATCGAGGTGACCATCGACGGCAAGCCCACGGTAATTTTGGTGCCGGTGATGCTCTTCAACGGCGCGCTGGAGTAGACGCAACGCATCCCATTGTTTATCATTCGGCGGGAAGGGGCATGTTGTTCCCAAGGGGAACGGCTCCTTCCCGCCCTTTGTTTTGGCTGGTTCCGTCGTGCCGTATCCATTGCAATGGTCACCGGGGAGCGGGGCCGCTCCTGTCGGTTTGAACGGATGCAACCTTGTGTTATACTAGGAGCACTGCAACCCAAACAGGGAGAATAACATGCGTAGAACCAAGATCATTTGCACCATTGGCCCGGCCAGCTCTTCGCGGGAGATGCTCCAGAAACTCGTGCAAGGCGGTATGAACATTTGCCGTTTGAACTTTTCTCATGGGGATCATGCTTCCCATGGGCAGGTCATTGACCTCATTCACTCCGTACGCCAGGAGATGGATGTCCCCCTGGGTATTCTGCTGGACACCAAAGGGCCTGAATTGCGGCTGGGGAACTTTGCCCAGACCGTGACCCTGCAGGAGGGGCAAGTCTTCACCCTGACGACCCAGGAGACGCTGGGCGACAGCAACCGTGCGCAGATCAATTTTGCAGGTCTGCCCGCCGACGTCCACGTGGGCGACTCCATTCTACTGGACGATGGCATCATCATTCTCAAGGTCACCGCGGTGGAGCGCAACACTGACATCGTCTGCCAGGTCATGAACAGCGGGGAGATCTCCTCCCACAAGAAGCTGACGGTGCCGGGCGTTTCGCTGTCTCTGCCTGGGCTCACCGACCAGGACAAGGCTGATCTCCTGTTCGGCATCGAAAAGGAGATCGACTTTGTCGCGGCGTCCTTCACCCGCAAAGCGCAGGACATCCTGCAGGTGCGCCAGTTTCTGGAGGACAACGGCGGCAAGCACATCCGCATCATCGCCAAGATCGAAAACCAGGAGGGCCTCAACAACATTGAGGACATCATCTCGGTGTCAGACGGTGTCATGGTGGCCCGTGGCGACCTTGGGGTGGAAATCCCCGCGGAGGAAGTGCCCATCGCCCAGCGTCGCATCGTGTCGGAGTGCATCGCGCGCAGCACTCCGGTCATCATCGCCACGCAGATGCTGGATTCCATGATCCGCAACCCGCTGCCCACCCGCGCCGAGGTGGGGGACGTCGCCACCGCCGTGCAGGAGAGGGCCGATTGCGTCATGCTCTCCGGCGAGACGGCGGCTGGCAAATACCCGCTGGAGTCGCTGGAGATGATGGCCCGCATTGCCGAGCGCACCGAAAAGTCGATGGACTACAAGGAGCTTTTCCGCCGGCAGATGGAGAGTTCGGGCCCGGTGCGTACCGTCACCGACGCCATCAGCCATGCGGTGTGCATCTCCGCCATGGATTTGGACGCCGCGGCCATCGTAACCAGCACCAAGACCGGTAGCACCGCCATGGCCATTGCCAACCACCGTCCATCCTGCCCCATATTGGCGACGACCATGGAGCGACACGCCTACTACCAGCTTTCACTGCTGTGGGGCACCTGCCCGCTGATGACCCGAACGCTGACCAACACCGATGAAATGATTGAAAACTCTGTGGATATTGCACTGGAGACCGGCATTGCCAAGAACGGCGATGTGCTCGTTATCACCGCCGGTGTGCCGGTGGGGCAGGCGGGCACCACCAATCTCATCAAGATTCACCACGTGGGCGACATTCTCATCAAGGGCCGTGGCGTGGGCGACCTGCCTGCCATGGGCTGTGTGTGCGTGGTGAACTCCGTTGCCGAGGCGCGGGAACACTTTGCCGATGGCGACGTACTGGCGGTGCCCACCACCGACAATTCCTATCTGCCCTTTATTAAGAAGGCTTCGGCGGTCATCACCCGGGATACTGCCCCCAACGCCCACGCCGCCGTCGTGGGATTGGCACTGGATATCCCGGTCATCCTGGACGCGGGTAATATGGGCGAAGTGCTTCGCAGTGGCATGTATGTCACCGTGGACCCGCGCACCGGCTACGTCTACAACGGTAAGGCCACGCTGCTGTGATGGTAATCTTGACCCCACGGGAGCATCGTCTTCTTTTGTAGTGTGCAAACATTTTTCCATGGTCTGATACATCCCGGCAAAAAGAATCATGCGGTGCTCTCTTTGGTACTTGTACAATGGCTTTGGAAAGGAGGGAAGCGTGAATGAACTGGATGCAATGCATGGACGATGCTCTGCGCTACATCGAGAGTCATTTGACTGACGAGATTGATCTCCACGTCGTCGCACAGAAAGCCGGCTGCTCCATATACAACTTTCAGCGTGTCTTTTCGTTCCTCATCGGCCAATCGCTGTTCGAATACATCCGGGGTCGGCGGCTCACGCTGGCGGCGGAGGAACTGCGCCACACCAAAGACAGAATACTCGACATCGCGGTGAAATACGGATACGAATCCCAGGAAGCCTTCGCTCGTGCATTCCTCAAGTTCCATGGTGTAACGCCATCGGCAGCCAGGCAAATGGACAAACTGGCCAGTGCCTGTGGCAGGGTCGACATCCCAATTCTGTTGCACAAGGAGGAGCACGAGACCATGAGCACAAACAGCCATATGCTAACAAGAGTTCAGCCTGACAATGTGTTTTACAAGGGAGTCAAAGGCCCCGGAACCCTTTTGTTTTCCGTCAGCCTCTGGTCCTATTTTGAGTTTTTGGGCCAAAACCATGATCCGTCAAGGACCTATGCCTTGTCGGCTGCGTTGAGCGGCGATGCCTTTCGTGCCGGGGTTTCATTGCCTACCACCCATGGCATGAGCCGCGCCCTGGAGGCATTGCGGTTTCAACACCAGGTCTACACCACCGAACCCACGGATGCTTGCTACCTGGACGAGGCGACCGCAAGGGAAAAAATCGTGCAGAGCATTGATGTGGAGCAACGCCCAGCCATTGTGTGCAATCTGGATCAAGCATGCTTCGGCGGGGTGATCACTGGCTATGAGCAGGACGCAAAGATGTTGGTCAACTGGGGGTATTATCCCTTTGATGACCGAGACAGGCCCGAACCCATTCTGACGCATTGCACTGACTGGTACCGACATGCCACCCACATCGTATTGATGGGGGAGCGTGGCACGACACCTGAGCTTAAAGAGCTTTACGTCACCGGGTTGAAGGGTGCGTATGACGACCTTTGGAGCGAGGGAGGCATGAAAAACGAGACCTTCTACGAGGAGTGGAAGCGATTCCTGCGCCTGAGCCGCGAGCAGGCTATGGAGCAAGTCCGCCGCACGGGCCGGGTGCCCGGCACATGGGGCACTTTGCCTAGCGATGCCGCAGATGAGGGTGCCATCCTGGCCAAAGTGAAGGAGATCATCGATCCCCTGTGGTGTGACTTTGCGGAGCGCAGATTCTTTGCCGCCCATTTCATCCGCCAGGCCAAGGAGTTTGCACCCGAGGGTGTGCAGCAGCAGCTGGAAAGTGCCAGCGCCGCGTTTTTCCGCATCCACGATCTCATGTATGATTACATCAAAGCGGTGGGCCTCAAGCAAGGCGGCGACACCATTGACGAGGAGATGCTTTTTGAGCCCACGACTAGGGAAAAACTCCATGGGATCGTCGACGGGTGCAAAACCCACGAGCGAGAGGCAATCGATGCACTCAGGGACGTCATTCCCTTCCTTTGATGGGTGTAGACCGCACAGATGAAAAGGCAGCTTTCGCTGCCTTTTCGGTTACTTGGAGTTGCCCGGGTTGAACTTGAAATACCCCTTTGAAAGACGTTTGGTGTCACGCAGCATTCTGCGCTTCCGGTTTGTGTTGACGCCGTCATGTATCAGGTCTCTCATGCTCATCGGTTCGCACCCCCAATGTCAGTGTTCGCTGTTTTTCCACCACTATGCGGCGGTTTTTATCGTTTTTGGATCCAGCCGTTGACAGGGTTTGTCGGTTGTGGTAGCGTGAATCAAATTCGTGAAACCACTGGAGGATTCCCCATGACGAAGCGCTTTTTCACCGCGCAGACGGACTTTTATGGCCACACCGACCCGCAGGCACTGCTGGAAAAGTACGGCAGCCCCCTGTATGTGTACAACGAGGCCATACTGCGAAAGCGCTGCCAGGACATGAAGAACCTGGTTCCCATGGCCGGGTTCACGGCGGACTACTCCATCAAGGCCAACTCCAATCTGCATCTCTTAAAGATTGTGCATGAGGAAGGGCTGGAAGCCGACGCCATGTCCCCTGGCGAGATTCACGTGCTGCTGGCGGCGGGGTTCCAGCCGGACGAGATTCTGTTTGTCTGCAACAATGTCTCGGTGGATGAAATGGCCTACGCCGTGGAGCGGTGCATCACCGTCAGCGTTGATTCCCTCGCTCAGCTGGAGACGTTTGGACAGCGCTTCCCCGGTCGCAAGGTCGCCGTGCGCTTTAACACCGGCTATGGCGCGGGCCACCACGAGAAGGTTGTGACCGCCGGCAAAAAAACCAAATTCGGTATTAACGATGACAAGGCCGACGAGGTGGAGGCGATTCTGCGCCGCTACAACCTGAAGCTGTGCGGCATCAACCAGCACATCGGCTCGCTCTTTATGGAGGAGAGCGCCTACGTCGCCAGCTGCGAGGCCCTGCTGGAGCTCGCCATGCGCTTCCCGGATCTGGAGTTTGTGGACATGGGCGGCGGTTTCGGCATCCCTTACCGCAAGCAGGATGGCGAGCGGTCGCTGGATCTGGCACCCTTTGCCGAACGGCTGGGCAACGCCATCACCACCTTCCAGGAGCGGTATGGCAAGCGAGCCATGAAGTTTAAGACCGAGCCGGGGCGCTACATCGTGGCGGAAAGCTGTGTTCTTTTGGGCACCGTCCATTCCATCAAGGAGAACAACGATATTTACTACGTGGGCACCGACTTGGGGTTCAACGTGCTGCAGCGCCCGGTCATGTACGATTCGCACCACGACATTGAGGTTTACCGCAATGGACGGTTGACCGACAATGGCCGCCGCACGGTGACGGTAGTGGGCAACATCTGCGAGAGTGGCGACAAGCTTGCCCAGGAGCGTACCCTACCCTTCGTTGAGTTGGGGGATATCCTCGGCGTCATGGATGCCGGTGCTTATGGCTATTCAATGGCCTCCAACTACAACCATCGCCTGCGCCCGGCTGAGGTATTGATTGGTCTGGATGGCAGCGACCGGCTCATCCGCCGACGGGATACCTTTGACGACCTGATGCGTGCGTTCCCAGACTGATTTTCTGGCGGCCCTGCGGGGCCGCTTTTTTGTGCGGAGGAGAGTGGGAGACCCATGGGAAACACTGAGCGTTTCACCGACCATGCCGGGCACTACGCAAAGGCCAGGCCGAGCTACCCGGAGGCTTTGGTGGACTGCCTGTATGGCGAACTGGGTGCGGCGCCCGCCTCGGTCTTTGCTGACATCGGCGCAGGCACCGGCTTGTTCAGTCAGCTGTTGCTGTCGCGTGGCAGCACAGTGTATGCCGTGGAGCCAAATGGTGAAATGGCGGCCGCCGCTCGATTGGCACTCGGCGGGTTTGCCGGGTTCCACCCGGTGGATGGCACCGCAGAACAAACCACACTGCCAGACAACAGCGTGGATTTCGTCACCTGTGCTCAGTCCTTCCACTGGTTTAACCGGTCACTGTGCCGGGTGGAGTTCGCGAGGATTTTGCGACCCGGCGGCCTGTGCCTCATCATCTACAACCGGATGGATGGGGGTGCCAGTGCCTTTATGGGGGAGTATGAGCGTATTCATTTCGCCATGGACCCAAAACGCACGGTGGACGCGCGAACGCTGGACGCCGATGCCCTGGGTGACTTCTTTCAACCCGGCACATTGCAGGTGCGTCGCTTCCCCTATGTGCATCGGTTGGATGGGGTGGGGCTCCTCGCCCGGGCGTTGTCGTCCTCCCATGCGCCACGCCCCGGCAGCGAGGGGTACGATGCGCTGAAAACCGGGCTGGAACGGCTTTTTGCCGCCCATGCCCGGTCTGGCGTGGTGGAGTTTGCTTATCAGACGGAGTTGTTTTACGGAAAGGTATGATCTGCGCTTTTCTCAGGTTGCAGTTTTCTCCTTCACCCACAGTTCCATCGCTGTGCCCTCCGGTGAAGTGTCGCCGTAGAGTTCCGCCACAAAAGGCTCGATGGTTACACCGTGGTTTGGCAGCCACACGCCGAAGAGATAGTTGTTTGCCTTGTTCAGCGCGTTTGTCGCGAGTTGGTAAAAGTTCTCGGCCTCGAAGGCACACACCACATAGGCCCCGGCTGGCAGTGTCCAGTGGACAAAGTCCTGTTGCTCGGCCTGTGCGCTGACCTCCGCCCCCGCGAAGTAGGTGAAGCAGCCCTCGGCTTGGCCGGCATAGGCGGCCCCCAGCTCGTTGCCGCCGGACAGAAGCCCAGCAACCTTTTCCTTTTTGCTATGGAATCGGTTCCAAAGCTCGCCTAGGAAATCGATCCCCGGCGTGTCGGCCATGGGGTTCTGCACGGTGAACCCTGTGAACAGCCGAGGCGCTGACAGCGTTGCCCGCCGCATCTCCAGCACGATGCCATCTGCCTGCAATGGTACGTTCTCGTCGACGAGGACGTATTTGAGGGAGAGATCGGGCATCAGGAAATGGGAGAGCTGCCTTGGCGCGGCACGGTATTCCTCAGGCGTGAGGCCATAGGCGTCCTTGAAGGCCCGCGTAAAGGTTTCATGGTTCTCAAAGCCGTAGTCCAATGCCACATCCACAATGCGCCGGTGGTTGTGAGCCAGGTGGTCAGCAGCGTTGGCCAACCGGCGCAGCCGCGCATACTCCATCACCGGTTTGCCTACCAGTCGGTTGAAGAGCCGCTGATAGTAAAACGGGGACAGGTGAGCGATACCGGCCAATTTGTCGATTTCGATCCGTTCCGGCAGGTTTTCCTCGATCCATTGGACCGTGTTTTGGATGGATTCCCATGCTTGCATATCATGCACCTCCTGGTTCCCAGCATAACAAACGAACGGAACAGGTTCTTGACGCACAATGCCCCCTTTGCGTCAAAGGAAAGGGACGACCGTTTGTCCGGTCGTCCCTGGGTTCACTTTGCTTCCTGGTTCAGCGCAGGTAGAGCATCAACAGCACCAGATTGCCAGCCCCGACGATGAAGAACCCGACGCACGCGATAATTGCGATGCGCTGCCAGCTTTGGGAGGCGCCAACGCGGCGAATCTGCAGCGCCAGCACCACGATGGCTGCAACGGAACAGAGCATTGCGACGGACATGGCGATCAGGGCGGCGGTGGCCATGGAAACTCTCCTCAGAATGGATTTTCAGTGGGGTAGGGCAGGCTCTTCGGGCGGTTGTGGTCGATTTCCTCCACACCCAGCATCCGCAGGGCCGAGAAGAGCGTGCGACCGATCTGCTCAAACGCCACGCCACCATGGTGGGGATAGCGCTTCTCAATGAGCACATGGCGGTAGAAACGCGCCATCTCCGGGATGGCAAAGACGCCGATGCCGCCAAAGCTGCGGGTCTCAGTGGGCAGCACTTCGCCGTGTGCAATGTAACTTCTGAGCTTGGCGTCGGCCGTGCCCTGCAGGCGGAAGAACGTGATGCCGCCGGGGATCAGGTCGCCCTCCAGCGTCCCGCGGGAAATGTCAGGCTCCTTATCCGGCTCCAGCGCGCGGTGCATAATGAGCTGATACTTCATCTCCGGCTTACGCACATAGCAGGCCGGCGTGTTGCCGCAGTGGAAGCCCATGAACAGCTCCTGGTTGGTGTAATCGTACTTGCCCTGCACCTCGCTGCGGTACATGTCCGACGGCACCGTGTTGTTGATGTCCAAGAGCGTTGCGGGCTTGCCAGTAGCGCAGGCGATCATGTACTCGCTCAGTGCGCCGTAGATGTCCACCTCGCAGGCCACCGGGATGAGGCGGCTCATGAGCCGGGAGTTGACGTAGCAGGGGACAAAGCCGAACTGTGTCTGGAAAGCGGGCCAGCACTTGTTGGCCATGGCGACATATTGGGACGCACCGAGGTTCTTTTCAGCCCAGTCCAGCAGCGTCAGTTCAAACTGCGCAAGCTTTGGCAGGATGCCAGGCATCTTGTTGCCGGTGCCCAGTTCCGCCTTCATGTCCGCCATCACCGCTTCAATGCGGCTGTCACCGGCATGCTCGTTGAAGCTGGCGAACATATCGAGCTCAGAGTTCTCCTGAATCTCCACACCCAGGTCGAACAGGGGCTTGATCGGCGCGTTGCAGGCCAGGAAGTCAAAGGGGCGGGGACCAAAGGTCATGATCTTCAGGCCCTTCAGACCCAGGATGATGCGAGAGACCGGCACAAATTCGCCGATCATCCGCGCGATGGCTTTGGCGTCGCCCACGGGGTACTCAGGGATGTGCACCTTGAGACCGCGAAGGCCGATGTTGTAAGAGGCGTTGAGCATGCCGCAATAGGCATCGCCACGGCCGCCGACGAGATCCTCGCCGGTTTCCTCAGCTGCGGCGGCAAACATGACGGGCGTGCCAAACTTCTGGGCCAGCAGGGTTTCAGGGCCTTCAGGACCGAAGTTACCCAGGTAGACGACCAGCGCATTTACGCCGGCCTGCTTCACCTCGTCCAGGGCGCGCAACGCGTCCCTTTCGTTTTCCACTATGGTGTTGGCTTCGTAGATGTCAATACCCTCGCCCTGGCAAGCGGCCACAACAGCCCGTCTGCGCTGTTCCGAAAGCTTAGCCGGAAAGCAGTCTCGGCTGACGGCTACAATCCCAAGTTTTACCTCAGGGATGTTGTTCATGGTGTTCCCTCCCCATCTGTATTGCCTCCATTCTAGCATTGGCGAATAATCAAGTCAAAGCATTGTTCATTACAGGCATTCGCGTTACGGGCCTTCCTGAAATCCAATTGCAAAAAAAATGCCAAATCATTTCAAACGACAAATTTAGACACTATGCGACAGTCTTTTGTTGTGTTATAATCAACACCGTTCGATTCCGCATCTTGAACATTCATTGATTTTGCGTGAATACCCAGAAAAGCGGTATTCTTTTGTAACGTTTGGAATCGAATTGCCAAAAGGGAAGGAATCACGCCTTCCCCAGCCGGTGTACATGGGGAAATCATAATGCTAAAATACAGCCAAAAAGTTGCATTATGAGATTGTACAATGAATTGAATAATGTTATAGTATAGCTGTACAGCATCAGGTTGTATTCGACAAAAATCTTAGGAGGAGTAGAATACTATGGAAGTGGGAAAGAGAATCTACCAATTGAGAGTAGAGCGCAACATCAGCGGCAATGCGTTGGCACGTCGTGCTGGTATCAGCCAGTCCACCATCAGCGCCGTTGAGAACGGTATGAAGTCGCCCACGGTCTACACGCTGAGCAAGATCTGCCGCGCGCTGGACGTGACGTTGGCTGAGTTTTTCTCCGGCGAGTCCAAGCCCATCCCGCTGCGTCACGAGACGCTGTTTAAGGGCATCCTGTCGCTGACGCCCAACCAGCAGGAGATCCTCATCAACCTTGTAAAGGTGATGAACGAGCGGCGCGGTTACCGCGTGCGCCGCAACGATGCCGATGCTGCCGCGTCACAGGAACCCGCCACAGACGAAAAAGAATAAGTCCGGCCTTCGGCCGCTGGACGGACGTCATTTCGACGTCCGTTTTTCTTTTTGCCCAGGGGCCGTTTGCGCATGGCCCCAAATACGGTATAATCAAGCCAAATGACGGAGGAATAAACATGCGCATCGATGGCAGACAGAATAATGGGCTTCGTCCCTTGAAGCTCACACCCCATTTCATCGGCAGTGCCGCCGGTTCGGTCCTCATTGAGTGGGGCCATACCCGCGTCATCTGTACCGCAGTGCTGGAAGACAAGGTACCGCCCTTCCGCGCACAGAGCGGCGAAGGATGGCTGACTGCTGAATACGGGATGCTGCCCGCCTCCACCAACACCCGCAAGGCGCGGGAAGGCGGCAAGCCCGATGGCCGCACCATGGAGATCCGCCGCCTCATTGGCCGGTCGCTGCGCACGGTCATTGACTTCGCCGCCCTGGGCGAGCGCACCATCTGGCTGGATTGTGACGTCATTGAGGCCGACGGTGGCACACGCACGGCCTCCATCACCGGGGCATATGTGGCGTTGGCGCTGGCCGTGGATCGGTGGCTGCGCGAGGGCCGTTTGGAGCGTTCCCCGTTGACTGGCCATATGGCCGCGGTGTCGGTTGGCGTGGTGGATGGCGAATTGCTTCTGGATCTCTGCTACCAGGAGGATTCCCGGGCACAGGTGGATATGAACGTGGTGATGACCGACGCAGGTGCCTTTTCAGAGGTGCAGGGCACAGCCGAGGACGGCGCGTTCACCAAGGCGGAGCTGGACGCTATGCTGAAGCTGGCTGGACAGGGCATCCGTCGGCTCATTGCCGCGCAGAAAAGGGTACTGAAGGGGGCCAACTATCTCCATGAGGCGTGAGGAACGGCTGGTGCTGGCCACCAACAACCAACACAAGGTGCGGGAGATCCGTGCCATTCTTGGGGATCGCTTCGGCGACATCGTGACGATGGGGGAGGCAGGGCTGGAGCTGGAAGTGGAGGAGACCGGCCAAACCTTTGAGGAGAACGCCGTGTTGAAGGCTCGTGCCGTGGCACAGGCCACCGGTTGCTGGGCGTTGGCTGACGATTCGGGCATCTGCGCTGACGCGTTGGGTGGCGCGCCCGGGGTGTGGTCGGCGCGGTACAGCGGCCTGGAGAAGGATGACCAGGCCAACAATGACAAGCTCATCCTTGAGTTGGCTGGCAAGGAGGATCGCTCCGCCCACTACGCCTGCGTCATCGCGCTGGCTGGGCCGGGTGGTGAGGTGCTGACCGCCGAGGGACTCTGCGAGGGGCAGATTGGCTTTGAGCCGAAGGGCACAAGGGGCTTTGGGTATGACCCCTATTTCATTCCTGCCGGCAGTGAGCGAACCATGGCGGAGCTGACCGACGACGAGAAGAACGCCATCAGCCACCGCAAGCGGGCACTGGAAGGACTTCTTGCCAAGCTGGAGCGGGAATAAGCATATGAGAATCGTCGTTGTGTCTGACACCCATGGGCGTGCTGACCTGCTGGCGGAAGCGCTGCGGCAGGTCGGGCATACAGACATGCTTCTGCACCTGGGCGATGGGGAACGGGACTGCGACAATCTGGAAACACCCTACGGGGGCGAGATTCTGCGGGTGAGGGGCAACTGCGACATCGCTTCGCTGGAGCCCGCTGACCGCTTGGTGCCGCTGGATGGTGGGACGCTCTACCTGTGCCACGGCCACCTGCTGGACGCCAAGCATACGCTTTACCGACTTTGGGCTCGTGGCCGAGAGGTGCAGGCCGCGCTGCTCTGTTTTGGCCACACCCACCAACCCCTGCTGGATCGGCAAGGGGATCTCATTTTACTCAACCCCGGCAGCCTGCGGTACAGCGGCACCTATGCATTGCTCGATACCGGCAAGACGCCGTGGGGGATCGAGATGCGTCAGCTCTTCCCCGCTTGATCGCCTTTACGCCGCCCCAGCCAGTGTTCCAACGAGTAGCCTGCCACGCAGAGTACGGTCAGTGTCAGGTAAGCCGCCGCAAAGGGTAGGAAAGGGAGCTCGACGCCCAGCCCGCGCACCACGATGCCCGCCGCCAGCACAGCAAAGTTGCCGCCCTGCAGGAGGTAGCCCCACAGGGTACTCCGTGTGCGTTCGCCGGAGGCAAAGAGGACAATGGCAACCGCCGGTGGCGTGCGGTAGCCGCGCAGTGCCTCGGGCCAGCGGTTGGCGTCAGCCGGCCCGGCCAAGAGCCTCGCCAGCAGATACACCGCCAGAAACGGATAGGCAACGATACCGAAAGCGTCTCCTGTTCCCATTCCGCTCATTGTGCAGCCTTCTCCGCGTATTCCTGAAACAACCTCAAATACAGGCGATAGTCCTCCAGCGATACGCCGGGCGGCGTCTGGTGGTCTACCGACGCGATATAGCCGCCGGAGCGCATGACCGGGAGTAGCCGCTCAAACTCCGCCCGCATGGCCGCCTCGCCGCGGTGCATCACCATCTTGTCGTAGCCACCCAGCATGAGGAACCGCGGGTATTGCGCGCGGATGGCGTTGAGATCCACGCCGGCCTGCCGCTCCAGCGGATAGACGCCCTCGATGCCGGCGTCCATCATCCAGGGGATCATGGTGCTGATGTCGCCGTCGCTATCGATGAGGATGCGACTGCCATGGGCGCGGATGACCGGGTTGACCTGTTGATAGTAGGGCAGCAGGAATTCGTTGAACAGCGCGCGGGAGAGCATGGGTCCGTGGTTGTAGCTCATGTCCTCGGCAAAGCCGACCATATCCGGTGTCAGCACCATGCAGATGGCCTCCATCGCACGACGATTATAGTTTGCCAGATCGCTGTTGATGCGGTGCATGAGCTCGGGGTAGTCGTAGAAGGCATAGAGATGGGGCTCGATGCCAAAGAGCGTGCGCGGGAACCAAAAGAAACCATCCAGCCACACCCGCAGAATGATGTCTCCGTTGTCGTGCAGCGGTTTCCAGGCGCGGGCCTGCGCCAACGCGTCATCGATGAGGCTGTCACAATAGAGGAGGGGCAGCAGACGCTCATAATCACCCTCGTCCTTGATGATCGCCCCGCCGTGCGTTGCCGGCTGCGGCACCCGGGCCGAAGCTCCCGGGGCAGAGATCATCATCAGTGGATCCAGGCCAAAGTACTGCAGGGAAGGCAGAAACTCCATCACCGGCAGACCCTCGCTTTGCCAGCGGGCCATGGTCTTGTCCCACCAGGGGGCCCACTCCACCAGGGGCAGACGCCCCTGGGCGGGCTCAAAG
The DNA here is from genome assembly GCA_023398815.1 of Bacillota bacterium. Lineage (GTDB taxonomy): Bacteria > Bacillota > Clostridia > Christensenellales > UMGS416 > JAEYRA01. The sequence continues at coordinate 93,751 of JAEWRW010000028.1, forward strand.
TTCAGTGCGCGGTTGAATCGCTCCCGTGGCGTCATGCTTTGTACCATCCTTCGTTTGTTGTTCATTGAAACAGGCGCAGCAGATCGTTGAGCCATTGCGCCGTAACATCCATCCAGTTCCAGTGGGCCACATTGCCCAGAGCAAACAGCGGGAAAAGCGCCAGCAGGATGACCTCAAAGCCAATGAGCCGTCGCTCGTTGCCCGCGTCGCCCAGCGCCATGTAGGAGCGGACGATGGCGTTGAGCGTCGCCAGTTTTTCAGAGACCGCTGCCTGTCGGCTGTCCAGCTCAAAGTGCTGCGCCCAGATCTGCTCCGTCGCCCTGTGCCTGGCAGTGGTGTGGGCGGACAGGCTGGCAATAGTGGTCAGCCCATGCTCCAAGCGCAACACCCGGGCCACCAACCGCCGCAACCGGCGGGAGCGATAGTGCAGCCTGCCTCGGCGCAATTGTTCCAGCAGTACATCGGCCTCGTCCAGCTGGTCGTTCACCTGCCCGGCCAGCCACTGCAGGTGAAGATGCCTTGCCAACGCGTTGAAAACCGGCTCTGGGTCGTTCCAGTCCTCATTCGAGTCTACCCGCTCATAATACGGCGTCCACGCGCCGTCCTCCGCCTGCAAGCTGCGCAGCAGTTCCCTTTCCTGTGCGTCGTCCATGCCATACAGCACCAAGATGGAACGAAAGCAGAGCCACCCGCGGCGCCCCGCGCCCGAATGCTTGCTCAACCGCGCCAATACCTCGTCTGGCAGGGCGGCCTTGGCAGGCAGGGGAGTGGCCAACCCCAGCCGCTGGGCCAGCGCCCACTCTGGCAACCCCAGGCGAATGGCTGTGAAGTGGCGTTGCGGTTCACTCATTTCAGGTACTCCAGCACCATCAGCACGATCTCCGCCAGAATCAGCAGCACGATGACCCACTCCACAAACATGCCGCGTACCGAGTGATTAATGACGGTGAACCCGTCAATGATGTGCCGCAGGGTCTCGGTTTTCTGCCGGATGGTCTCGTACCGGTCGGAGAGTTCAAACACCTCGGAAAGCTTCTCGTAATACTCCCAGGCGTCGGGATAGACCCAAGTCACATCAGGCTTGTCCAAAATGAGCGTGTAGCTGATGGAGTCGTACTCATGGCGCAGCACCCGTGCCGTCAGGGAGGACAGCTTCTTCTGCCCCATTCGGGTGCGGCCCGTGTCCAGCCGGTCCAAGATGCCCTCCGCCGTCTCCAGTATGCGTTCCAGCTGTGCCTCGTTGCGCTCCAAAGCCACGGTTTTGGCCAGTACCACGGCAGTCAGCTCCAGGTGGTAAGGCTCCACCGTAGGGAAGGCGGCACGGTCGTCCCCATAGGCGGCCGCCTCTCCGCTGCCTTCTTCCAGCAGGAAATCGTCGGTGTACTTACGCCAGTCCGCTGCCGGCTGGCACAGCTTGTTGTCTGCCAGAAACCGCAGAATCGTTGGCATCCAGAGATCGTCTCCGTTCACCAACACGACGGAGCCGAAGGCAAAGAGGAACACCCGGGTGTCCGGTGCGGCCTCAATGGCACAGCACTGCCGCAGCAGGGCGCTGTCCAGCGTCAGCGGCTCCTCCCAGGTAATCCGCCGGGCAAGCCCCGTCTGCTGGGCCAAGGCATTGAGTTCGATCTCCTTGGTGATGGACCAGGCGCGAAGCCTATAATTGACCACGGTTGCTCCTTTCGGCACCAGTGCCGGTGGTGTGAATTTCCAGCGCTTTCATTATACAACAACCCGATGGCGCACGAAACAGCACACGAAGGCGGATCGAAGGAAAGAAGACGCGAAAAGTGGGGACAGGGATGGCAAAAGGTGAATCACCGGAGTTGCAAAGTAGAGGCTGCGTGGCTTTGCATGTTCGTTGTGTCCTTGTCTGCAGACGCCGCCGTTTGGGGCCCAACCGCACACCGTAGCAGGCATGCCTTGACCATTTCGACAAGATAGGTTAGGATACACAAAAAGCAGATGCTCCACATGCCAACCACACCCTGGAGGTAATATGGGCGATTCATTTGACAATACCTTTCGCAACACCATGTTTCACGCCGCGATGGCGCAGCGCAACGCCGAGATGACCTACTATCTGGACACCGTTGCCACCCAGTATTGTCAGGATGGCAAGGTGTATTCCACTTACCTGATGCACCGGGGCACCCAGGCGTGTCAATTCCGGAGCACGGTGCAGAGACTTGGGGTGTATGCTAATGTGCACGTCGGCATTCAGGCTGCCAGAACCGTCCAAAGCTCAGCAATGCCCTGTCCGGGTTGCTTGCGTCAAAGTGTGGAAGAGTCTTTCGCTGATGCCATCGTGAGCAGCAAACAATCCGGGGGTGCGTTTAAGCGGTACGTGTTGGGTGCAGCATTGGTTCAGGACAGGGGCAAAAAAACTGACAAGCACATGCTTCACCTCTATGGCTGCCCCCACTACACACGGAAAGGGGCCGTGGATTTCGGATATCGCACCTCCATCTTTGACTTTTCCGATGCGGTGGCTGCCAAATACCCCGGCCAAGTGGAGTACCCAAACATGCAGGTCTGCCCGCACTGTTTCCCGGATTATGTGGCGAAGCTCTACCGGGACGCTGGGTACGAACCACCGGAGCAACGACACTATCTGCGGCAGGAACTGCCTGACGAAACCATTCTTTGCCACGAGTATAGCTGCCCGGTTTGCCCGGACAATGCCGAAGACCTGGGTTGGATTGTCGGCCCGGAGCATGCGGTGCGACAACTGAGGATCGTCCATTCTCTGAAAAAATTCAGACAGTGTCCTCATTGCATGTCGGAACGGAGATTCAACGAGATTTACCAGGAGGCGGCTCAGGAACATAAAAAAGAGCTCGATAAATTTAGGCGCCAGTTTTCCCGATGATGGAGGGGTGAAATGTCAATGTGACGCTACTGTACAAGTGATTTTGGCTCAAAACCTGAGTTCTGTTTTCTTAACAATTCCTATGACAAGAGATTTTGACACCTCAATACGCGAGGACTTCGCAGCCATCCTCGGTAACCAGCACCATGCTTTCCCATTGTGCGGAAGGCTTGCCATCCGCCGTGTAGATCGTCCAGCCGTTGTTCCGATCCTCATATACCTCCGGCGACTGCATGTTCACCATGGGTTCCACCGTAAATATCATCCCGGGGGCCATCAGCATTCCGGTACCCTTTCTTGATACGTAGCTGACGAAGGGATCCTCGTGGAATTCACAGCCAACCCCGTGACCACCAATCTCGCGTACGACGGAATACCCATTGCGAACGGCATGCTCGTTCACCGCCGCACCTACATCCCCGATCGGAACCCATGGACGCACCTGTTCTATGCCAGCATTCATGCACTCTTTCGCCACCTGTACAAGCCGCTGTTTCTCGGCATGTACCTTCCCAAGGCTGAACATGCGGGATGAATCGGAGAAGTACCCATTGAAGATGGTGGATACATCGATGTTGAAGATGTCACCGTTTCTCAGCATCCGTTTGTCGTCCGGAATGCCGTGGCAGACCTCGTTGTTGACCGAAACACACACGCTGCGCGGATATCCGTGGAACCCAAGGGTGGCAGGTACCCCCCCGAGCGCCAGTGTTTTTTCATGGATGAGGCGGTCGATGTCACCAGTCGTAATGCCATCGGCAATCTGCCCGGCAATATAGTCCAGCATGGCGATATTCACCTGGCAGCTCGCACGAATGCCGTCAATCTGTTTGGGGGTTTTAATGATCCTTTTGGGGGGAACGGAAAAACCTTGAGACCGATACCGTTTCAAAGTTTCAGAGATGCTATCTTTCATAACATGACCTTTCGTTCTTGGTGTCGTTGTCTATACTCCATCGGTGAGCAGGCATACTTCGCTGCGAAGGCCCGTGTCAATGCCTCATGGGAGGAGTAACCACAGTGCAATGCGATATCAACAACCCGGCCATTGGTGTTTCGCAGCAGATCCGCCGCAGCTTCCAGTTTGACTTGCGCAATGTACCTTCTGATGGTTGTGCCTACATACCCCTTGAACTGTGTGGAGCAATAGAAAGGCGAGTAGCCAAGGTGTTTGGAGATGTCCTCCAGTGTCGGGTTTTCGAGCGCATTGCAATGAACCCAAGTGACCATGGATTGTAAAGTCTGAGCCGACACAGAGACACCTCCCTTCAATAGGCAGTATAGCAACTTGCTTTTCGCCGCGCTTGATTTGAATTGCAGTATGTCACCGGTCACTACCTGCTTTCCCGGCAAGCCGGACGGTTTCCCAGTGTTCATCCCAACATAGCAAAACCGCATGGACTCTACATCCATGCGGTTTTTGGTCTGGGTGACAGGAGTTGAACCTGCGACCTCTTGAACCCCATTCAAGCACGCTACCAAACTGCGCTACACCCAGTCGTTGCCCTCAATGGGCAAGTGGTATTATAGCAAGCTTGAAATGAAATTGCAACAGGGAAAATGGTGTTGGGCAGGGTGCATTCCTCATCTTCCTCGGTTCCTTGGAATCCTGTTGTTTATCAAAACGCTCAGCGCGTGGAGGTGAGCAGTACGGCACCCTGGCATACGACGGCGAATCTTCCACGGATAGTTCAGTCGCGTGGAAGGATCACGGGCGTTCGCCGCGAATTTTGTTGAAGACGGCATCCAGAGTTGGACAATGGCTCTAGCAAAGGGTCAATGTCGGCAGTTGACAGGGGAGGCACCATGGAACAGACGAAGAAGCGGCCCAATCTCATTCTTTTCAACCCCGACCAATGGCGCGGCGACGTTTTGGGGCACTTGGGGAACCCCGCCGCGGTGACACCAAACCTGGATGAGTTGGTGCGGACGAACGCTGTGTCCTTCCGTTCGGCTTTCTGCCAAAATCCGGTGTGCACCCCCAGCCGCTGCTCGTTTATGAGCGGCTGGTACCCCCATGTGCGTGGTCACCGCACCATGTACCATATGATGAGCAAGGATGAGCCTGTGCTGCTGAAGCAACTCAAAGACAGCGGGTATTTTGTGTGGTGGGGCGGCAAGAACGACTTGGTGCCTGCCGAGAATGGCTTTGAAGACTATTGCAACGTCAAATACAAGCCAGACTGCGTCCTCACGCCTGGCTCCAACCTGCACGCCAGCGACGGTTGGCGGGGAAACTCGCAGGGAGACAACTACTACTCCTTCTTTGCCGGGCGGTGCCAGCCACCAGCGGGGGAAACGGAGTATGTGGACAACGACTGGGCCATGGTGCGCGGGGCGGTGGAGTTCATCCGCAACGCACCGGCCGATCAGCCGTTCTGCCTTTATCTGCCACTGGGGTGTCCGCACCCACCCTATGGCGTGGAGGATCCGTATTACGACAGGATCGACCGGAGCAAATTGCCGCCACGCATCCCCACGCCGGAGTGGGAGGGGAAGCCCTCCATCCTGCGCGGCATTTGGGAGGGACAGCGCCTGCAAAACTGGTCCGAGGAACGTTTTACAGAGCTCAGGGCGGTATATTACGCCATGTGCGCGCGTGTGGATGCACAACTGGGGTTGATGCTGGAGGCACTGCGACAGAGTGGCTGCTACGACGACACGGGATTGTTCTTCTTTGCAGACCACGGCGACTTCACCGGCGACTATTCCCTGGTGGAGAAGACCCAAAACACGTTTGAGGATTGCCTAACCCGCGTGCCATTGATCGTGAAACCACCGGCTTGGGTAGCTGGGGAACCGGGCGTTCGCGATGCGCTGGTGGAGCTCATCGATGTATGCGCCACCGCCCAGCAGTGGGCGGGGATTGAGCCGGATTACACCCATTTCGGCTGGTCGCTGGGGCCGCTCATCACCGGGGAGACTGCGGAGCATCGTGACGCGGTGTTCTGCGAGGGTGGCCGGCTGGCAGAGGAGGATCACTGTTCGGAGCGCCAATCCCTGCCCAACCCGCCCGAAAGCACGCTCTATTATCCCCGGCTGCGAGTGCAGGTGTTTGACGACAAAGCCCACACCAAGGCCACGATGTGCCGCACCAAGCACTGGAAGTATGTAAGGCGGCTCTCTGAGCAGGACGAACTCTATGACCTGGTGAACGACCCGTCGGAGCTTGTAAACCGGGTGGATGACCCCGCGTGTGCGGGTATACTGGCTGAGCTCAAAGACCGGATGCTGCGCTTCTACCAGGAAACGTGCGATGTGGTGCCCTTCAAAGCGAACAAGCGGTAGTGGGCCTAAGGATTAATGTTCACACTACAGGCCGCTTTCTGAGCACCACAGAGGCGGATGCAGTGCTGGCTCTGGTATAAAAATATCGCGCCCACATTTCTGTGTGCGCGATATGGGCTGCCGGCACTGCCGGTTGGCGCTCCCGACACGATTCGAACGTGCGACCTCCGGTTTAGGAAACCGCTGCTCTATCCTACTGAGCTACGGGAGCAGGATAACAAAGTAATTTTAATGGACAGTGCCGCTCCTGTCAATCAGAGAAAGGGCCTTGACAGTCGAACGGCATGCAAAACCGCGCACCCAACACTTTGGCTGGATGCGCGGTTTCTCTTTGGCTTAGATTCCCTTCACCTGAATGGACTGGAAGTGGGCGTGACCACCCTGTTCCACCCGCAGGCCCACCATGCCGGCGAGGTAGGGCGCGTCTTCGTCCCGGTAGCGCAGCAGGGTGTTGTCCCCCTCCAGCACGATGAGCTCATTGCCGATGGCGCTCACGGTAAAGGTATGCGTTTCATCAATGGGCAGGGAATAGGGTATAGACGCCAGTGTACGATAGCCGTTGTCGTTCTTCTGCAGCAGCAGCTGCCCATCAGCAACGGCCACCGAATAGCTGCGGATGGCACCTTGCACCCGGAACACGAATCCAACGAGTCCATCGGTCTTTCGTTGCAGCGTGCAGCGGATGGCCACGTCACCCCAGGCAATGTCGCCGGTGTAGGCCTCACCAAAGTCCGCCGCGCTACCGGAGAGCCACCCGCCGTCCATCTCCCAGATGCCCTTGAGCCGGGTCATCTGGCTGATTTCTTTGTGCCCACCATTCCAGACCTCCACCCGCTCCCGGGCGAAATCCAGCGTATAGTCCGGCTTGCCGCCAAAGGTCATGTCGTCCAGATACACCACTACATCCGGGTCAGAACCGGGGAGCACCGTTGCCAGAATGCCCGCTTCCTCCAGGCAGGCGCCCGATGCCGCAGGAACTTCTAGCGTCAGGCGGGTCCACTGGCCCGCAGGCAACTCCACCGCCTCGCCGGTGACGCGCCGGTCACCGTTGCTATCCCAGCTGTAGAGGCAGGCGCGCACCCGCACACCCGATCCCGGCATTACCCAGGCGGTGACGGTCTGCCCGGGGTAGAGGATGGGGGAGAAAGCCGGATCGTAGCGGCTGTCGTGGAAGTGCTGCGGGCGATAGTGGGTGCGGTGATAGAGGCGCAGGTCCTGCCCGCTGTCGGCATTGCGATAGAGCGCGCGGAGGCAGCCTTGGCCGGTGTGCGCGTTGGCGTCCTCGTGCCGCAGCAGCATTTCACGGGTTCCCTCCATGCGGAAAGCCTGGGTGCTGCCGGGCAGCTCAAAGGAGAACCGGGCGGCATCCGCCCCCAGGAAGGCCTCCCACCGGGAGTCCCAGGCTTCCTCAGCGATCTTGTAGGCCAGGCGGGCGATGGTGCGCACATTGCCGGGCAGGTCCATGATGTTCAGACACCCGACAACGCTGGAGGCCACCAGGAAGTCGTTGATGGGCTTGCGCCACCGGTCGTAGTCAATGCCAGCAAGGCCCACAAAGGTACCCACGATGGACCCAACGTTGGCCACGTTGCAGTCCGTGTCCCAGCCAGCCATGTTGCAGATGTTGATGGAGCGACTGAAGTCCCCCGCGCCATAGAGCAGGCTCATGACGATGACGGCGGAGTTCGGGATGATGTGACAGGCACCGGAATAGCGGTCATAGCCCCAGTTGGCATGGATGTAGTTGAAACAATCGCGCCAGTTGCCTGGGTGCTCGCTATGGTAGCAGCGGATATCGCGCACCACACGGGCGTATTCACAGTCCTGCGGAATGACAGCCAGGGCTTGGTCGAGGATGCTATCCATACTGGGCGCGGTGAAGGCCGCGCTGATGGCCGCGGCAATGAACATACCCCCGTAAACGCCGTTGCCGCCGTGGCCGACGCTGGCTGCCTTCTGGGCATATTCGGCGGCCAAGGCCGGGTCGTTGGGCACGACCAGCCCCCAGGCATCGATGAAGATCTGCCCGCCGATCTGCTCAGCCACCGCAGCGCCGTTTTGTTCCACCGACCCGGAGCGCGGTGCCATGATGCCCGCCCGCAGATTGAGGTAGCTCGTGTGCTCGGTGGAAATGCCATACCCACCCCACCAGTAGAAGCCATGCTCATAGGGGGTGTAGTTGAGCCAGGTCAGGCCGATCTGTTCGGCGGTGATGGCCCGGGTGTGGGTGTAATCCTCCAGCGCCCGAAGGAAGAACATGGGCCCGTTGGAGTCGTCGTCGGCGGCAAAGTCGTGGTAGTCTACGAGGTAGCCGTCAATCTCACCGATGAGTTTCTGAATCTTTTCGTAGCTCCATCCCTCAATGGGAGCACCGTGCCTGACGCCGATGATCTTGCCCAGCCACCCCGCGTAGCACCGTTCCAGGTAATCCGACGGAATTCTGCCCATGTTGCTTGTCCTCCCTGTGTTCGTTCCCTTTCATTTTACCGGCAGGGGTGGCAACCCACAAGCCATGAAAGCCCAAAGATTCCAGAAAGTGCAAAAAATAGGAAGGTTCCTGTCTAGTCTGGTCTTGCATATGCGAAATGTGTCATATAAAATGGCTGGGTTAAAGGAGAAACGTATGGGCTTTTTGAAGAAGTACATGCCTCATTACCTGAAGTTTGCCCTGCCGGCGTGGCTCTGTCTCCTATGCGAGGTGCTGGTCGATCTCTGCATCCCCACGATCACGGCACGCATCATCGACGAAGGCATCCCATCCAAGGACATGACGACGATCGGCCATCTGGGGCTCTTTATGCTGCTGGTGACGTGCGGGGGAGCCATAGCGGGGCTTACGCGTAACTTTCTGTCGGCCCGCGCCTCGCAGGACCTGGGAACCGACCTCCGAGCGGATCTCTTCCGAAAGACGCAGTCCCTCTCCCAGGCGCAGACCCAACAGGTGGGAGCGGCCACGCTCATCACACGGCTCACCAACGATGTCACCCAGGTACAGAACCTCTCCTTCATGTTGACGCGTATCTTCATCCGCGCGCCTCTTCTGCTCATCGGCAGCATCATCATGGCCGTGCTGCTGAACGCGCGCATGTCGGCCATCTTGCTGGGTGTACTGCCCATCATGGTCTATCTCATCACGCTGCGCATTCGGCGCGGCTTTCCCCTCTTCCAAAAGGTGCAGGGTGCCCTTGACCGCGTCAACGGCGTGATGCGCGAATACCTCAGCGGTGTGCGTGTGGTCAAGGTGTTCAACCGCTTTGACTATGAACAGGAGCGCTTTGACCGCGCCAACGCCAACCTGGCCGACATCGGTACCGGTGCGGGCCGGGCCATGGCCACCATTCAGCCGCTCATGCAGCTCATCATGAACGGCAGCATCGTGCTGGTCATCTGGATTGGTGGGTTCCGCGTGAACTCCAGCGCCATGACGGTGGGCGCGATCGTGGCCTTCGTCAACTACTTCCTGCAGATTCTGCAAAGCATGTCCATGCTCTCCTGGCTCTTCACGAGCGGGGTGCGCGCTAAGACGTCACTTGACCGCATCGGGCAGGTCTTTGCCATCGAGTCTGACATTGCCGACAACGAAAGCCCCGTGTCGCCCCCGACCGGCGGTGCTGTGGAGATGCGGGATGTGATCTTCCGCTACCCCGACCAGGCCGCAGCGGTGCTGGAGGACATTCAGCTCTCCATCGCCCCGGGACAGACCGCCGCCATCATTGGCGCGACCGGGTGCGGCAAGTCTACGTTGGTGTCGCTGGTGCCTCGTCTCTATGACGCACTGGGCGGCGCGGTGCTGGTGGACGGCCAGGATGTGCGCGCTTTCTCGCTGGAGGGTTTGCGGGAGCGCATCGCCCTGGTGCCCCAGCAGGCCATGCTCTTCACCGGTACCATTGAGGAAAATCTGCGTTGGGGCAAGGACGACGCCACCATGGAGGAGCTGGAGCGGGCCGCGGAGATTGCCCAGGCCGCCGAGTTCATCCACCGCCTGCCCAACGGCTGGTCCACCCATCTGGGGCAGGGGGGCGTCAACCTCTCCGGCGGGCAGAAGCAACGGCTGTGCATTGCCCGGGCGCTGCTGCGCAACCCCGCCATCCTTATCCTGGACGACAGCACATCGGCGGTGGATATAGCAACTGAGCGACGCATCCGCGAGGGACTGCAGAAACACTGCCAGGGCATGACCGTACTCCTGGTGGCCCAGCGCATCCACACCGTCATGTCGGCCGACGTCATCCTGGTGATGGACAACGGCCACATCGTAAGCCAGGGCCAGCATGATGACCTGCTGGTAACCTGCGACATTTACCGGGACATTTACCGCTCTCAGATGGGCCTCAATGTCCAGGGACAGGAGGTGATCTGAGATGATGCAGAACCCAGCAAGACCGGGCGGCGGTGGCATCAACATGCCCGGCGGGGGCCGCTTCTCTGGCAATGGGCAGAAGCCTAAGAACATGCGCGCCACCATTGTGCGGCTGTGGAGGCTCTTTGGCAGTGAGCAGCGCAAACTCATCGTTGTCTTTCTAATCGCCACGCTCAGCAGCGGAATTGGACTCATCGGCCCCTGGCTCATTGGCCGGGCGGTAGACGCCATGGACACCAGCATTGGCGTTAACTTCCCCCGGCTCTATGCCATCGTGGCGGCGCTGGCCGTGGCCTATGGCGCTGGTGCGCTGCTCTCCTGGCTGCAGGAGTGGAACATTGCCGGTATCGTCCAGCGCATCATGCGCATCGTACGCCGCTCACTCTTTGAGAAACTGCAGGCGCTCCCGCTGTCCTATCTTGACAGCCACACCCACGGGGAGCTGATGAGCCGCCTCAGCAACGATGTGGACAACGTCAGCACCATGCTGTCGTCCTCCACGACGCAGTTTTTTTCCAGCATTCTCATGTTGACTGGCGCGCTCACGATGATGTTGTTCCTGTCGCCGCTCTTGACGCTGTTGACACTGGTCACGGTACCGCTGACACTAATGCTATCGCAGGCGGTAGCTAAGAGATCCCGAAGCCGGTTCCGGGAGCAGCAAGCCACCTTGGCACAGCTCAACGGCCATGTGGAGGAGATGCTAACCGGGGCACTTGTCGTCAAAGCCTTTGGCAAGGAGGGCCACGTCACCGATCAGTTTGACGAGATCAACGAGCGGTTGAAAACGGCAGGCTATCGTGCGCAGATCCTTTCGGGCCTAGTCATGCCCATGCTCAACGTCGTCACCAACCTTGGGTTCATCATCGTGGCGACGGGAGGCGGCTATCTGGCCATCCAGGGCGCGCTGACCATCGGCGTCATCGCCAGCTTCATCAACTATTCCCGGCAATTTACCCGGCCCCTCAACGACATCGCCAACCTCTACAGCACCATCCAGAGCGCGCAGGCCAGCGCAGAGCGCATCTTTGAGCTCATGGATGTGACACCCGAGGCCGCCGACCTGCCGGACGCCCAGCCCCTTGCCAACCCCAAGGGCCATGTGACCTTCGAAGATGTGACGTTCGGCTACCAGAAGGACACACCAGTGCTGCGAGACATTTTGTTGGAGGCGACGCCCGGCAAGACCATCGCGCTCGTCGGCCCCACGGGAAGTGGAAAGACAACGATTGTCAACCTGCTGGTGCGCTTTTACGACCCTGACCGGGGGGAGATTCGGTTGGACGACCGGCCGCTGACCAGTTGGACAAGGGAGACCCTGCGCCCAACCTTTGGCATCGTGCTGCAGGATACCCATCTCTTCAGTGGCACCGTGCGGGAGAACATCCGATATGGTCGTCTTACCGCCACCAACGAGGAAGTGGAGCAGGCTGCCCGTGTTGTCGGTGCCCACAGTTTCATCCGCCGGTTGCCTAAGGGCTATGACACCGAGCTCGATGAGGCTGGCGGCGGCTTCAGCCAGGGGCAGCGGCAGCTCCTCTCCATCGCCCGCGCGGTGCTGGCGGAGCCCGCGGTGCTCATCCTGGACGAAGCAACCAGCTCCGTAGACACCCGCACCGAGATGTCGCTGCAGCAAGCCATGCTGCGCCTGCGACAGGGGCGCACCAGCTTCATCATCGCTCATCGCCTGTCCACAATCCGCGACGCCGATGAGATCCTAGTCATCGACGGCGGTCACATCATCGAACGCGGCAGCCATAAGGAGCTGATGGAACAAAAGGGGTTCTATTACAACCTGTACAGTGGGCAGTTTATTCTCTCTGAGGGGATGGAGCAAGCCTAGAGAACACGACATTGTGCCAACCGACACAGCACAGCGTTCACTTGAACACTGTGCTGTGTTTTTTTGTCCCCAGCAACAAATACTAGGGAAAACAATAGAGGATTAAACCGATGGATGAACGGAACGGGAGAGAGGACAAGCGAGAATCGCTGTGGTTGGCCGGGCGGGAAACCCGACACTTTCCGCAGCTTGACGAAGAATTGACCATCGATACATTGATTATAGGCGGTGGGCTGACGGGATTGTCCTGTGCCTGGCACCTCGCCCAGCAGGGTGTCCCAGTGGCAGTGCTAGAGGCCGATGTCTTGGGTGGCGGCACCTCCGCCCGCACCACCGGCAAGGTCACCTCTCAGCATGACCTGCTGTATGCCACACTGCAACAACAATATGGCAACGAACGCGCACAGATGGCAGCCACCGCCAACGAAAAGGCAATTACGACGGTGGAGGAGACCGTTCGCAGTCTGCACATTGATTGCGCCTGGGAACGGCAATCCGCTTACACCTTCACCCAGCAGGAGGATTGGGTAAAACAAGTGGAGGAGGAAGCTCGTGTGGCCTCCTCCTTGGGCATCCAGGCCGACTGTGTGGGGCAAATTCCATTGCCCATCCCCACATTGGCCGCCGTTCGGTTTCAAAACCAGGCGCAGTTCCACCCGGTGCGCTACATGGATGGATTGATTGCGGAGTTGGAGCGGCGGCATGTCCCTCTCTTTGAGCAATCGCGCGTTGTGGCCATCGACCACAAGGATGGCAACTGGACCGCCGCCACCGCAGGCGGCCCAAAGGCCACCGCCAAGCACATCATTCTCGCCACGCTCTATCCCATCGTCAACAAGCCGTCGCTATTGTTCACCCAGTTTTATGTGCAGAGGTCCTACCTGTTGGCTTTCCCGATGGAGGAGCCCCTTCCCGACGGCATGTACATCAATGCGGAGGAACCGGTTCGTTCTCTGCGCCACTATTGCTCTGGGGAGCATCAATTTTTACTGGTAGGCGGGGAAGGCCACCGCACTGGGCAATGCACCAACACCGAGCGTTGTTACCATGCTCTGGTCGATTTTGCCCAGGAGCATTTCAAAGTGGGGGAACCGCAGTACAGTTGGTCTGCCCAGGACTGCATGACAATGGATGGACTGCCGCTGCTGGGGGCCCTTTCGCCGGAGCTGCCCGGTCTTTTACTGGCCACCGGCTTCCACAAGTGGGGGATGACGAGTTCCGCCATTGCCGCGCTGCTTCTGACCGATCTCATCGTGCACGGGCGCAGCGACTGGGCCGACGCATTCTCCCCACACAGGGGAAAGGCGATTGGTGCAGTCAAGCGCTTTGTGGTGGAAAACGCCGTGACCGCTAAGGAGCTGGTACGCTCAAAACTTGCAACGCCAGAGGACGAAGAAGGACACCCCATTGCGCGAGGCACGGCCAGGGTACTGTTGGACGGTAATGGCGCGCGTGTGGGCGTCTACCGCGACGAAGAGGGGAACCTCCACAGCGTTGACACCACCTGCCCACACATGGGGTGCGAACTTGCGTGGAACCCTGCTGAGCGCTCCTGGGACTGCCCGTGCCACGGGTCGCGCTTCTCGTTCGACGGTGAAATCTTGAACGGCCCTGCGGTCCATCCGCTCAACGAAGTGGACGTCAACACCATACACAAATTGTTGCATGAGACATTCTGAAGCCGAAGGTGCACTAGTTGGGTCGATCGGTGACTGCTTTCCCCGCGACCCCCACAAGGGCCGGAAAACGGATCATACTCCATATAAAAACAGAGTGGATGGATGACCATGGACGAGCAGCAAAACAATGAAGTGGACGCCAAACGACTCCGGGAGATTTTGCGCGCGCTGTCGGGTGTCAATGCCCTGCTGCGCCAATACAACGATGACAATGGCAACACCCTGCGTTACCGCCAGATGTGCCAGGAGATTGAGACGTTGGGTTGGGATGGCATTCTGGAACGGTACCATCCCGACAACAATGTGAAAGATCCCGGCGCGATGGAGCTCTTCGATCTCTACCGCTTTGTACGAAAGACGATGAAGGGCACCGGACAATAGCGGTTTCCCTGCCGCCTTTCCAACCATTTGACGGTGGCGGCTGTTTCGCGGCTATGCAAGTTATGGTATAATTTTACCGAGAATTTGCATTGGGGGCCCGAAATGAGCAACACCGCCGTGTATGAAAACCCGTTGATCACCCGTTATGCCAGCCGGGAGATGGCACAGACCTTCTCCGACGAGCGGAAGTTCACCACCTGGCGAAAGCTGTGGGTCGCCCTGGCAGAGGCCGAGCAGGAGCTTGGTCTGCCCATCAGCGATGAGCAGATTGCCGAGCTCAAAGCCCATGTGGACACAGTGGACTACGAAGCGGCCGCGGCCTACGAGCACAAGACCCGCCACGACGTGATGGCCCACGTATTGGCCTATGGTGACCAATGCCCCAACGCCCGTGGCATCATCCACCTGGGCGCGACGAGCTGCTACGTGGGTGACAATACCGACGTCATTGTCATGCGCGACGCCCTCCAACTCATCCGCGGCAAACTGTTGGGCTGCATGCGGTTGCTGGCAGACTTTGCCCTGCAGCATGCTGACTTGCCCACGCTGGGGTTCACCCACTTTCAGCCGGCGCAGCTCACCACGGTTGGCAAGCGCGCCTCGCTTTGGCTGCAAGACCTGTGGATGGACTACACTGAACTCAATCAGGTCCTCGACTCTCTGCGGCTGCTGGGCGTAAAGGGCACAACCGGCACCCAAGCCAGCTTCATGGCGCTCTTCGACAATGACGAGGAGAAGGTGAAGCGCCTGGAGGCACTGGTGGTACAGAAGGCAGGCTTTGCACAGGCCTTCCCGGTTACCGGGCAAACCTACCCGCGCAAGATGGACAGCCGCGTCATCGCCGTGCTGGCGTCCATCGCCCAAAGCGCTTACAAATTCGCCAATGACATCCGGCTGCTCCAAAACCTCAAGGAGATTGAGGAACCCTTTGAGAGCACCCAGATTGGCTCATCGGCCATGGCCTACAAGCGCAACCCCATGCGCAGCGAACGCATGTGCGCGTTAGCACGTTTCGTCATTTCCCTCACAGACAGCGCGGCCATCACCGCCTCCACCCAGTGGTTTGAGCGTACGTTGGATGACTCGGCCAACCGGCGGCTCGTCATTCCTCAGGGCTTCCTGGCGGCGGACGGGCTTCTCAAGCTTTACCTCAACGTGCTTGACGGTCTGGTTGTCTACCCCAAGGTCATCGCTCAGCGCATCGCCAGCGAGTTGCCGTTCATGGCGACCGAGAACATCCTGATGGCCGCGGTGAAGCGGGGAGGGGACCGCCAAGCCCTGCACGAGCGCATCCGCGTTCACTCCATGGAAGCAGGCCGTATGGTGAAGCAGGAGGGGCTGCCCAACGACCTCATTGAGCGCATTGCCGGGGATCCTGTCTTCGGCTTCACTCGGGAAGAACTCAACGCCATTCTGTGTCCCGAGGACTTCACCGGCCGCGCCGGCAACCAAGTGCGGGAGTTCGTGCGGGACCAGGTACAGCCTATTTTGACGGCGGAAGCCGCATCCATTGAGATGAAGAGTGACATCCAGGTATGAAAAAAGCCCCGCTGATGCGGGGCTGGCAGGGGAGACGCGACTCGAACACGCAACCAATGGTTTTGGAGACCACTACTCTACCATTGAGCTACTCCCCTTCGTCTTGGAGCAAAGTTATTATATTGAAACAGAACCCTAATGTCAAGATTGTTTTGGAGGACGAATATGAACGGGATGCGTTTGGGATTTGTGGGCATCGGCGTCATGGGCGGGGCAATCCTGCAAGGCGTCGTCAATGGCCGGGTGCTGCCGCCGGAGCAAATCTCCATTTATGATGTGGACGCGGAGAAGAAAGCCCAGCTCTGCGGCCAATACGGCGTTGCGAACGTCAGTTCGGTGGGGGAGTTGATCGCCCAGAGCGACCTCGTGCTGTTCGCGGTGAAGCCCATGGTGATGGGGGGGCTTCTGGCGCAGGTGGCCAATGAATTGACCGGCAAAGCGGTGGTGTCCATCGTGGCTGGCTGGAGCACCGCCAAGATTCAGGGCGTGCTGGGCGACCGGGCGCGCATTCTCTGCGTGATGCCAAACACCCCGGCCATTGCCGGCGAAGGCATGAGCGTACTGAGCGCCGACAACACGCTGACCGCAGAAGAGCTGGAACTGACCAAAGCCTTGTTCTGCTCCTTTGGCAAGGTGGAAGTGCTTCCCGAGCGATATTTTGATATCGTCACCGGCATCTCAGGCAGCGGCCCGGCTTACGTGTATCAATTCATCGAAGCGCTGATGGAAGCCGGCATCTACAAGGGTCTACCAGCCAAGACCGCACGAACGCTGGCCGCGCAGATGGTGTTAGGGGCGGCCAAGCTGGTGCTGGAGAGTGACAAGCACCCGGCCGAACTGCGGGACGCCGTATGCACACCGGGTGGCACCACAATTGAAGCTGTGTACGAGCTGGAACAATCGGGCTTTACCTCGTCAGTCATGGCGGCGGTCATTGCCTGTGCGGAGAAATACAGCCGCATGGTTGGGCAGTGAAGGCGGGACGGAATCAGTGAAAGAAATTGAAATCTACACCGATGGCGCCTGTTCGGGCAATCCGGGGCCGGGCGGCTGGGCGGCCATCCTGCAATACAACGACGTGGAAAAGGTGCTGTCCGGCGGTGAGCGCCTGACGACAAACAACCGCATGGAGCTGCTGTCGGCCATTGAGGCACTGCGAGCTCTAAAGACGCCGTGTAGTGTTAATCTCTATTCGGACAGCGCTTATCTCATCAACGCCATGACCCAAGGCTGGCTTGCCAAATGGGCGCACAACCAGTGGCGTACCGCCGGTAAGGATGAAGTGAAGAACCAAGATCTCTGGCAGGCGCTGCTGGAGTTGTCAGCCATCCACCGGATCAATTGGGTCAAGGTGAAGGGACATGCGGACAACGAGCGGAACAATCGCTGCGACGCTGTGGCCCGGCAGGAAATTTCCAAACTCAGAGGGCTGTAGAGGGGGACCTATAACTATTCGTAAAACGCAGGTTTTACGAATAGTTATGCGAAAAAGTAGAAGTGGAGGCACTTCGCTTGGTCTTTCCATCCTGACCTCACCGGCTTCCACCACTGACCATAAAGGTGCTATTAACGTGAAAAAAACAGACGACCAACAGAACGTGCTGTTGCGACAGACCGAACGACTGCGGAAGATCCTGCTGGACCTTCCGGAATCGTGCTATGACTTCTTGCTGTCCATTGAGGCGAACACATCGATCCTGACGCGTTTGAATTATGCTGGTGACCTACGGATCTTCTTTGATTATTTGGTCAATGATCGGCAGCTGTTTGACAAGTCACCCCACGAGCTCACCATTGAAGACATCCGGCGCATTTCTCCGCGGGACATTGAGCACTACATCAATTATCTCTCCATCTACCAGCGCAACGATCTGACGCTCAAGAACACCAACCCCGGCAAAAAGCGCAAGCTCTCCTCTATCCGCACTTACTTTCGCTACCTCCTGCGTCACCAAGAGATTGAAACAATGCCCACCGCCATCATTGACACGCCAAAACTGCGAGAAAAACCCATCGTCCGCCTGGAGAGTGACGAGGCGCGTGAGCTGCTTGATCGATTGGAGACTGCCACGGGACATTCCAAGCATCAAGAAGCCTACCTGCGCAGCACCCAACTGCGGGATCAAGCGATGATTGCCTTGTTGCTGGGCACGGGTATCCGTGTCAGCGAATGCGCTGGTCTCAATGGTGACGACTTTGATTTCACGCGCAACAGCTTTCGCATACTGCGCAAAGGCGGCAAGGAGAGTATTCTATATTATTCGGATGAAATAAAAGGCTTGTTGCAGGCCTACGCTGCTCAACGGGAGGAATTGGTGCCCCTGCCTGGTCATGAGGAAGCGATGTTCCTGTCGCTCCAGCGCCGGCGCATCACCACCCGCGCTATCGAGAACCTGGTGAAGAAGCACGCACAACCTGCCGTTCCGCTTAAGAAGATTTCCCCCCACAAGCTACGCAGCACTTTTGGCACCGAGCTTTACCGCATCACCGGTGACATCTACCTGGTTGCCGATGTACTGGGGCACCGCGATGTGAACACCACGCGCAAGCACTATGCCGACATCAACAAGGAGAACCGGGAGTGGGCTTCCCGCGCGGTGGAGTATCGAAAAGACACGGAACCGTCGGAATGAACGAACATCTGTTTGACATAGGAAGAATTGTATGCTATGCTGTGTCGGAAGAACACAGGAAAGGACTGTGAAGAATGCCAGCAAACTCCGACCTGATTGATGAGCTGGGTGGGAAGCAAAAAAAGGTTTACCAATACATCAAGAGCTATTCGGAGGAACACGGGTATCCGCCCTCCGTTCGTGAGATTTGCGCCGCTGTCGGGCTGAAGTCCACCTCGACGGTTCATGGGCACATCAACCGGCTGAAGAAGAAGGGCCTGCTACGCCGCGACCCGGCCAAGCCCCGCGCCATTGAGATACTGGATGAGGACAACGAAGCGCGGCAGAAGGCCATGACCGTTCCCATCGTCGGGCGCGTCACCGCCGGTTTGCCCATTCTCGCCTTTGATAACATTGAGGAATACATTCCCCTGCCCGCTTCCTTTGTGCGCGACGAACATTCGTTCGTTCTGAAGGTGACCGGTGAGAGCATGATCGACGCCGGCATTTATGACGGCGATTACATCGTGGTGCGCCAGCAGAACTACGCTGACGACGGCGACATCGTCGTGGCGCTGCTTGAGGATGAGGCCACTGTCAAGCGCTTCTTCGTGGATGGCAAGAAAATCCGCCTGCAGCCGGAGAACCCGACGATGGAACCCATCATCGTGGACGATGCCAAGATTCTGGGCAAGGTCAGCGGGCTCTTCCGCCGCATCAAATAAGCCGGGACACCTGCATCAACAACGCCAATTTGCAATGCTCATAGGTCAAGCCGCCCTGCAAGTAAGCAATGTAGGGCGGCTTGATTGGCGCATCGGCACTAAGCTCGATGGATGCCCCCTGCACGAAGGTACCCGCCGCCATCACCACGTCGTTCTGGTAGCCAGGCATGGGCCAGGGCTCGGGCACAACATGGCTATCCACCGGCGAGGCTTGCTGTACGGCCCGGCAGAAGGCCAACAACTTTTCCTCATTGTCAAAACGGATGGATTGGGTGATGTCCGAACGCATGTCTTCTGGGCCGGGCATGACGCAATACCCCAACTGCTGATAGACGGCGGCGCTGAGGATTGCGCCCTTGAGCGCCTGACCCACGGCGTGCGGTGCCAGGAACAGCCCCTGGTAGAATGACAGATAACCCGAAGGCCAACTGCCAACCTCCCGGCCGATGCCCGGCGCCGTCAGGCGATATTGGATGCGGTCGATGAGACGCGCCTTGCCGGCGATGTAGCCGCCCGTTGGTGCCAAGCCGCCGCCGGGGTTCTTGATGAGCGACCCCACAATGAGGTCTGCCCCCACGTCAGTAGGCTCGTCCAACTCTGTGAACTCCCCATAGCAGTTATCCACCACCACCGCAATCCCCTGTCGGATTGAGCGTATGCTACGGATCGCTTCGCTCATCTCCTTGACGGTGACGGCAGTGCGCCAGGCGTAGCCGCGGGAGCGCTGCAGATACACGATGTCGATCGTCGGGTCATCTGCCAGCGTGCGACAGGCTGCCTCCACATCAATGCGCCCATCGGTGGTCAGCGACAGCGCGGAAAAGCGTGCACCACTCTCCAGCAGGCTCTCAATGCCGTTCTCGCAGGACTCGATACCGATGGTTTGCAGCAGCGTGTCGTAGGGCCTGTCGGTGATGCTCAAAATGTGGGACCCACGCTTGGCCACGCCATACAGCGCCAGGGACAGCGCGTGGGTGCCGGAGACCATCTGCGGGCGGACCAGCGCTTCCTCGGTGTGGAAGACCGCAGCAAACAGGCGATCCAGCATGTCCCGTCCGATGTCGTCATAGCCATAGCCCGTGGTGCCGGCAAAATGGCGGGCCTCCACCCGGCAGGTGCGGAAGGCGTCCAGCACCTTGGCTTGGTTTTGAAGCTGCACGGCCTCCGCCTTTGCAAACTGGTGTTGCAGCGTTTGCTCGGCCCCCACAACCAGTGCCTGGGCGGCGTCTGAAATGTGCAGTGCGTCAGAGTACTCCCTCCGGATTGACATGGATTCCTCCCGATGGTGTGATGGCCGCAATGGCTCTTTTGTAGAGAATGGCATGATCCCCCGCCCCACTCCCCCGCACGATAATGGCGTTGGCGTCGTGAGCCACGGGGATGGCGAGGATGTCCCGCCCTTCCGTCAGATGAAAATTAACCGGCAAACCCTTGCGGATCAGCCCGTCCAACAGTGTACGTTCGTCCACGGTACGTCACCCCCGGCTCATTCTATGCCCAGGGTGGGGCAAATATAGCCCAGAGCCGCGTCAACCAGCCCTTCTGCGGTCGGTGGGGCGTCGATGTCCAGCCAGTGGATGGCCGGTTCCCGGCGAAACCAGGTCATCTGTCGTTTGGCGTACCGCCGGCTCCCGCGCTTGATTTCTTCCACCGCCTCAGCAAGTGAGGCAGCACCGTTCAGATGGGCCAGAATCTCTTTGTAGCCGATGGCCTGCGCCGCTGTTTGGGAGAGGGCGCCTGCTGCCAACGACCGCACTTCGCCCAACAATCCCTGTTCCATCATGCGGTCCACCCGCCGGTCGATGCGGGCATACAGGGCGTCACGGTCTGCCGCGCACAAACCCAGCCAAGCCAGGCGATAAAGCGGCTCCCTAGCGAAAACGGTGCGTTCCTCCCCAGCAGGCGAGGCTTCCAGCGCACGGATGACACGTTTGACGTTGTTGGGGTGGATTTCTGCCGCCAACGCTGGCGATCTCTCAGCCAGCAGCCGGTGCAAGGCCTCCGGGCCTTCCTGCTCGGCCAAAGAGGCCCACTGCTGACGCTGGGCAGGGTCGGGCGGCTGGTCTGTAAAGTCCAGCGGGTAAACGACGGCGTTGATGTAGAGCCCCGTGCCGCCGCAGAGGATGGGCAGATGTCCCCGTGCCACGATCTCATCGATGCAGAGACGCGCCTGCTGCTGGTAGAGCTGCACGCTGTAGCTTTCGCTTGGGGCAACGACATCCAGCATGTGGTGGGCAATCCCCTGCCGCTCTTCGAGTGTGGGCTTGGCGGTACCTACGTTCATGCCTCGGTACACCTGCATGGAGTCGGCGGAGACGATCTCTCCGCCCAGTTTTTTTGCCAGCTCCACCGCCAGCGCGGTTTTGCCCGTTGCTGTGGGGCCGCAGAGCACGACCAGCCTCGTCTTCCTCATGTACGCTTGAAATGCCGGTCCAAGGCACTTTTCTCCATAGCCAGTGCAAAGGGTCGGCCATGGGGGCAGGTCAGGGGTGTGCCTTCGGCACGGATGAGCCCAAGCAAGGTCTTGAGCTCGTCGTTCGTGAGTCTGTCGCCAGCCTTCACAGCCCGCTTGCAGGCCATGGACATGATCTTCTCACGCTTCAACTCGACCGTGCGCACCGAGCGGTCATCTGCCAGTAAGTCAACGATGTTGAGCAGCAGATCCTGCACCTGTGGCTGCCCCAATATCATGGGGACGGCGCGAATCTGATAGGAAAGACGACCGTATTCCTCCACCTCAAACCCCAGCTGCGCCAGCAATTCCAGGTTCTCGTCGATGATGGCCTTCGCCTCGAAGGTGACCTGAATGGTCTGTGGCACGAGGAGCTTCTGGGAGACGGTTTCTTGCCGCTCCAGCCGCGTCAAATACCGGTCGTACCACAGCCGCTCATGGGCGGCATGCTGGTCGATGATGAAGAGTTTGTCCCCGGCTTGCAACACGGCGTAGACCCCGAACGCCTGCCCCAGCAGCGTAATCTCCTCCTGCGGAGGCAGGAAGGGCTCCTGCGCAGGGGGCTGTTGGGCTGCGGTGTTTGGGATGGAGGGCCGCTGCATGAGCGTCGTGGGCGTGGCAGCTCGGCCACTCCAACCAGAGCTCCGCAGGGCGGCCTGCACGCTCTCCGTCAGTCGGCTGACCGTCTCGCTCACGCTCTCCGTTCGTTGCGTTGGTGGCTGTTCCTCCCTAGCGGCATCGCCGCCCACCGGAGGAACAAACGACGCAAAAGGCAGCGCCACTTGAGGCACTTCCTCTTTTGTGATGGCTTGCTGCATCGGCTGCGAAACCATCTCCCGCACTTCCTGTTGCAACTCCCGCTGCAACGGACTCCAGGGGATGGTTTGGGCTTTCAACCGCTCCAACGCCTGGGAGACGGCCGTCTCCAGCAGGTATTTCACCGCCGGCTCGTTGACAAAACGTACCTGCAACTTGTTTGGATGGACGTTGACGTCGACCTCGCCCGCCGGTACATTGAGGTTCAGCACAAAGCCGGGGTAACGCTTGCTTTCCAGCGTGCCACCGTACAGCCTCTCCACAATGGCCGCAAAACCGTAATGGGTGATGTTGCGGCCGTTGACCATCAGAATCTGGTGGCCGCGGTTGCCGCGGGCGTTGGCGGGGGCAAAGAGCGCACCCTGCAGCGACATGGTTTCGGTGTGGCGCTCCACTGGCAGGAGTCCATCGGCAATCTCCCGCCCGAAGATGGTATAGATGGCATTGACCAGATTGCCATCGCCGGTGCTGTGGTAGATGACCTTGTCGTTGCTGATGAACTTGATGGACACCGCCGGGTTGGCCAGAATGAGCCGCAGCAGTGTGGAGCTGACGTAGCCCGCCTCAGTCGATGGCTTGGCCAGAAACTTCAAACGCGCCGGCGTGTTGTAGAAGAGGTTGCGTACCAGAATGGTCGTGCCGTCGGGGCAGCCGTAGTCGGTCAGGCTCTGCTTCTGCCCGCCGTGGATGACCATGCGCACACCTGCGGGCTGGGCGGCGGGCTTGGTGGTGATCTCCAGTTTGGAGACCGCCGCGACGCTGTACAGCGCTTCGCCACGAAAGCCAAGCTGTTGGATGTTGTAGAGGTCGTCTAGCTTCTGTATCTTGCTGGTGGCATGGCGCAGGAAGGCCAGCTCCACCTCGTCGGCTGCAATGCCACCGCCGTTATCGGTGACACGCAGCGACTCGATGCCGCCCTCTCGAATCTCAACTGTAACGAACGTACTGCCCGCGTCGATGGAGTTCTCTACCAGTTCCTTGATGACCGAAGAGGGCCGCTCGACAACCTCGCCTGCGGCAATCTTCTGGGCAATGCTTTCCTCCAGCAGATGGATGTGTGCCATATCAGTCAATCTTCTCCATGCGCTGCTTCAAGCGGTTCAGTAGGTACAGCGCGTCGATGGGGGCGGTGGTGCTGATGTCCAGGGCGTGAATCTCCTCCAGAATCGGTGCATAGGGCACGACGTCGAGGAAGTTCATCTGGCTTTGCTCTCTGCGTCGGGCGTTCAGGTTCTCGGCGGTCTGGCCGGCACTGCGCTGCACGCCGCTCTTGCTGATGTCGGCGGCTTCTAGGAGGGAGAGAATCTCCCGCGCGCGCAGCAGCACTTCCTGGGGGAAGCCAGCCATGCCTGCCACGTGGATACCGAAGCTCTTATCCGCCCCGCCGCGTACCACCCGCCGCAGGAAGATAACGTCCTCCCCCTGCTCCTTGACCGACATGCAGTAGTTCTTGACCCCCTGCACACGATCCTCCAGTTCTGTGAGCTCGTGGTAGTGGGTGGCAAAAAGCGTCTTGGCGCCCACCTTGTTGGCGTCACACAGGTACTCCACCACGGCCCAGGCAATGCTCAAGCCGTCGTAGGTGCTGGTACCACGGCCAATCTCATCAAGGATGACGAGGCTGTTGCGGGTGGCACGGTTCAGGATCGCGGCGACCTCGCTCATCTCCACCATGAAGGTACTCTGCCCCAGAAAGAGGTCGTCACTGGCACCCACGCGGGTGAAGATGCGGTCGGTGATGGCGATGTTGGCGCTGCGCGCCGGCACGAAGCACCCAATGTGGGCCATCAGGGTCAGCAAGGCCACCTGCCGCAGGTAGGTGCTCTTGCCCGCCATGTTGGAGCCGGTCAGAATGAGAAAGCGGTTCTGGCCCTGATCCAGTAATGTGTTGTTGGGCACGAACTGCTGGCTGCCGATGGCGCGTTCCACCACCGGGTGGCGGCCGTCGACGATCTGGATGACGCCGTCGGTGTTGAGCTCCGGCCGCACGTATTGGCTGCGCATGGCAAGGCGGGCAAAGGAATGCAGCACATCGAGGGCGGCCAAGGCCCCGGAGGTTTGCTGCATGCGCTGGATTTCGCGCTCCAACGCCTCGCGGATCTCGCCGAAGAGCTGTTGCTCCAGCTTGATGCTGCGCTCCTCGGCGTGGAGAATGGTATCCTCCAGCTCCTTGAGCTCGGGGGTGATGAAGCGCTCGGCATTGGCAAGAGTCTGCTTGCGCTGGTAGCGGTAGGGCACCTGCTCCAGGTTGGAACGGGTGACCTCGATGTAGTAACCGAATACCTTGTTGAAGCCGATGCGCAGGTTCTTGATGCCCGTGGCGTCACGCTCCGACACTTCCATCTGTGCGATGACATCCCGCGCGTGGGAAAAGGTGTTGCGCAGTCGGTCAAGCTCCCCGTGGTACCCCTCGCGCAGGAAGCCGCCCTCTCGCAAGATGGCGGGCGGGGTATCGGCGATGGACGCCGATAGCAACGCACACACGTCCTCCAAGGGGTCAATGAGGCCGTTGAGCTCCACGAGCAGTGGCGCATCGCAGGCGGCAAGCTGCTCCTTCAGCGCGGGCAGCACCGCCAGCGACTGCCCCATGGCCACGCAGTCCCGCGGGTTCAGCGTGCCGTAGGAGATCTTGCAGGCGATGCGCTCGATATCTTTGACCTTGCCCAGCAAATCGTTGAGAGCGTCGCAGAGCATGGGGGCATCCTTCAGTGTCTGCACCGCATCGAGGCGGGCGTTGATGGAAAAGAGCGACTGCAAGGGCTGATCCAGCCAATTGCGCAGCATACGCGCGCCCATGGCGGTAGCCGTGTCGTCCAGCATCCACAGCAGGGAGCCTTTGCGTGTGCCACCGCGCAAGGTCTGGGTCAACTCCAGGTTGCGCCGGGCTACGTTGTCGATGAGCATGTATTGCTGCAGCTCGTAAACCCCGATGTGGTTGATGTGCGTCAGTGCGTTCTTTTGCGTCTCATTCAGGTAGTGCATCAGCGCGCCGGCGGCACACAGCGCATGGGTAGAAAGCTCTGCCACGGCGGACGCACCAAACCGACCGGCGATGAGCATCCCGGCCGCTTCCGCCTCAAAGGCCTGCGCTTCATAGGGCCCGACGGGCCAGGGCAGCAGCTTGGCGAAGTACTCCACCCCTTGAGAGTAGAGGAACAGGTCAGTGTTGACCAGCAACTCCCGCGGATGAATGCGCAGGAGTTCATCGATGAGCCCGGTGCCAGCTAGGTCCACCGTCGTCGTCTGAAAGCTCCCAGTGGAGACATCCACACAGGCCAGCCCCACCCGTTCCCCATCGAGGTAGAGCGCCACGATGTAATTGTTTGTCTTTTCATCGAGCAGTGACGACTCAATGACCGTGCCAGGGGTGACGATGCGGATGACGTCCCGCTCCACTAGGCCCGGTGAGGTCTCGGGGTCAGTCAGCTGCTCGCAGATGGCGACCTTGTACCCCTTGTCGATCAATCGGCTGATGTACTGATCGACCGAGTGAAAAGGCACGCCGCACATGGGGGCCCGCTCGGCCAGGCCGCAGTCTCGTCCGGTCAGAGTGAGATCCAGCTCCCGCGAGGCGAGCAAAGCGTCGTCGAAGAACATCTCATAGAAATCACCCAAGCGAAAGAAGAGCAGACTGTCCTTGTACTGCTCCTTCAACTGCATGTACTGCTGCATCATCGGTGATAACTTTGACATCGGTTCCCCTTCAGACCAGCCGGCCAACGAGTGTGTTTGCCATGGCTTTGGTGATTTCCACAGTCACGACGCTGCCAATGAGCGACTCTGGCCCTTCCAGGTTGACCATGCGCCCGCCATCGGTGCGGCCGCAGACCTGGTCGGCCCGCTTGCGGCTGGGCGACTCCACCAACACCAACTGACGGGTACCAACAACCGCCTTATCCAGCCGGGCGGAGATATCCTTCTGCAGGTCATTAAGGCGGCGCAGACGTTCCTTTTTCACCACTTCGGGCACCTGCTCAGCCATGGTGCTGGCTGGCGTGCCAGACCGGCGTGAATACTGGAACGTGAAAGCCGACTGATACCTCACGGTCTCCACCAAGTCCAGCGTACGTTGGAAATCGTCTTCGGTTTCCCCGGGGAAGCCAACGATGATATCGGTGGTGAGGCCGATGCCCGGCATGGCCGCGCGAAGTTTGCGCACGATTTCAAGATACTGGGCGGCGTCATAGCGGCGGTTCATTCGGCGAAGTATGCCGTCACTGCCAGACTGCACCGGCAGGTGCAGTTGCTTGCAAACAATGGAGGATGCTGCCATCGTCTCAATGAGCTCGTCGGACAGATCCTTTGGGTGGGATGTCATAAAACGGATGCGCTGTAGTCCCTCAGCCTCTCGCTCAATACGCCTCAGTAGAGTTGGGAACCGAGTGTCTCCTTCGCTGCCGTAGGAGTTGACGTTCTGCCCGAGAAGTGTCACTTCCCGCACGCCCTGGGCGGCCAAGGAACGCACCTCCACCACGATGTCGTCGGGGTGTCGGCTGCGCTCCCGCCCGCGAACATAGGGTACGATGCAGTAGGCGCAGTAATTGTCACACCCGTACATGATGGTAACAAACGCGCTGACCGAGGGGTCGCGCAGCATGGGGACCCCTTCCACCACCACGGGCGGGGTGGTATCCACAGCAGCAACAGGGTCACTCCCCTGGGCCGCAGCCAGCAGCAGGGTGGGCAATTCATGCAGGTTCTGGGTGCCAAAGACGAGATCAACGTGCTTCATCTTCTGGAGCAAGCGTTCCGCCGCGCCCTCCTGCTGGGTCATGCACCCGCAGACGCCGAGGATCGTGTCGGGCTTCTCGCGCTTCACCAGAGCTAGGTGGCCAATGTTCCCCAGGATGCGGTTCTCGGCATGCTCCCGCACGCAGCAGGTGTTGACTAAAATAACGTCAGCTAGCCGCGGCTCGTCCGTTGGAGCCATGCCCATGGCCGACAACATGCCCGCCAACTTTTCAGAATCGTGGGCGTTCATCTGGCACCCATAGGTGTCGATGTAGTAAAACTTGCCTGCAAAACGCTCCTGCGCCTGGGTCAGTTGGCCCTCCCGCTTCCCACTTTCAAAGTGCTCCACTGTACCGAACGCCATGACTCACCATCCATTCCTTGTATACCAACCATTATAAGACCTCTACATCCGGTATGCAAGGCAGGTCAATTGAGTTCGTCCAGCGTCAGCTCAAAGCTGGGGGCAAACTCCCGCAGGAAGTAATCAACCTCGGGCATCCCCAGGGTATCCAAGTCACGCCGGATGGTTTGCATGGCACGCTCAAACTCCCGGTTTCCGGCCTTCAGTTCCTCCAGGCACTTGAGGTAGGCACACAGCTTGTCGGCGGCCTTCATGAGGTCGTGGGCCTCCCCCGGCTGCTGGATGAGGAGTGGACGGTAGGCCTCTTGCAATTCCTCGGGCAACATGCCCAGTATCTTGTTCTGAGCAATGTCTTCCAGCCGCTTATAGGAGCCGCGGATGTCAGGGCTGAAGTATTTGATGGGGGTAGCCAGGTCGCCGGTGATGACCTCACTGGCCTCATGGAAGACGGCCAGCACCGCCACCTCGTTGGCATCCACATTGCCCCCAAAATGACGGTTGCGGATGGTTGCCAGGGCATGGCCAATCATGGCGACCTGCAGGCTGTGTTCCTGAATGTTCTCCGGCTGGGTGTTGCGCATGAGGCCCCAGCGCAGGATGTGTTTCATCCGCCCCAGGTAGGCAAAAAAGTGACTCATAGTGGGCACCTCCCATATTGACAAGGCAGAAAGAAGCTGTTACGATGACACAAAATAATGACCGCTAGGGGGGCAACCGCGAAATCGGTTGCTGAGAGGCGCACAGCGCGACCCTTGGAACCTGTGAGTTAACACTTACGTAGGGAAGCGGGCCTGATGAAGGCTGATTGCTTCCCGTATGCGCAAAGCATACGGGTTTTCTCTTTGGCGGTGGACAGGAGCGTCCCATGGCACCCTTTTTTCAGAACTTCACCAACCCTTTCACCAAACTGACTGAGCTCTCCCTCTATACCTGGATTGCCCTCGCCTGCTTCGTGTTGCTGGCGGGCGTGTTCTTCTCGCTGCGGCGCGTGAAGCTGGATACCCGTGCGTTGGTGGCGGGCGCGCTGAGCATCGCCATCGCCTTCCTGCTGTCCTGCTTCAAGTTCTACTCCATGCCCCAGGGTGGGAGCATTACGCCGGCCAGCATGCTGCCGATGATGCTCTACGCCTGGTGCTACGGCCCGGCGGCCGGTCTGGCGGCGGGCATCGTCTACGGGTTCCTGCAACTGCTACAGGATTTTTACGTCGTACACCCGCTGCAGCTGCTGATGGACTACGTGTTCGCCTTTGGCGCGCTGGGGCTGGTCGGGTTCTTCCGCAAGAATCTGCTGGTTGGCGTCACGGTGGCCGGGCTGGTACGCTTTGTGCTGCACACCGTTTCTGGCGTGGTGTTCTTCGCGTCCTACGCGCCGGAAGGCCAGAACGTCTGGCTCTACTCCCTAGGGTACAACGGCTCGGTCGTGCTGCCTGACCTGGCGATTTGCCTTGTGATCGCGGCGATCCCCACGGTGCGCGCCACCATCACAAGGCTGTATCGACCGGTGGTGAAGGCCTAACGCCTTCCCTTACAGAATATACTTTTCCTGCTTGGCAGGTCTGGCGTTGAGTTCCTCCTTCTTGGCCTCAAACCCGGGCCTGCCAAGCAGCGCATAGGTGGCATTTTTGCCCTCCTCCACGCCGGGCTGGTCAAAGGCGTCGATGCCCAGGAGTTCGCCGCAGACCGCAGTCTGCACCTCAAAGAAATACAGGAGCTGCCCAATGGTGAAGGCGTTCACCTCAGGTAGAGTGATGGTCTGGTTGAGCTTGCCGGACTTGACGAGCGCGTACTCCGTGGCCGCCTGCTCGCTCTGGATGAGTTCGTTGAGGGTGTGCCCACCCAAAAAGGTGACGGCCGGGATGTCACTGAACCCATGGGGAATGGTCTGTACCGTGCGGTACCGATCCACACCCAGGAAGGTGATGACCTTGTCGAAGGGGCCTTCGGTGTAGAGCTGCACCTGGGAGTGCTGGTCGGTGACGCCCAGTGCCTTCACCGGGGTCTGCCCCACGTGCACGGTCTTGCCGCGCAGGGTGAACTTCTTGCCGAGGCTTTCGGCCCAGAGTTGTGCGAACCAGTCAGCCATGTACTTGAGCGAATCGGCATAGGGCATCAGGATCTGGACGTTCTTGTCCTTCCGGGCCATGGCGATGTAATTGAGCACGCCAGCCATCCAGCCGGGGTTTGCCCAGAGATTGTCCTCCTGGCAGAGCTCGTCCATGTAGGCCGCGCCAGCCAGCAGTTCCTCAATATCGATGCCGCAGACCGCCGCCGGCAGCAGGCCCACCGGGCACATCTCCGAGAAGCGGCCGCCCACGCCGTTGGGGATGACGAACGTCTTGAGGTTGTATTGGTTGGCGATCTTGATGAGATAGCCCTTTTTGCGATCAGTGGTGGCAATGACGTGCCGGGACAGTTGCTCCTCCCCCAGGCGGCGGGTAAGCTCATCAAAGATGATAAGGAACTGAGACATGGTCTCAGAGGTGCTGCCCGACTTGGTGATGACGTTGAAGCAGGTCTTGTTCACGTCAATGACGTCAAAGAGCGCGGCCATACGCTCAGGGTCAACGTTGTCCTCCACATACAGGCGGGCGCCGGGGCGCTTGTCAGCCGGGAGCTCGTTGTAATGCAGGTGGTTGAGTGCCTGCTGAATGGCGATGGGGCCAAGAGCGGAACCGCCGATGCCCAGCACCACAAAGGTGTCAAAATTGTCGTTGACGCGTTTGGCGGTGGCGTTGATGTCCTCCACGATCGTCTTTTGGTTGAAGGGCAGCTTGGTCCACGCCATCATCTTGGAAGGACGGCCCCACTTGGCCCGCAGCGACTTCTTTGCCCGCTCAATGTGCGGCGCCAGCTCGTCGATGTCCGCAGTGGAGATGGCCCCAACCTTCTTCTGAAAACGCTTTGCCTGCAAGCTGGCGTCCATGTACTCCTCCATCATGTTGTTGAAGTCGTACCGCAGCTTCATGCCTGCTTTCCATTGGTCATTTTGCCATTGATGTTGCATAACTTCCTACTCCTACTCCTAGCGTATCGCAGCCAAAAATCTATATAATTATACATGATCTTGTCGGAAAGTGGAAGCGTTTTCGTCCCGTCTATTGTCTGGCTTCACCCCATAGATTATTCGGGGGGAATGGGGAATGAAACAGTCTCTTTCCAACAAACTGCTGGCGGTGCTGCCCATGGTGCTGGCAGCCGCCTGTGTCTTTGCCACGGCCACTGCGTTGCTGACGTCGCTGCCCGCCGCAAACAACGCGCAGACGGGCACACTCTCCATCGTGGTGCGTGACGGTTACACCGAAGAGCCGCTGCCCGGCGTCACCGTCGTCATACCGGAGATGGGACAGTCCTTTCTGACCGATGCGGATGGGCGCACGGGTGCCATCGCCGTTCCCGTGCTCACGGATACCGTTTACCAGACCATCCGCGCCAAGCCGTGGGGTGAAGTCACCCTGCTTGTGTATGCCCCGGGCTACCTGGACTGCGCACTGTTCCACGTGGCTGTCGTTGCGGGGCAAACGCGAAACGGCCCCACTGTGCTACTCTTCCCCGACACTGGAGACATGAACGGTCAGCCCTTCACCATGACGGAGGGGCCAAACGCTGAATGGGTCAATGGCCTGCTCGACCAATTCCGCCCTGTACAGCGCAAATGATTCCCAGTAACCAACGCTTTACTTCCCTTGTCGAAGATTGTATGATTCGGATATATCTATTTGAATCATGAGAGAGGCCCCGATGCGCAAGAAAT
The DNA here is from genome assembly GCA_023398815.1 of Bacillota bacterium. Taxonomy (GTDB): domain Bacteria; phylum Bacillota; class Clostridia; order Christensenellales; family UMGS416; genus JAEYRA01. Next base: position 125,164 of record JAEWRW010000028.1, read on the forward strand.
TGAAGGTCATTGCCTGCAAGGTACTGATGCGGGAACTCTATCGTCTGGCGTGGGAATCGCCAAATATCGTGGATCTGGCGTGGAAAAAGCAAGCGCTGCACAACACGCCGGACTTACTGCGCCAAGAAGCGCAGGCCGCCATCGACGCCGCGGAGCGGGAGGAAGAAAGCTACGACGCCATCCTGCTGGGCTATTGCCTGTGCAGCAATGGCATCGTGGGGCTGCATGCCGACCACACGCCGCTGGTCGTGCCCCGTGGGCACGACTGTATCACGTTGCTGCTGGGCTCCAAGGAACGCTACCAACAGATCTTCGACAGCCACAGCGGTGGCATCTACTGGTATTCCCCCGGTTGGATTGAGCACTCCCTGCAGCCGGGCAAGGAGCGGTATGAACGCGCCTACCAGGAGTATGCGGAGAAATACGGCGAGGACAACGCCCAATACCTTATGGATATGGAGCAGGGCTGGATGCGGGAATACAAGCACGCCATCTACGTGGACTGGCCCGAGCAGCCCCAGGAAGAATACCGCCGGTACACCCAGGAATGCGCCGATTACCTGAACTGGGAGTGCCACGTGGAGACCGGCAGCAGCACCCTGCTGCGAGATTTCCTGGCTGGCAACTGGGATGAAGAGCGTTTCCTGATCGTCCCGCCGGGGAAGACCGTGCAGGCTTCCTTTGACGACGGCATCATCCGGGTTTGACATGCAGACGACGCCAATGGTCGAGGCTGCGCCCAAGGGCATTCGTCTGACGCCCCCCTGGAAGGCACAATTGGTGAAGTTCCTGGTGGCAGCGTTGCTCTTCCCGCTCACACTGCTGTTGAAGCTCGTAACCAGCCACCACCCCGACTGGGTCGAAGTCGTCTATTCCCGCCACATCTACCCCGCCCTCACCCAGTGTGTGAACCTGCTGTTCCGCTGGGTTCCTTTTTCAGTGGCCGAGTTTGGCGCCTACGCGCTGACCATTGGATTGGTGGCTTATGCTCTCTTCCAATTGGTGCGGCTCCTCCTGCGCCGTCAACGAGCTTTGCGCGCTATCCGCCTGGTAACGAACCTCGCCCTGTTGGGCTCGGTCGGCTACTTTCTTTTCATCGGCTTGTGGGGGCTCAACTACAACCGCGAACCGTTGGCGACGTCGCTGGGTTACACGGTGGAGCCCCGGTCAGTGTCAGAACTCAAAGAACTCTGCACCCAGCTCGCTGCCCAAGCCAAAGAACAGCGCACGGCGCTGCAGCAGGACTTACATGGCTACGTCACCTACCCGGAGGGAAAGCGTGCGGCGCTGCAGAAGGTTCCCCTCGCCTACCGCGCGTTGGCCAAGCAGTCTGATCTGTTTGCGGCCCGATACGGTGCACCCAAAGCAGTGGCGCTCTCCCGCCAGCTCTCCTATACTGATATTGAGGGTATCTACATTGCCTTCACCGCCGAGGCCAACCTTAACACCGACATGCCCGACGCTCTGTTTCTCTCTGCCGCCTGCCATGAGGTTGCCCACCAATACGGCTTTGCCCGGGAGGATGAGGCCAACTTCATCGCCTACCTCGCCTGCCAGGCATCGGACGACCCAGAGCTGATGTATTCCGGTACGCTGTTGGCGCTCATCCATTCCATGAATGCCCTCTATGGCTATGACGCTGACGCCTATGGCGAGATTGCTGCCACCTACGACAAGGGTGTCAAGCGCGACATCAACTACCAGACGCTCTACTGGAAGCAGTTTGAAGGGCCGGTGTCCGAGACCAGCACGAAAGTCAACAACGCGTACCTCAAGAGCAACAACCAGACGGATGGCGTGAACAGCTACGGCCGGATGGTGGACCTGCTGCTGGCACAGATGGCGTATGATGAAGACACGAAATAACCGACCGCAGAGCTTCCTCCGGTTGAAAAAAGCCGGCACAGGGGTAGAAATCCAGAACCGAGCGACGATTCATTCGGCGGGAGGAAAAGGACAACGTGTAAGGGCAGACAGTAAAACCATCCATGTCGAAAAATCCTTGGAGAAAATCGGATGAACCCCACGGATTGCCATCGTTCGGCGACTCGCGCGGCGAACGATTCGATGAGGTTTGGTCAAGCACTCTGAATCGCGCCCGACGCAACAGTGTCGGACGCGAAGGGCTGTCGATGGATCCGCAGGATTCATCGACAGCCCTAAAGAAGAGGGCCGCGTCCTTGAGATGCGGCCCTATTTTCAAAAGGGTGCGGGCTTATGGCCTTTACCTCACGCAAGCTATTCGGCCATAAGCCGTATAACCCGTTTCGTGCGCTGTTCAGCCGTCCCGAATCCCTTCTGGCCTAGTGTGTTGCGCTGCTTGACAATTATACGCGCCGGTCTGCCGCACTATTCCAGAAAGATCTCTAAATATTGCCGCAACGGCTGCCAACCCGCCAGCTTACGCTCTGCGGGGATGGCATAGGCCGGGCTGGTGGATGGCAGCACCGTCATGGGCAGAGACTTTGCAAGCCGTCCCGCTATGTGCCGGCGATAGAGGCCCGCCGCCACTTGCCCGTTGCAGAAGACCGCCTCAATGGTTGGGTGGGCTTGCAGCAGCTCGGAAATGGGATTGGCTTGGGCCTCACGGATGTCGCTGTCGGCACTGGTGCGGCGCACGCAGGAATCAAGTACGTCCCACAGGGCGATGTGGTGCCCCAGCAGGAAGGCCGTGCGTGCCGCGTAGTCCGCCGGGCACACCCGCTCAAATAGCGCAAAGAGGATGGGCCAGAACAGATTGCGCTCGTGGCCGTAGTACTGCGCCTGCCGCAACGAAGCAATGCCGGGCATGGTCCCAAGGACCAAAACCCGGCATGCGGAATCCACAATGGGTGGAAATGAATGGATGCGCTCGCCCGCCACGGCTTACACCTGGGTGCTGTAGTTGGGCGCTTCCTTGGTGATGTAGATGTCGTGGGGGTGGCTCTCACGCAAGCCTGCGCTGGTGATGCGCACGAACTTGGCGTTGGCCTGCAGGCTCCCCACATCCTGCGCGCCACAGTAGCCCATGCCGCTACGCAGGCCACCGGCCAGCTGGTAGATGCTGTCAGAAACCGAGCCCTTGTAGGGCACGCGACCCTCGACACCCTCGGGCACCAACTTGCTGGCACCTTCCTGGAAATAGCGGTCCTTGCTGCCCTTGGCCATGGCGGCCATGGAGCCCATGCCGCGGTAGACCTTAAAGCTGCGGCCCTGGAAGATTTCGCTCTCGCCAGGGCTCTCCTCCGTACCGGCCAGCAGCGACCCCAGCATGACGGCTGCGGCCCCACAGGCGATGGCCTTGGTGATGTCGCCGGAGTACTTAATGCCACCGTCGCCGATGATCTTCTTGCCGTACTTGTCGGCCTCCTCGGCGCAATCCAGGATGGCGGTGATCTGCGGGACACCAATGCCGGCGACCACACGGGTGGTGCAGATGGAGCCCGGCCCAATGCCAACCTTGACGACGTCCGCGCCGCTCTTGATGAGGTCTGCGGTCGCCTGGGCGGTAGCCACGTTGCCCGCGACCACCGGCAGGTTCGGGTAGGCGGCCTTGATGCGCTCCAGCGCCTTCATCACACCGGCAGAATGGCCATGAGCGGTATCCAACGCCACGATGTCAACCTTCGCTGCCACCAAGGCGGCCACACGCTCCAATACGTCCCCCGTCACACCGATGGCGGCACCGGCTATCAGGCGACCGTTGACGTCCTTGGCAGAATTGGGGTACTGGATGGCCTTCTCAATGTCCTTGATGGTGATGAGCCCTTTGAGGTAGCCCTTGCCATCGACGATGGGCAGCTTCTCAATGCGGTGGGCCGCCAGGATGGCCTTTGCCTCCTCCATAGAGGTACCAACCGGCGCGGTCACCAGATTCTTCGACGTCATGACCTCGGAGATGCGGCGGGAATAATCGGTCTCAAACCGCAGGTCGCGGTTGGTCAGAATGCCGACCAGAAGACCGTCGCGGGTGATGGGAACGCCGGAAATCTTGTAACGGGCCATGAGTTCGTTGGCATCGGAAACGAGATGATCGGGGGAAAGAAAAAAGGGATCGGTGATGACACCGTGTTCAGAGCGCTTGACCTTGTCTACGTGGGAGGCCTGTTCCTCGATGGTCATGTTCTTGTGAATGAACCCCATGCAGCCCTCTCGGGCCATTGCAATCGCCATGCGGGACTCGGTAACGGTGTCCATGGCGGCGCTGCAGATGGGAATGTTGAGTACCAACGTGGGGGTTAACTGGCTTTTCAAACTGACCTGATTGGGCAAGACCTCGGACTTCTGCGGCACCAGCAGCACGTCGTCAAAGGTCAGCCCTTCCCGAAGAACTTTTTCAGACATTGGCTCACTCCCTACACTTCTATATTAGAGGTACTATACCAATCCAGCCGGCCCCTGTCAACATGATAAATATTCAAAATTCTTTTGTTTTCGCGACGATGCAGCAGTGCCGGTTGCCGGACGACCGAGATCGGGGTACTGTGTTGCTATCCGGCCATTGCAGGTGAATCGATGAAAATAGCGGTGCTGTCCGATATCCATTCCAATGCCCACGCGTTGGAGGCCGTATTGGCCGATACCCGCGCGCGCGGTGTTGACGCTTTTGTCGTGCTAGGCAACCTGGTTATTGATGGCCCGTCATCGCTTCCCGTGATGCATACCGTCCAAGCACTGACACCATGGGTCATCCGTGGCAACCGCGAAGAATATCTGCTGCGCATCATGGATGGACGAACGCCCGGGGAGACTCGTGCCACCCATCAGATTGCTTCGGCGTGGTGGACCTATGAGCAGCTTGCGCCGGACGACATGGCGTGGATGGACGAACTCCACGCCGGACTTAGCTTGTCATGGGAGGGAATCACCGTTCGCATGGTGCACGGTTCCCCCTTTGGCGTCTCTGATCTGCTCTATCAACGCGACGGCGACAAGGTGTGCCGCGCCGCCCGCGCTGTGGAGGAGAATGTGCTGCTCTATGGCCACAACCATGAGCCTTTCTGTGGGATGGTGGAAGGGAAACTGTCGCTGAACCCTGGCTCCATTGGTGGCCACCTCAACCAAAGTGTATGTGCGGAATATGGTTTGCTCACCGTGAGCCATGGCAGGGCAATCGGCGAGCTCCTACAGGTGCCCTATGACTTTGCCTCCTTTTCCCGGCAGATGGTGGAAAGCGGGTTGTGCGCCGCCGCACCGTAGAAGGGATGCGACTGGGCTACCCTTGCGTGCTTAAATTTCTGCGGATGGCCGAGCAGCGCAGAAAGGATTGGAGACTGCCTCTTGAGCATGGATTCCTGCCCAATGACGTGTGGGACGAAGTAGGGAACGAGTGGTTGCGAGAGCACTCCAATTGGTTGGAACAAGCGTTGGCACACCAGCCTGTCATTCACCAACAGAATTTGCAAATACCAAGCATGTATTGACTTGTACACGAAGCATGGTATAATGAAGAAAATTTCATATATGCATAGCATGCAGCGCTGAATCCATTGGAACGGGAGAACCACCAACGTAGGGGTGAATCCGTAAGGTAGGGCATCCTTGGCCCGAACCCGTCAGCTAATCTCGTAAGCGCAAAAGGAAGGACGCAAGTCCATCGCATTGCTTTGGAAATCGGTGCCCACCGGTCTTCTAATGCGGCTTTCTTTTGCCAAGCGCTGTTGTAACAGGCGCTTTTTTTGTTGAGGAGGAAGAAAACGTATGAAGATAATCATAAATGGTGTGGGACACGCGGGAACGGGATTGGTTCGCTCCATTGGGGATATTTCCAGTCTCACCATTCAGGCCGGTGTCTGCCGTACGTGCGGGCGAAAGGTCGGCAAGGATCTTGGGATTCTCTCTGGAACCAGCCGCTTGGATGCGCCGATACTGCCGCTGGATCGGCTGGAGGCGGCGTTGCGCTACTATCAACCCGACGTCATCGTGGATTTTTCAAGCCCGGAAACCTCACTGCAGGTTGCAAGGCTCTGCAGTAAATATGGCATCGGCCTGTTGGTTGGTACCACCGGCTTCACCCCGGATGAAGTGAAGGAAATGAAAGCACTGGCCATGACCGGCCAATTTGCGTTGCTGTATGTGCCCAACATTGGCCAGGACATCGAGGTGCTGCGCGGTGAGGTGTGCTACACTGCCCGTCATTTCTCGGGTTTGGACTTTCAGACTCTTTCTGCCAAGGAAGGTGTGCCTGCCCCCATCACCAGTACGGTGGACGGCGATGACCAGCCCAGTGATTCCTCTCCCCTGCCAGCCCGTGAAGCCTCCGCCCCTTCGGCCCAGCGTCGTGTCGTCGTCATTCGGGAGAGCAAAAGCACCAATTCCTTTGCTGGCAACACGCTGGCGGCTCTCCGCAACCTGAAAGGCAAAAAGGGCTGGATGGAGATGGTCGACGTCGTTGGGTTCCGCTGAATCAGCGATGCAAGAGGCCACATCAATGATACCTAGGTGACGATCAGCGTTCTTCCTATGAAACACAAAACGACAAAACGGAGAGGCAATACCTCTCCGTTTCGCTTGTTTCGGATGTTGGTTACTTGGCGATCTCCACCGAGCGAAGTTCGCGAATGACGTTGACCTTGATCTGGCCTGGGTATTCCATCTCGTCTTCAATCTTTTTGGCGATCTCTTTGGCCATCAGGATGGTCCCCTCATCGGAAACGTCCTCGGGCTTTACGACGATACGTACCTCGCGGCCGGCCTGAATGGCGAAGGAGCGCTCCACTCCCTCAAAGGAGTTGGCGATTTCTTCCAGCTTTTGCAGGCGCTTGATGTAACTCTCCAACGTCTCGCGGCGGGCACCGGGGCGGGCGCCGGAAATGGCGTCGGCCGCCTGGACGATGATCGCCTCGATGGTGGTGGGTTCCACGTCGTTGTGGTGGGCCTGGATGCAGTGGATGATTTCCTTGCTTTCGCGGTAACGCTTGGCCAGGTCCGTTCCGATCTGCACGTGGGTGCCTTCCACTTCGTGGTCCACCGCCTTGCCGATGTCATGCAGGAGACCGGCGCGCTTGGCAATGCGCACATCCGCTCCCAACTCTGTAGCCATGAGACCGGCCAGGTGGGATACCTCGATCGAATGCTTCAATACATTTTGGCCGTAGCTCGTCCGGTACTTCAACCGGCCAAGCAAACGGTGCAGCTCCTGGTGGAGCCCATGGACACCGACCTCAAAGACGGCGTTGTCGCCAGCCTCGCGAATGATGTTGTCCACCTCCCGCTTGGCCTTGGCAACCATTTCCTCGATGCGCGCGGGATGAATGCGCCCGTCGGCAATGAGTTTTTCCAGCGTAATACGAGCTACTTCCCTGCGAATGGGGTCGAAACCGGACAGAATGACAGCCTCCGGGGTATCGTCGATGATGAAATCGATGCCGGTGGCCGTTTCCAGGGTCTTGATGTTGCGGCCCTCGCGGCCAATGATACGACCCTTCATTTCGTCGTTGGGCAGCGCGACGACGGACACAGTGCTGTCGGCCACATGGTCGGCGGCACACCTTTGGATTGCTAGGCCGATGATATCGCGCGCTTTCTTCTCCGCTTCATCCCTGGCTTGCGATTCGATCTCGCGAACCATGATGGCGGCTTCGTGGCGGGTGTCGTGTTCCACCTTCTGCAGCAGGATGCTGTGGGCCTCCTCCTGGGTCAGGTTGGAGATCCGCTCCAATTCCCCCAGCTGCTTCTGATAGACTTCCTCCGCCTTTTCTTGCAGGGCGTGGGTTTCTTCCTGGGTTTTGTTCAGTTTTTCTTCCTTGGCTTCCAGGCCAGCCATTTTCCGCTCCAGCGTGTCTTCCTTCTGCGCAAGACGACGCTCCACCCGTTGCATCTCCGTGCGACGGTTGCGAATTTCTTTGTCACACTCGTTTTTCAGGTGGTAGACTTCGTCCCTTGCCTCTAAAACAGAAGCCTTTTTGACGGTTTCCGCTTCCACCTTGGCGCCTTCAACGATCTTTTGGGCCACTTCATCCGCTTTTCCGATTTTGGCTTCTGCCACGGACTTGCGGTACACATAACCCACGATGAATACAACGATCGCAACGACCGGTATGATGATCCAGTATACAAAATCAGGCAATTCCTTTTCACACCTCCTTCTCAATAAAATAAACCGAGGCTCGCTCGGTCTTAATCCCTAGGATATGAAGATAGTACCAGTGGATGCCTAGCGATTTCATTTTAATTGATGTGCGATTTTGTGTCAAGTTTGAATAAGTTAGCCGGCAAAATCCGTAGGATCCTACAGAAGAAAATGCCCGCTGGGGAAACTCCCCAGCGGGCGCATCGCTCATTCTTCGCCGTCGTCCTCGGACGCATCGTTTTCCGTGGGGAGTTCCGTCCCCTTCACCAGGTACGTTTCGCGAATCTTCCCCTCAATCTCCCGGCAGACCTCCGGGTTCGTTTCCAGGTAAGTGCGCGTAGCTTCCTTGCCTTGCCCGATCTTCGCGTCGTTGTAGGAGAACCAGGTGCCACTCTTCTTGATGATGCCCGCTTCCACGCCCATGTCCATGATGGTACCCTCGCGGGAGATGCCTTTGCCATACATGATGTCGAACTCGGCCTTCTTGAACGGGGACGCCAGCTTGTTCTTGACAACCTTGATCTTGGTGCGGTTGCCGATCATCTCGTCGCCCTTCTTCAGCGTCTCAATGCGGCGAACGTCCAGACGGACGGAGGCGTAGAACTTCAGTGCGCGACCGCCGGGAGTGGTCTCCGGGTTGCCAAACATGACACCGACCTTCTCACGCAGCTGGTTGATGAAAACCATGACGGTATTGGAGCGGCTGAGGCCACCGGCCAGCTTGCGAAGGGCCTGCGCCATCAGACGGGCCTGCAAACCCACGTGGGAGTCGCCCATCTCGCCGTCAATTTCAGCCCGGGGCACCAGGGCAGCAACCGAGTCGATGACGACGATATCAATGGCATTGCTGCGCACCAAAGCGTCGGCAATCTCCAACCCCTGCTCGCCGGTGTCGGGCTGGGAGACGTAGAGGTTATCCACATCCACGCCCAAGTTGCGCGCGTAAACAGGATCCAGCGCGTGTTCGGCGTCGACAAAGGCCGCGGTGCCGCCGAGCTTCTGGGCCTCGGCCACCATGTGCAGCGCTACCGTCGTTTTGCCCGAAGATTCGGGGCCATAAATCTCAATGATGCGGCCACGCGGAATGCCGCCGATTCCCAACGCGATATCCAGCGCCAGGCAACCGCTGGGAATCACGTCGATGTCCAGGGAACTGGTTTCTCCCAGCTTCATGATGGAACCCTTGCCAAACCTTTTTTCAATTTGGCTCAGGGCCAAGTCCAACGCCTTCTGCTTCTCGTTCATCGATACGCCCTCCCCCGTTATGATACCGCATCTCCCTTTGTTATGCAAACATTTTTTCGCCTTACACCTTGTTCCGGTCGCTTATTACCTGCTTGCGAAGCAGGTTGTAGGCGTGCAGGCAGGTGACCGAGCGCACGTAGTTGCGATCACGGGAAATTTGCAGCCGCAGCACCTGTTCGGCGCCGTTGCGGCCCACCATGCCCACGTAGACCAAGCCCACGGGTTTCTCCGCCGTGCCGCCATCAGGCCCGGCCACCCCAGTGGTGGACAACGCATAGTCGCTGTGAAAGCGCTCCAGCGCACCACGGGCCATCTCCAGGGCGGTCTGCTCGCTGACCGCGCCCCACCTGGTCAATGTATCGGGAGACACGCCCAGCAGATCCACCTTGGCGGCGTTGCTGTACGACACCACACTGCCCTGCAACACGGCAGAGGAACCAGAGATGTCCACAATCTGCGAACTCAGCATGCCACCGGTGCAGGATTCGGCAACCGCAAGCGTTACGCCGGAATCGGCCATCTCACGCACCAGCGTCTCCGCCAGGGAGCCGTACCGGTCGGTGTAGAGAAACTCCCCCACACGAGAGAGGATTTCACCCTTCATGGGCACAGTCAGGGCCTCAGCCTCCTCGGGCGTGGCGGCGCTGGCCGTTACCCGCAGCATCACCTCGCCAGTGCCAGCGTAGGGGGCGACCGTCGGGTTGGTCTGGGCCTCCATGATATCCCGAATCGTATGCTCCAGAGCCGATTCACCGATGCCAAAGAACCGCAGGTTGATCGAATGGAAGTAGGCGTTGTTCTTCTGCTGCAGATAGGGCAGCACTTCATGCTCGAATACATAGGTCAGCTCCCGCGGGGGGCCAGGTAAAATGACGACGCTCTTGCCGTCCTGCTCAATGACGCAGCCCGGCGCGGTGCCCCGGTCGTTCTTGAGGACGATGCACTCCTTGGGGAACCACGCCTGCTTCTCGTTGTTTGGGGTCATGGTACGCCCACCGGTTTGGAAGAAGGACAGCAGCTTCTGGTAGGATTCCTCGTGCCGCTCCATTGGCAGGCCCAATTCCTCGGCGATGGTCTCCTTGGTCAGGTCGTCCATCGTCGGCCCCAGCCCGCCGGTGGTGATGACGAGGTCACTGCGCTCCCACGCCTGGCGGAACGCCTGCCGCAAACGGCCGGGGTTGTCACCCACCGTCGTCTGGTGATAGAGCGTAATGCCCAGCCGCGACAACTCCTGCGCCAAATACTTGGCGTCGCTGTTGAGAACCTGACCCATCAAAAGCTCGGTGCCCACACAAAGGATTTCAGCAACCATCGTTCATTCCTCGGTTGAAAAGTTTTTGAGATTGGTGCGGAAATAGTCCACCGTGGACCAAATGGTGAAGACAATCGCCGCCCCCATCACGATCTGCGGCAGATAGAGGACATTCAAAAACTGGAAAGCCGTGACGCCGCGCAGCAGATACAGGATGACGGCAATGTCCTGCAGCACAGTCTTCGTCTTGCCAAGCCAGCTGGCGGCGACGACCTCGCCGTGCTTGGTGGAGATGACGATGCGGAAACCACTGATGAGGATCTCCCGCGAGAGAAGGAGGATGGTGATGAGCGAATGAAGCTGACCTCGCTCGGTCAACACCACCAGTGCCGCCAACACAAGGAGCTTATCGGCGATGGGATCAAACGCCTTGCCAAAGACGGTGACCTTCCGCTCCCGTCTGGCAATGTAGCCATCCAGAATGTCCGTCATGCTCGCCAGGAAAAAGACGACCGCCGCCCAGAATACACCCAACGGAATGGGCAGATAGAGCAGCAACAGAAACACCGGAATCAGCAGGATTCGCAGCACCGTCAGCTTGTTGGCAAGGCTCATAACGCCACCCCACGCATATCGTATTCAGTCGCCTCGGTCACGCGCACCGCAATCGTGGTGCCGATGGCCTCTTCCCCAACGCCTTCCACAGTGATGACACCGTCGATGTCCGGCGCCTGGAAGGCGGCACGCCCCTGCAACAGGCCGTCCTCGCCTACCTCATCAAGGAGCACCGGCAGCACCGCACCCACGCGTTTGGCCAACAGCTCCGCCGAGATAGCCTGCTGGGCCAGCATCAAGCGATGGTGGCGCTCCCGCGCAGTCTTCAGCAGCACCTTCGGTCGGAAGGTCGCCGCAGGCGTGCCTTCCTCCGGGCTGAAGACGAAGGCACCCATGTTGTCAAACCGGGCTTCCTCCACAAAGTGGAGGAGCTTGTCGAAGGCCGCGTCGCTCTCCCCCGGGAAGCCTACAATGAACGTGGTGCGCAGGGCAATGCTGGGGTACTGCCCACGAATCTTGCCGATGAGGGCACGGATGCCCGCTTCGTCACTGCGGCGGTTCATGCATTGCAGAATGCCGTCGTCAATGTGCTGAAGCGGAATGTCCAGATAGCTGGCGATCTTGTCACTGCCACTCACGAGCTCCAGCAGTTCGTCCGTGACGAGCTCCGGGTAGCAGTACAGTAGCCGGAGTCGCGGAATGCCGTCGATGGCGATGAGCTTGCGCAGCAGGCCTGCCAGTGACTCGCCACCGGGCAAATCCATGCCGTAGCGGGTGGTATCCTGCGCCACCAGGATGATCTCCCCCACCCCCTGCTCCCGCAGCCACGCTGCCTCGGTCAGGATGTCCTGCTCGGGCCGGCTGCGATAGGGGCCGCGAATGGCCGGGATGGCACAGTAGGCGCAGCGGTTGCTGCAGCCCTCGGCAATCTTGAGGTAGGCAAAGCTGCGGCGTCCTTCCAACACCCGCCCGGGCACGAATGGCTCGCCAGCTAGGTCGGAACACTCCAGCAGGCGGCGCTCCTCCCGCACGGAGGTCAGGAGTTCGTCAATGCGCTCGTACTCGTTGACACCCACCATGAGATCGACCTCCGGCAGGGTATCAAAGAGTTCGCCGCTGTACCGTTGGGAAAGGCAACCGGTCACCACCAGCGTATGGCAACGCCCGGTTTGTTTGTACTGCGCCATCTCCAGAATGGTGTTGACCGACTGCTGTTTGGCGTCGGTAATGAAACCGCAGGTATTGACGATGATGGCGTCGGCTTCCTGCGGGTCGCTCACGAAGCGATGGCCGGCCCGCTGCAGCACATACTGCATGACCTCGGCATCGACGTCGTTCTTCGGGCAGCCCAGTTTGACAAGTGTGATGTTCATTTTATCCCCTGTATTGTTCGATGGTGGCGGTAGCATCGTTGCGGCTCTTTAATATCTCCCGCGGCTTGCTGCCGGTGGAGGGGCCGACGACACCCAATTCTTCTAGTTCGTCCACCAGGCGTGCGGCACGGGCATAGCCCACCCGCAGCCGGCGCTGCACCATGGTGATGGACGCCTGGTTGGTGTCGTAGATGACGTTTGCGGCGTCCAGTAACAGTGTGTCATATTGGCGTTCGCTGTACTCGTCATCTCCGTCGTCATCACTGCCGCTGCCGCTGCCGCCACGGCCCTTGCCCTTGGTGGGCAGCTCGTAAGAATTGACGGTGGAGAGCACCGTGTCGTCGTAGAGGGTTTCTTCCTGCTGGGTCTTGATGTACTCGACGACGTTTTCCACCTCACTCTCGGTGATGAACGCGCCCTGCAGACGGATGGGCTTGTTGGCCCCGCTGGGGTTGAAAAGCATGTCGCCCCGGCCCAGCAGCTTCTCCGCCCCGCCCATATCAAGGATGGTGCGGGAATCAACCTGGGAGGACACGGCAAACGCGATACGCGAAGGGATGTTGGCCTTGATGAGGCCGGTGATGACATCGACCGACGGGCGCTGGGTGGCGATGACCAGATGCATACCTGCGGCGCGGGCCATCTGTGCCAGGCGGCAGATGGAATCCTCCACCTCGTTGGGGGCGGCCATCATGAGGTCGGCCAACTCGTCGATGATGATGACGATCTGCGGCAGTTTCTCGCCCCGCTCATCCTCCTCCTCATCGTCAATGAGCTGGTTGTAGCGATGCAGATCGCGCGCGCCTTTCTCCGCAAAGAGCGAGTAGCGGCGGATCATCTCCTGCACGGCCCAGTTGAGGGCCCCGGCTGCCTTCTTGGGGTCGGTCACCACCGGGATGAGCAGGTGCGGAATGCCGTTGTAGCCGTTGAGCTCCACCACTTTTGGGTCAATCATCATGAGCTTGACATGCTCGGGCGAGGACTTGTAGAGGATGGAGATGATAATGGTGTTGATGCACACGCTCTTGCCCGAGCCTGTGGCACCGGCGATCAGCATGTGGGGCATCTTGGCCAGGTCCGCCACGATGTTCTTGCCGGCGATATCCTTGCCCAGGCAATAGGTCAGCGGCGCTTCGGCCCGCTGGAACTCAGGGCTCTCCAGCACGTCGCGCAGTTTCACGGTGCTGATGTTGGCGTTGGGGATTTCCACACCGATGGCGGCCTTGCCGGGGATGGGTGCCTCAATGCGCACCCCCATGGCGGCCATACTGAGCGCAATGTCGTTGGAGAGATTGACGATGCGGCTGATCTTGACGCCGGGCGCGGGCTGCAACTCATAACGGGTGATGGCTGGCCCCCGGCTGACGTTGATGACCTTGCACTGGACGCCGAAGCTGCGCAGCGTCTCTTCCAGCCGGGCGGCACCCTTGGTTACCTCCTCGGTCGTGTTCTCAAACACCTTGGGCGCACGGGTCAGCAAGTCCATGGGGGGCACCCGGTATACCGGCGGCGCGGGATCCGCCGGCGGCTCGTGGGCAGCGGGTGCGGCGGCGACAGGGGCGGACGCTTCGGCGTGCGCAGGCGCGGCAGCCACCGGCATGGGAATGCTGCTGGGCGGCAGGTCATCGTCAGGCACCACCAGCTCAATGGAAAACGGGAGTTCCCCGTCATCGGGCTCTGGCACCGGGTCTGGCTCGGGTGACCGCTGCAGAGTCTTCAGTTCGTCCAGCGGGTCGAAGAGATCGAAACCCAGAATGGGACGAGCGTCCTCCTTCTCGTCGTGCGGCAGCGTTTCAAACTCCGTGGTGTTGAGGAGCGCGAGATCGGGTTTTTGGCGGTTCTCTTCGAGCTCGTACCCATCCAGCCGGCCGATGAACAGCCGCTGTTGGCTCTGCTGGCTCCGGCGCTCCTGCCGCTCCTGCTGGCGGGCCACCACGGTGTCGGAGAACTCCTTCACATTGGTGCCCAGCGACCGCAGCGACAGGCCGGTGTTTAGGAGCAGAATGGCCACCATGACGCAAGCCGTCACCAGAATGGTGCCGATTTTGCCCAAATACAGATGGATGGGATAGACGATGGCGCCACCCAGCACCCCGCCGCCTAGCAGCGATTTGCGGCCCCATTCAAAGGAGGAATTGGTAAAATCAATGAAGCTGGAGAGACTCATCTTCTCCAGATAGAACACATGATAAAGCGCGATGCCGCACAGGACAAACGTGCCCCAGATGAGGATCGCCCACCAATCGAAAGAATCCAACCCCTTGAAAATAACGAAAATGCCCAAGCCCAAGAAGAGAACGGGCATGGCATAGGCCAACACGCCCATGAGACCAAAGAGAAAGAGCTTGACAAACTGGCCGGCACTGCCCACCGAGTCAGTGAAGATGGCGAACGCCAGAAACACGCCCAACGCCAAAAACAGCAACGCCGCAATCTCTACCCCGTTGCTGTTCTTCCGCCGGGCGGACTTCTTCCGTTTTTGTTTCTGCTTCGCCTTTGCCGCCGCCATGCTGCCCTACTCTCCAAATGCAGTATACATACTCTTCCAAGTATACCACATCTGTCGTCGATGCACAAATCAACCGGTGGGCAAATCGGTGCCGTCCACAATGCGGACCAGCAATTGTTCAATGCCGCCAATGCTGTTCACGGCATTGAGTGCGCCACGCCAACGGGCGGCCTGCGGGATGCCATGGATGTACCAGGAGAGGTGCTTGCGCATCTCCTGCACGGCAATGCGCTCCCCCTTCTGCCCCAGCAGAGCCTGCGCGTGGGTCAGCGCGGTTTGCGCCACCTCAGCCAGTGTGGGCGGCACAAAGGAGCGACCATCGGCAAGGGCTGCGATTTCGGCGAAGATCCAGGGGTTCCCCTGGGCCCCACGGGCCACCATGACGGCGTCGCAGCCGGTATGACCCAGCATGGCCATGGCATCCGCGCCCGAAAACACATCGCCGCTGCCGATAACCGGGATGGCGACCTTGCGCTTGACGGCGGCAATGATGTCCCAGTCCGCCTTCCCCGCGTAGAACTGGTCACGGGTGCGTCCATGAACGGCCACGGCGGCAGCGCCGCTCTGCTCCATGCGCTGAGCAAACTCCACCGCGTTGATGTCGGACGCGTCCCAACCTTTGCGAAACTTCACGGTAACCGGTTGGGACAGGCGATCGCTCATCACCCGCACGATGCGCTCGGCCAGTTCCGGTTGGGTCATGAGGGCACTCCCCTGCCCGTTCTTCACAACCTTTGGCACAGGGCACCCCATGTTGATGTCCACGATGTCATGCCCCTGGCAGTGCTGCAGGGCCATCTCCGCCATGAGCTCGGGCTCGCTGCCAAAGAGCTGCGCGGCGCTGGGGCGCGGGCCGCCTTCGTTGGTCAGCAGCTCCGCCGAATGCTCGGGCGAATACAGCAGACCCTTGGCGCTGACCATCTCGGTGTAGGTGAGCGCCGCACCTTGGGCCGCACACAGCACGCGAAAAGGCAGGTCAGACACCCCGGCCATGGGCGCCAGGAACGCCCTGCCGCCGATGGAAACCGAACCGATGTTCATGTCAGTCCTTCTTGGTAGCGGAGGGTGTGGCTGTTACCGTGGCCGTTGGAGTGGCGGTCGGCACCGGCGATGCGGTGATGAACTCCGACGGTTCAGGCGTTGGGGTGGCCTCGGGCGGCAGAGTCTCCACCTTCTTCACACCCACAATGTGCCACGCATCGTCATTCTTTTTGAGGTTCACCGTGTAACGCGCCCGGGGCCAGGTTGGCGGCTCCATCGCATCCATCTCTTCCTCGGTCAAATCCGCACTCACGTCATAATCAATCTCGGGCACAGACTCCACCACGGTGACGGTGGCGGTGTTCTTCCAGGGCTGACACCACAAAGACTCCACACCGATGTTGTAATCGATGTTCGTGATGGTATATTCGTCGCTCTCCACCGGCACCAAGTCGGCGGTAATGCTATCCAAATAGGTCTGTCCAAAGTATTTATTAAGATCGGTGTCGGTCTCCTGCAACAGGACCCGGTCGGCCTTGGCCTTCATGCCGTCGGTGACGATAATATAGACGTTGGCAGAGTCCATCGCCACAAAAAACACCACGGCCAGAATGGCAAACGCCGAAAGGACAACGAGAGCAACCCTCGCCGTGTACCAGATCATTCGCAACGCTACTTTCATCTCATCACCATGCCCCATGTTGGATTCAATGCAACAGTATACACCATCTTGGACGCAAAATCAGCCTGTCGGTTCCCGATTGGCAGTGGTGTCCTTGCCGTGGTACAGTGATGGAACATACGACTACAGGAGGTTCGTGCCCATGCAGGCGGTGGAATGGCAGGAAGGCGCATTGATTTTGTTGGATCAAAGGCTGCTTCCGGGGCAGATTGTTTACCGGGAGTGCCGCACGGCACAGGAGACGGCGGACGCCATCGCCGCCATGGTGGTGCGCGGCGCGCCGGCCATTGGCGTGGCTGCGGCTTTCGGCGTGGTGCTGGCAGCGGCCGAGTGTGCCCGCGACAGGTTGAACGGTGAAGCCTTTGCAGAGCGTTGTGCGGTCATCCGCGGTGCGCGGCCCACGGCCGTCAACCTCATGTGGGCGGTGGACCGCATGAGGGCTGTGGCAGACCGGCACACGCACGACGTGGCGCTGGTTGCGCGGCTGGAGCAGGAAGCGCTGGCCATCCAGCGGGAAGATGTGGAGAGTTGCCGTGCAATTGGGCGGCATGGGAACGCGTTGATTGCGCCCGGTGACGGCATTCTGACCCACTGCAACGCAGGGGCACTGGCAACGGCGGGGTACGGCACAGCGCTGGGCGTGGTTCGCGCCGCCTGGGAAGCCGGCAAGAGCATCCACGTCTATGCCGATGAGACCCGACCCTACCTGCAGGGCGCGCGGCTCACTGCCACCGAGCTCCACGAAGACGGTATCCCGGTGACGCTACTGTGCGACAACATGGCCGGATGGCTTATGAAAACCGGCAGCGTGCAAAAAGTGATCGTCGGAGCCGACCGCATTGCCGCCAACGGCGACACGGCCAACAAAGTAGGCACCTACTCACTGGGTATTCTGGCAAAACCCACGGCATTCCGCTGCTGGTGGCCGCGCCACTCTCCACGGTGGATTTTTCGCTGCCCAATGGTGAGGATATCCCCATTGAGAATCGCCCGGCCGACGAGGTGTTCCACGCCATGGGTGTGCGCACCGCACCGGAGGGCATCGCTGCCTACAACCCCGCCTTTGATGTGCTGCCAGCCAGCCTCATCCACGCCATTGTGACCGAACGTGGTGTGGCCTTCCCGCCCTTCGCCGATAGCATGGCCGCGCTGCAAAACCATCGTTGATGCATAAGATCGCCTTCTGCTGGAAAAAGTGTTATTGCATTGGCACCGCCAAACAGAATTTCCCAATCATATTGGCCAGCCAATGGGAAAAAATACGCTCAGAAGGAGGCGAAAAAACGAATTATGAGCAAGAAGATCCTGATTGTCGTCGCAGTGGTGATGCTGGTGGTGATGTCCTTCGCCGCGTGCCGGCCCAACACCACCACGCCAACCCCCGCTACGACCCTGGAAATTACCCTCAGGCCGACCGCGTCGCCCTCACCGGTAGTCTCTCCCTCGTTGAGTCCTGCAGCTACGGTGTCAACGGCAGCGTCAGCCTCTCCGGCCGGGTCAGCCGCAGCGTCGCCGGGAGCTACCTCGACTACCAAGTAAACAGCAGTCGTTACCGACAGAGAAAGACGGTCCATAGAACCGCCTTTCTTTTTGTGTTGTGTTGATGTTTGTCACTCCTGAGGCAAATCGACGCGAATGGAGAGTTCGCGCAGCTGTTTTTCATCCACGGTGTAGGGCGCGTCGGTCATGAGGCAGGCCGAACTCTGCACTTTCGGGAAGGCGATGACGTCACGGATGCTGTCCACCCCGGCCAGGGTCATGGTCACACGGTCCAGGCCAAAGGCCAGGCCGCCATGGGGCGGTGCGCCGTATTTGAAGGCGCTGAGCAGGAACCCAAACTTGGCCTGTGCTTCCTCGGGGGTGTAGTTGAGGGCCTTGAAGATGCGCTCCTGCAGAGCGCGGTCATGAATGCGGATGCTGCCACCGCCGATCTCGTCACCGTTGCACACCATGTCATAGGCCTTGGCACGCACCGCGGCAAGGTTCGTCTCCAGCAGGGGCAGGTCTTCATCCATGGGGCTGGTGAATGGATGGTGCTTGGCCACAAAGCAGCCATTTTCCTCATCCACCTCCACAAGCGGGAACTCAGTGACCCACAGGAGATTGAACGCCTTGGGGTCGATGAGGTTGAGGCGACGGGCAAGCTCCAACCGCAGCTGACCAAGGGCCGTGTAGGTCACATCGGCCTTGTCTGCCACGATGAACACGGCGTCGCCCGTCTCCATACCGCAGCGCGCGACGATGGCCTGTTGCTCCTCGGGGGTCAGGAACTTGGCAACCGAGGAGCGGACACCGGCCTCCTCCAGGAAGAACCAGACGAGCCCCTTGGCCTTGTAGGTCTTGACGTGCTCGGTCAGCGCGTCAATCTCCTTTCGGGTGAAGCCACCTGCCGCCCCCTTGGCGTTGACGGCACAGACCTTGCCGCCGCTCGCCAGCGTATCGGCGAATACCTTGAAGGCTGAGGTGGCCACCGCCTCGCCAATGTCGATGATCTTCATGTCAAAGCGGGTGTCCGGCTTGTCGGATCCGTAGGCCTCCATCGCCTCCTGGTAGGTCAAGCGCGGCAGAGGCGTTGGCACCTCATACCCCACCGCCTGCCGGAACACGTGGGAAATGAGCCCTTCCATGGTGGCAATGACGTCCTCCTGATCGACAAAGGACATCTCCATATCCACCTGCTGAAACTCCGGCTGGCGGTTGGCACGCAGGTCCTCATCGCGGAAACACTTAACGATCTGGTAATAGCGGTCAAAGCCGGAGACCATGAGAAGCTGCTTGAAAAGCTGGGGCGACTGCGGCAGGGCGAAGAACTTACCCGGCATGACGCGGCTGGGCACCAGGTACTCCCGCGCGCCTTCCGGCGTGCTGCGGGTCAGCATAGGCGTCTCCAGGTCAATGAAGCCGTTGCCATCCAGAAACTCCCGGAAGGCGTGTGTGATGGTATTCTTCAACAGGATGGGACGCTGCACACTTTCCCGCCGCAGGTCAAGGTACCGGTGCTTCAGGCGCAGCTGCTCCGAGACACTGTCGCTGTCCAGGCTGAAGGGCGGCGTCTCAGAGACGTTGAGGATTTTGAGCTCGTTCACGGCAACCTCAATGGCGCCGGTTTTCATGTCGGTGTTGACGTTGCGCTCATCGCGGGCGACGACCGTACCCCGCAGGGCCACGACGTACTCGCTGCGCAGGGTAGCGGCTTGGTCAAAGAGCTCGCTGTTGATGGATTGGTCAAAGACGGCCTGCACCTGGCCGGTGCGATCCCGGAGCGAAATGAAGATGAGACTGCCCAGGTCGCGGCGGCGGTGCACCCAGCCCATCAGCGTCACGCTCTGACCAACACTTGCAAGAGAAAGCTCCGCGCAATAGCCGGAGCGTTTCCAGTTCCCAATCGTTTCCATATCGAACTTCACCCAATTCCTTTCCATTGAGTCAACAGGGATGCGCGCTCGACGGTGCGCTCCTCGCCGGTCGTCATGTCCTTGAGCTTCCACTGGCCGGTGGCCAGCTCTTGCTCCCCCACGACGACGACCTGGGGGCAACCCAGCTTGCCGGCGTACTTGAATTGCGCCTTCAGGCTGCGACCCATGTGGTCGCACTCGGCAGCCACGCCGTTCTGACGTAGTTCCATGGCCAGCTTCCAAGCCGCCAGGCGGGCTTCGTCGCCCATGGCAGCGATGAAAACTGGCCTTGTATCAAGGTCGGGTGGTAGTTTCCCCTGTGCTTCCAGCACCATCAGCAGCCGCTCCATCCCCATGCCGAAGCCGATGCCCGGCGTCTTCGGGCCGCCGACTTCCTCAATGAGGCCGTCGTACCGGCCGCCGCCGCACAGCGTGCTCTGCGCGCCCAGGTCGGCGGAGATGATCTCAAACACGGTCTTGGTGTAATAATCCAGCCCGCGCACGATGAAGGGATTGACGATGTAGTCGACCCCAGCGTCGGTCAGGCAGGTTTTGAGCGTATCAAAGTGATCGTGGCACTCGTCGCAAAGGTGGTCAATGCTCTTGGGCGCGTCCTTTGCGATGGCGCGGCACCCCTCCTCCTTGCAGTCCAGCACACGAAGGGGGTTGCGCTCAATGCGCTCCGCACAGGTATGGCAGAGTCCGTCCTTCTTATCTAGCAGGTAGGCAAGGAGTTCCTCGTGGTATTTCGGCCGGCAGATTGGGCACCCAATGTTGTTCAGGTTGACGGTCAGGTTGGCCAGCCCCAGCTTCTGCAGGATGGTGCATGCCAGCAAGATGACTTCGGCATCCAGCGTTGCCTGCTGCGCGCCAAAGGCTTCTACCCCAAATTGATGATGCTCCCGCAGACGCCCGGCCTGGGGCCTCTCGTAGCGGAAGGTGGGGTTGTACAAATAATAGCACTTCAAAGGTAGCGGCTCGTTGTACAGGCTGTGCTCCACAAAGGCGCGGGCGACACCAGCGGTGCCCTCGGGCTTCAGCGTGATGCTGCGGCCACCCTTGTCCTCAAAGGTGTACATCTCCTTCTGCACGATGTCGGTGGTGTTGCCCACGCTGCGCAGGAAGAGCTCCGTATGCTCAAAGGTGGGGATGCGGATCTCGCGGTACCCGAAGGCCGCACAGGCCTCCCGGATGACGCGTTCCATATACTGCCATTTGGCACTTTCGCCCGGCAGAATGTCCTTGGTTCCCTTTGGCGCGGTCGTCAGCATGTGCGTTCCTCCGTCAATCGTCCCATTATTATACAAGCCGGCCGTGGGGAAGTCAACGAACGGCGGCCATAGAAAAGGGCGGCCACACCCCTGTGACCGCCCTCAGGCTGTCGACAAAGTCGACAGCCTTTCGCGTCTGCCGCTGTGGCGACAGCCGCGATACAAACTGCTTGTTCTCGTTATGGCCAGATCGGTCGCCGCACATGTCGCCGCCCGATCACAAATTGCAGCTTTCATGCGGGTTTCTAAGGATACGTTGCGCCTTCGGGCGGAGTTTTTCCTTCTGCTCGCGCTGACCCCGACTTTCCTGCCGCCGAATGAATCGGCGGCAGGTTCATCTCCCTTTGCCTGTTCTAGGGGGTTATAGACACTCTAAGGGCGGCCACACCCCTGTGACCGCCCCCACATTTTCTTGCTTACAGCGCTTCCACGAACCGCTTGAGGTTCTTGTATCCCAGCGTGATGCCCACGATCGGATCCTCGATGCCCTCAAACTCTAACGACACGGTGCCGCTGTAACCGGCACGCTTCAGGATGGCCAGGCACTGGGGTACCGGAATGACGCCGTGACCCACGACGGCCCCGCGGACGTAGTTGCCGGCACGGGTGGTGAACCATCCCTCGCCGGGGTTCGGCTCTGTGCCGGGCTTGTAGTGGAAGTCCTTGGCGTGGACGTGGAAGGCATAAGGCGCGGCGATGCCAACGGCCTTGGCCGAGTCTTCATCGGCGCAGATGAAGTTGCCCATGTCCACCAGCCAGCCGAAGTTCGGGTGGTTGACGGCGTTCATCAACTTCTCTACCCGGTCGCTGTCCTGGGCGAAGAAACCGTGATTCTCCACCATGGTGCGGATGCCAAATGTCGCGGCGATCTCGGTGACGGCGCGGCAGCCCTCCGCCAGAGTGGGCAGCACGCGGTCAAAGCTCCGACCGGCAATGGCGGCCCCTCCCCAGGTGGCGTCGTGGCGCATGCCCGGCGCACCCATCAGGCGCGCAGCCTGGATTTCACCCTTGAGCGCCTCCACCTGACCCTTGACTCCCTGGGGGTGGTTGAGGAAATCAGCGGCGATGGTATAGTTGCCCACATCGATGCCAACGCGGGCGGCCTCTTCCTTCACCTTCGGGGCGAAGGTCAAGGGTGTCTCCCCCTCCGGCAGCACGAAGGTGGAGAACTCGATGACATCAAAGCCGATCTCCTTGGCCTTGGCGATGACGTCGAGCTGGCTCATTTTGCCGGCCCGAACCAGGTTGATGAAGCTGTAGGAACTGACGCCGATTTTCATGGGATACCTCCTGTTGGTTGAATTAGAGAAGGGCCGCAGTGCGCGCGAAGCTGGGCTTCAGCGCGGCATACAGCTCCTGATAAACCGGGTAGAAACGCTGGTAGACGGCGGCGCTGGCGGCTTCCGGCCCTTGGCGGCGTACGGTGCGGATGGTGGCGTCGCAAGCCTCGGGCACGGTAGCGTAGAGCCCCGCGCCTACGCCTGCCAGCAACGCCACGCCCAGGGCCGGGCCTTCGCTGGAGTTGGTGGTCACGATGTCTGTGCCAAACATGTCGGCCTGAATCTGCCGCCACAGGGGGCTGCGCCCGCCGCCGCCGGAGGCACGCACCTCCCCCGCCTCCACGCCCATCTCCCGGATGATTGAGAGGCAATCGAGCAGGCTGTAGGATACGCCCTCCAGTACGGCACGGATCATCTCCTGCCGGCGGTGACGCGCCGTCAAGCCGAAGAACACGCCCTTGGCATTGGGGTCAAGGTGGGGCGTGCGCTCACCCATCAGGTAGGGCAGATATAGGAGACCGTCACACCCAGCTTTCGCCTGGGCGGCCTCCTGCCCCATCAGCTCGTAGGGGTCGACGCCCATCCGCTCGGCCAGGGTGCGCTCCATGGCTCCGAACTCGTTGCGGAACCACTGCAGCGACAGGCCGGCCCCCTGGGTCACGCCCATGATGTGCCAAGCACCCGGCACCGCGTGGCAGAAGGTGTGAACCCGGCCCTTGGGGTCGATGGAGACGGTATCGGCATGGGCAAACACCACGCCGGACGTGCCGATGGTGGAGGAAATGACGCCGGCGCGCACGATGCCGTTGCCCACCGCGCCAGCCGCCTGGTCACCGCCGCCGCCTACGACCGGGAGACCTTCCCACAGGCCGGTCAATTCCGCCGCCTGACGTTTCAGCTTGCCGGAGACCTCGCAGCTCTCATAGACGTGCGGCAGCCACTCCATGGGAATGCCGAGTTTCTCCAGCACCTCCTGGGACCAACGGCGGCGCGGCACATCCAGAAACTGCATGCCGCTGGCGTCCGACACCTCGGTGGCGTACTCGCCGGTCAGAAGCAGCCGTACATAATCCTTGGGCAGCAGGATGTGGCGTGTTTTCTCAAAAATCTCCGGCTGGTGGTTCTTCACCCACACGACCTTGGAGGCGGTGAAGCCCGTGAGCGCCGGGTTGGCGGTGATCTCTATGAGCCGGGCAGCGCCGACCTTGGCGGTGATCTCGTCACACTCGGCTTGGGTACGCTGGTCGCACCAGATGATCGCCGGGTGCAACACGTTGTTGCTGCCATCCAGCAGCACCATGCCATGCATCTGGCCGGAAAGGCCAAGGCCCTTGATGTCCCGCGGGTTCACGCCGCTTTTACGCACGACCTCGGCTATGCTGCCGGCCGACGCGCGCCACCAATCCTCGGGGTTCTGCTCCGCCCAGCCAACCTGCGGCTGGCTCAGCGGATATTCCCAAGTGGCCGACGCCACGGTATTGCCCTGCTCGTCAAAGAGCACGGTTTTGGTGCCCGATGTGCCGATGTCTACGCCCAGAAGGTATGCCATGTGGTTCCTCCTACTTTCCTTAAACAAAAGTGCTCTAGTCCATTTCGACAACGGTGATGCAATTCCTTTTTAGAAGTGCGGCCGTCACGCCGTCGCCGGGGCGCAGCCCACCGGCAAACGACCCATCGTGGATGGTGCCCACGCCGCAGGACGGGCTGCGGCTCTTCAGCCACACCTCTGTGGCGCCATGATGATGGCAGAGCTCCAACACCTTCTGCGCACCCAGCAGGAACGCTTCGGTCACGTCCTGCCCGGTGCGGCTGAGCACACGGGCACGGCCATCCAGCACATCGGCCCCGTCACCGCCCACAATCTCCGACGGCTCGCGCGGGATGGGAAGGCCACCCAGACACTCCGGGCAGATGAGCACATGGGGCACACCGTTCAGGCGTTGCCGCGCGGCGACGCTTTCCTTGCTCTTGCCGTCGTAGCGGACGGGTTTGCCCAGGAGGCAGGCACTGACCAGAATCATCGCAGCCTCCTCACTGGTTCAGCACCACCACGGTGACGCCATCCTCCCCCTCGCCAAAGCGGCCCAGGCGGTAGCTCTTCACATGCGGGTGGTGCCGCAGATGCTCCTGGATGGCACCGCGGAGCTTTCCCGTGCCCTTGCCGTGGATGAGGAACACCTCAGTCAAGCCCGCCAGCACTGCCTCGTCGAGGTATCGGTCGACCTCCATCAACCCGTCCTCGGCGTTGTGACCGCGGATGTCCAGTTCCCGCGGCACGTTGCCCACCCGCAGCTTGCTGACGCGTTCGGCGCGCCGCTCGGCCTTGCGTTGGGCGGCGGTGGGGCGGCGCAGGCTCTCCACGTTGGTGGAAAGCTTCATGATGCCCGCCTGCACCATCAGGTCGCCCTTGTCATCGGGCAGCGTCAGTACCGTCACGCTCTGGTTGGTGTCGACCAGGATGACCGTCTCCCCCCGCTTCAGATCCTTGGGCGCGGGGGTCAGGCGTTCGGCCTGGGTGCTATCACCCACCTGCTGCTGGGCCTGGCGCATGCGGTCGCGCAGCTGCTGCACCTCCCGCTCGGTGTTGGCGCTCTGGTTCTTCTTGAGGTCCCGCAATTCGCGGATCATTCCCTCGGTCTCGGTGCGGGTGCGCTCCAGGAGTTTCCGCGCATCCTCACGAGCGTTGGCCAGGATCTTGTCACGCTGCTGTTCCAACCGCTCCCGCTCCCGGTCAGCGATGCGGTGCAGGTCGCCAACCTCCCGGCGCAGAATTTCAGCTTCCTCCCGCTCGCGTTGGGCAGCTTCCTTGTGTTTCTCCGCGCTCTGGATGACGTCCTCAAAGCGCACAATCTCAGTGGAGAGGTGCTTTCGGGCGTTGTTGATGACGTTTTGGTCGAGCCCCAGCCGCTGGGAAATCTCAAAGGCGTTGGAACGGCCGGGAATGCCCATCATCAGCCGGTACGTGGGGCGAAGCGACTCCACATCGAACTCCATGGAGGCGTTCTCCACCCCGGCGGTGGCAATGGCATAGGCCTTGAGGTCGCTGTAGTGGGTGGTGGCCATGGTGCGACACCCCAAGAGGCGCAGCCGCTCCAGAATGGCGATGGCCAGCGCGGATCCCTCGTTGGGGTCAGTGCCGGCACCCAATTCATCCAGCAGCACCAGCGAACCATTGTCGGCCTCACCCAGGATGGAGACGATGTTGCGCATGTGGCTGGAGAAGGTGGATAGGCTCTGCTCAATGCTCTGCTCGTCGCCAATGTCGGCGAAGACGCCGGTGAACACCGGCATGGTGCAGCCGTCCTCCGCCGGCAGGAACAGGCCTGCCTGCGTCATCATGGCAAAGAGGCCCACGGTTTTGAGCGTCACGGTCTTGCCACCGGTGTTAGGACCGGTGATGAGTAGCGTGTCGAAGTGTTGGCCCAGCTCCAGGGTGGTGGGCACCACCGTCTCCGCCGCGATGAGGGGATGCCTCCCCTTGCGGATGCGCACATGCCCTTCGCGGTTGAGTTCGGCCGGGCAGGCGTTCATGAGCGCCGCCAAGCGTGCCTTGGCAAAGGCGAAATCGATCTGCGCCAACGTGTCCTCGGCATAGCCGATGGCCTCGCCATGGGGGGCGAGTTCATTGGTCAGCTCCCGCAGGATGCGCTGCACCTCCTCCAACTCGGCCAGTTCCAGCTCCCGCAGCTCGTTGTTGATCTCCACCACTTCCAGCGGCTCCACAAAGAGCGTCGCGCCGCTGCCGGATTGATCGTGCACCAAGCCGGGCACCTTGCCGCGGTGCTCCTGCCGCACGGGCACGACGTAGCGGCCCGCCCGCTGGGTCACGATGGAGTCCATCAGGGAGTCCTTGTAGCGCGGGGAGCGCACGATGCTGTCAAGCTTCTGGCGGACGCGCACATGGCAGAGCCCCACCTTGCGGCGGATGGCGGCAAGCTGCGACGAGGCGGCGTCGGCCACCCGATCCTCCGACTCCATGCTGCGTTCAAAGGTCTCTTCCAGCCCCTTCATAGCGACCAGCGCCACAGCCAGCTCCCGCAGGTGGGGGCCAGCGGGGCCCTGCTCCTTGGTGAGCTCCGTGCGCACCGCGCGGGAGACCCGCAGGGTATTGGCGACCTTCAGAA
The DNA here is from genome assembly GCA_023398815.1 of Bacillota bacterium. GTDB lineage: Bacteria > Bacillota > Clostridia > Christensenellales > UMGS416 > JAEYRA01. The sequence goes on from JAEWRW010000028.1 coordinate 151,881, forward strand.
ACTCCCCCGGTGACAGGATGAGGCCGATGCGCGCCTTGTGCAGCGCCTCCCGCACGTCGTCAAAGCCGTGCAGCGGCGCGGCCCCGGTGTTGTCCACCCAGGCGACGGCCTCCTGCGTCTCCCGCAGGCGTTGGGCGACCTCCAGCGGGTTGTCGCTGGGCAGCAGCGCCTCGGCGATTTCCCGGCTCATCACCGACAGGCATTCCTCCGCCAGCCGGCGGCGAATTTTATCGAACTCCAGAGTTCGTATGGCTTTTTCGTTCATCTTTGTTCCGTCCTTCTCTCAATCGATACACACCAATCCATGGCATGAAAACGGGGCAGCGCTGCCGCTGCCCCGTAAATGTTGGAATGGTGTTCAGCCCTTCTTCGCGTCCTTAAAGTTCGCGATATTGCTGCGTACCGGCTGCTGTTGGGGGAGTTTGCCCGCCTTCTCCCGCTCCATGCGAAGGAAGGCTTCCTTTTCCCCGCGCAGTTCCATCACTTCGTCGGCAATGTTGATGGCGGCCATCACGGCGGCCATGGCAGTGCTGAGGTCGTTCCGTTGCCGGGTTACTTCGTTCATCTTCCGGTCGACATAGATCGCGACCTTGTGGACATACTCCTCCGGCAAGGTGGATACCAAGGTATATTCGTTGCCGCCAATGCGTACAACGGTCTTGTTTTTCTCCGCCAACCCGACACCTCCTTGTTCAGCATACCCTGATTGTACAGGATGCCACCGCAAGGCACAAGGCAATTTTGCCCATTTTTCCACAAATCCCCAGCCTTACTTGCGAATTTCCGCCCCAAAGGCTCGGTTCAGGGCATCCACAACGCTCTGGAAGGCCCGGTTGGCGTCGTCGTCGGTCAGTGTTCGCTCCTGCGCGCGGAACACGAGGGAGAATGCCACGCTCTTCTTCCCCTCACCCACCTGCTTGCCTTCGTAGAGGTCAAAGAGGGCTGCTGACTCCAGCAGCTTCCCCCCGGCGGTGCGGATGCAGGTGAGCATATCCCCCACGGGGCAGAGGCGATCCACCGTCACCGCCAGGTCGCGGTCGATGGACGGGAAGCGCGGCAGCGGACGGATGGCGCAATCCTGCCGCTCCAACGCCAGCAGCGTCTCCACATCGAGCTCGGCCAAGTAAACCCGGTCGCCCTCCAGCTCAAAGGCCGCGGCCACGTCGGGGTGCACCTCGCCAAACTGGCACAGGCGCACATCGCCCACGGTAAGGACAGCACTGCGGCCGGGGTGGTAGTAGACATCGGCCCCAGCGGCACACTGGGCACCCGCAATGCCGAAGCGTTCCAGCACCAGCTCCACCAGGCCCTTAAAGGCGAAGAAGTCCATGCCCTTATCCACCACGCCGACGCAGAGCGTTTCGCGCTCCTCGCAGGGGGTGTCCTGGGTGTAGCCGCCGGCGGCATGGCGCGCCTCCGCCCCCTCGTTGGGGCCAAAGGTACGGCTGACCTCAAAGAGCGCGACGCGCTCCATCTTGCGGTTGCGGTTGGTGGCCAGCGACCGCAGCATGGCCGGGGCCAGCGTGGTGCGCATCAGGCTGTAATCCTCACCAATGGGGTTCAAGAGCCGCGTGGCCCGGCGCAGGGGGCTCTCAGCGGGCAAGCCCAGCCGATCCAGCGCCGACGGCGCCAGGAAGGAATAGCTGACCGCCTCGTTGAGCCCCGCGCCATAGAGCAGGCGGCGCAGCTTGATGAGGTCGTTCTGTCGGCGGGTGCGCCGCCCCTGCAGCGCCTCCCCAGGGGGTGCAATGGACGGGATGGACCCGTAGCCGTAGAGCCGCTGCACTTCCTCGGCAATGTCGGCATAGCCTTCCACGTCCTGCCGCCAAAGCGGAACGCCCAGCGTCAGGGTATCGCCATCCTGCTGCACATCGAAGCCTAGCTTGACCAGCAGTTTCACCATCGTGTCCGTCGGGATGGTCTGCCCCAGCAGCGCTGAGATGCGCCGGGCCGAAACTGCCAGCGTGCGAGCCTGCTGGGGGGCGGCGTTGCAATCCAGCACGCCGGGCACCACCGTGCCGGCCCCAAGCTCCTGCACCAGGGCCATTGCGCGGTCCAGAGCCGCCTCGGTCAGGTACGTGGGCAGGTTCTTCTCATACCGGGCGGAGGACTCAGTGCGCATGCCGTGGCTGCGGGCGGTGAGGCGGGTGGCGCTCCAGTTGAAGTTGGCACTCTCAAAGACGACGGTCGTGGTGTCGTCATAGACGCCGGACTGCATGCCACCCATGATACCCGCCAACGCCACCGGGCCTTCGCCATCGGCAATGACAAGGTTGCGCGGGTTGAGGATGCGCTCCTTCTCGTCGAGCGTCTGCAGGCGTTCGCCCTCACCGGCGCGGCGCACGACGATCTTGCCACCGCGGATGGTGCGGTAATCGAAGGCATGCATGGGCTGGCCCAGCTCCAGCATCACATAGTTGGTGATGTCCACGATGTTGTTGATGGCCTTGACGCCCGAAGCCGCCAGCGCCTGCCGCAGCCACAGTGGGGATGGGGCGATCTTCACATCCCGCACCACCCGAGCCATGTACCGGGGGCAGAGGTCCGGCGCTTCCACCGTCACTGCGAGGTAGTAGCCCACGCTGCCGGTCGTCCCCACCGCATACGCGTAGGAAGGCTGGCGCAGAGGCGTATCCAGCACCACCGAAGCCTCCCGCGCCAGGCCCAGCATGCACATGCAGTCGGCCGCGCGGTTGGCGGTGATTTTGAAGTCCACGATGGGCTCGGCCAAGCCGAGGATGGGCTTGACGTCAGCCCCCAGCGGGTATTCCTCCTGGAAGATGAGAATGCCGTCCACCGACGCGCCAGGGTACCAGTTGTCGTCGATGCCCAGTTCTTCCCCTGCGCAGAGCATGCCGTCGCTGGCCACCCCGCGCAGCTTGGAGGCCTTGATGACCACACCGCCATGGAGGTGCGCCCCCAGTCGCGCCACCGGTACCAGCGCCCCCTCAAAGACATTGGTCGCGCCGGTCACGATCTGCAGGGGGGCACCCTCCCCCACATCCAGCGTGCAGATCTGCAGTTTGTCGGCGTTGGGGTGCTTGGCAAGCTGGGTGATGCGCCCGACGACGACGTTTGAAATCGCCGCGCCGGGGTCCTCCACACCCTCCACCTCAAAGCCCGCCATAATCATGCGGCGTTGAAAATCCTCGAGGTCGGTGTTGATGTCCGTATAAGTCTGAAGCCATTGAATCGGTGCTTTCATGTTCTCACCTCACAGAATCTGTTCCAGGAACCGCAGGTCGTTCTCAAAGAGCATCCGCAGGTCACTGATGCCGTAGCGACTGACGGTGAGGCGGTCGAGGCCCATACCGAAGGCGAAGCCTGTGTACTCGTTGGGATCGATGCCGCACATCTCCAGCACGCGGGGGTTGACCATACCGCAGCCCAAAACCTCAATCCATCCGGTGCCGCGGCACACCCGGCAGTTCGGGTCCTTGCCGTCGCAGATGTAACAGGAGATGTCCACTTCAGCGCTGGGCTCGGTGAAGGGGAAGAACGAAGGGCGGAACCGAATGCGGGTCCCCTTGCCGTAGTACTCCTTGGCGAAGATATCAAGCGTACCCTTGAGGTGCCCAAAGTTGATGCCACGGTCCACGACCAACCCCTCCACCTGGTGGAACACCGGGGAATGGGTGGCATCCACCTCGTCCATGCGGTACACCCGCCCGGGGCAGATGATGCGAATGGGCGGTTTCTGCCGCAGCATGGTGCGGGCCTGCACCGGCGAGGTATGGGTGCGCAGCAGCACGTTGTCACTCACATAGAACGAGTCGTGCATGTCCCGCGCCGGGTGGTTGGCCGGCAGGTTGAGGAGCTCAAAGTTGAAGTGGTCCCACTCCACCTCCGGCCCCTCGGCAATGTCAAAGCCCATGCCGATGAAGATGTTCTCCACTTCCTCCCGCACCAGGCTCAGCGGGTGGGGGTGCCCCACCGTGGGCTTGCGTCCAGGAATCGTTACATCCAGCCGCTCGGCAGCCAGGCGCTTCGTCTTCTCCTCCCCTTGCAGGGCATTGAGACGGTCACTGATCTGCTCCTCTAACTCTTTACGCAGGTCGTTGACGAGCTTGCCCATGACGGGGCGCTCCTCGGCCGAAAGGCCGCCCATCATCCGCAGAATCTGCGTGAGCTCACCTTTCTTGCCCAGCACCTGCACCTGCAGCTCCTCCACCTCACCGGCCGACGTGGCGGCCTGCAACCGCGCCTGTGCCTGCGCGGCAATGCGTTGCAATTCCTCCTGCATGGTTCCCATCCTTTCCAATGAAAAAGCCTTCGCCCCAGCATGGGACGAAGGCATCGCGGTACCACCCAATTTGCCCGCCAAAGCGAGCCACTCAACGGCGATAACGGGGCCACCGTCCACGCCTACTCCAAGTTCAGCGCGACACTCCCAAGCGAACTTCCCCCACTTCCACCGCAATGGCGCTTGCAGCCGGTGACGCCGTCTCTCTTACCGGGGATGGGCAGGGTACTCCTCTTGTTCCTCGTGTTTCGTTTTAGTATAGCACGGAGATTTGCCGGTTTCAAGCCCAGGAATACCGGGTTTTACCCACGATTCATCAATCCGTTTCATTCTCGGTAGTACTGGGCTTGCATATGGAACAGTTCACTGTACACCCCGTTTTGTTCCAGCAGCTCCTCGTGTGTCCCTCGCTCAACGATCTCCCCATTGGCAAACACCGCAATGGTATCACAGAACCGGGCACTAGAAAGCCGATGGGAAATGTAGACGGCTGTCTTTCCGGCCACCATCTCGTTGAAAGATTCGAGCATGGCAACCTCCGCACGTGGGTCGAGGGCTGCGGTGGGCTCGTCCAGTATGACGATGGAGCTTTCCCGGCAAATGGCACGTGCCAGGGCGATCTTCTGCCCCTCACCACCCGAAGGCTCAAACCCCGCCTCGTCAAAGTCCTTGTATACGCCGGTGTGAATGTCATGTGAAAGCGACCGAAGCTTTTCGCTCATACCGACGCGCTCCAGAACTTCTTCCACGGCCCGGTCGGACACCTCCCGTGACAATGCAACGTTCTCCTTGAGGAAAAAAGAGAAGAGCTTGAAGTCCTGAAACACCGTCGAAAGCAAACTGACATACGCATCGTAGTCGATGTCTCGAATGTTGACACCGTTGAGCAGAATTTCACCCTCTGTGGGGTCGTAGAGTCGGCAAAGGAGTTTGACGAATGACGTTTTGCCCGCGCCGTTCTCCCCCACGATTGACAGCTTTTCCCCTTGGCGCAGTGTGAGGTTGACGTTTCGCAGGGCGTAGCTCTCCTGGCCCGGGTATCGAAAGGACACGTTGCGAAACTCAATGGCACAGCCGCCGGTTGGAACGGACTTGCCCCCGCTCGCGCGCAGGCGTTTGGGTACGTGCAGATATTCGTCGAGGGCGTCAAAGTATACACTGTACGTTCTGATCTCCACAATGCTGCCCATCAAGGCCCGCAGCGACGCCGCGAAGGCCGTCACCGCGCCAACATACATAGTGAACCCACCGATGGTGATCGCACCCGACAGCACCCGACCGATGAGGTAGGCATAGGCGGCGCACTGCTGCAGGAAGGTCAGTGCCGCGCCAACGATGCCGCTCTTGATGTGGAAATCGTTCTGCCGCTTCAGGTTGGCAACACAACGTTCCGTGTACATCCGCTCACGGCTCAAAAGCCAGTCCCCCAGGCCGTTCATCCGAATCTCCTTGCCATAGGCAACGTTCTCGAACAGCTCCCCGTAGTAGCGCCAGCCCCGTTGGTTGCGGACAACCTCCAAAGACAATCGATGAGCGTGTTTGCTCGCCCAGCCCTCCACCCATGCGCCCAGCGCAACAAGGACAACAAACAACAGGACGATGGGAATACTGAGCGTGGCGATGATTGCACCGATACCAAAGAGCGTGACGCACTGCCCCACAATCGTCAGGGCGCAGTCGAACAGGTAAGAGAAACCGTGCCAGTCGCAATACAGAAACTTGTTGGCCTTCTCTTTCAAATCCAGAAAGGCCGGGTTCTCCAGATTCTCCCAATCCGCGTCGGCAAGGTTTTTGTGGAGCATGAGATCAAAGGCCGCCGACACCCTGCACCGGCGGGTGAAGCCATCCCGGAAGAAGTAGGTAGACAAACAGGAAGCCACTAGCGTGTACCCGGCAAGAATGCCGACGTAGAAAACGAGATGGGCCATCCGTCGAGCTCCCACCAGCTCGTCGATGATAGAACGTGGCATGATCGTTGCCACAATTGGGAGAACGGAATTTACAATCTGATGAATCACATTCCAGAGAATATAGCGCTTGTCGGTTTTCCACCCAAAACTGCAAAAGAACCAAAGACCTTTTAACATAGAAATCCCTCCGCATCGTGTTACTTTTGGGCACAAAAATACCGCAAAAAAGCAACACAAACACGAAGGCAGCGCACTGCCTTTCTGCGCAAGTGAATGCTCTTTGCGGTTAACCGATCACGAAGGGCTTGTACAAGGAATCCACCTCACTCTTTTGCTAATAGTGTACACCATCGAACTCAATGGTCAAGAAAATCCTCCTCAGCGTCGCGAGAAGTGGGAGCCGATCATGCTGGTGTAACAGAAAAGCAAGGAAGCATTGCTTCCTTGCTTTTTGGTGTTCCTGGGTGATAAATGGGTACCTACACGCCCTTCTTGGCGTTGACAAGCTGAGCCGCGGCGGTGAACTGGCCCTTGGGCGTGTAACCCTGGAGCGGCAACATCTTCTCGTGCACGGCCTCCACCACCCACCAAGGCTGGGGGAAGAACGCGCTGTCGAGCTCGGTGGCCGGGGTAACCCAGTTGCGGGAGCCGATGACGACCGGCGGCGCGTCCAGATCGTCAAAAGCCAGCTCGGTGAGGTTGCGTGCCAGGTCGGCCGCGAAGCTGCCGCGCTCGCAGGCCTCGGTGAGCACCACGACCCGTCCGGTCTTCTTGAGGGACGCAAGCACGGGCTGGTAATCGAAGGGCACCAGTGACCGGGCGTCGATGACCTCGGCCGAGACGCCATACTTGGCCAGTTCGTCGGCGGCGGCAATGGCGGTGTAGAGTGCCGCACCGATGGAGACGATGGTGAGGTCGCTGCCCACGCGCTTGACATCGGGCAGGCCAATGGGCACCTCGTAATACCCCTCGGGCACACCGCCCTGGTGGAAGAGCTCGCCCACGTCGTAGAGACGCTGGCTCTCAAAGAACACCACCGGGTCGGTGCCGGAGAGTGCGGCGTTCAACAGGCCCTTGGCGTCATAGGGCGTGGCCGGGTAGACGACCTTGAGCCCCGGCATGTGGGCGGCCAGCGCCGTCCAATCCTGGCTGTGCTGGGCGCCGTACTTCATGCCCACCGACAGGCGCAGCACCACGGGCATCTTGAGCTCGCCCGCGCTCATGGCCTGCCACTTGGCCAGTTGGTTGAAGATCTCATCGCCGGCGCGGCCCATGAAGTCGGCATACATGAGTTCCACCACCGCACGACCACCGCACATGGCATAGCCCACGGCGGAACCCACAATGGCGGCCTCGCTGATGGGCGAATTGAACAGGCGATGATACGGCAGCGCCTCGGTGAGGCCGCGGTACACGGCGAACGCACCGCCCCAGTCGCGGTTGTCCTCGCCATAGGCGATGAGCGTGGGGTCGGTGTAGAACTTGTCAACGAGGGCCTCAAACAGGCCATCGCGCAGCTGGTACGCCTTCGTCTTGGAGACGGGCTTGCCATTGGCGTCGATGCCGAAGCGTTCCTTCTTGGCGATGGCCTGCACGCGGGGATTTTCTTCTTTGGGCATCAAAGTCGTGCAGTGGCCGTCCTCCATGGCCATCTCATGGCCGTTGGAAAACATGAGGTCGGCGATGGCGTCGGGCCGGGCCGACAGGCTCATGTAGGGCGACACTTCGTTGTCGGCCGCGAGTTTGAGCGACTGCAGGATGAGCGCGCGGGTGCGAGCCCAGATGGCCTCGATGCTCTCGTCTGCGAGGAGGCCAGCCGCCTTCAGCTCCGCCGGGTAGGCGGTCAGCGGGTCAACGGCCTGCCAGGCCTTGATTTCGTCCTCGGTGCGGTAGGTCGAGCTATCCGACGGGGAGTGGCCACTGTAGCGGTAGGTCACCACATCGAGAAGCGCCGGGCCGCAGCCGCCGCGCAGAATCTCCTTCTTGCGGGCGACGGCGTCCATCACCGCCAGCGGGTTGAAGCCATCCACACGCTCGGCATGGAGCTGGGTGGGGCTGATGCCCGCGCCGATGCGCGCCACCATGTTGTAGGCCATCGTCTCGCCCACGGTCTGCCCACCCATGCCATAGTGGTTGTTGAAAATGTTGAAGAGCACCGGCAGGCCGCCGTTGTGGCCGTCCTCCCACAGCTCAGTGAGCTGATCCATGGCAGCGAAGTTCATGGCCTCCCACACCGGGCCGCAGCCGATGGAACCGTCGCCGATGTTGGCGATGACGATGCCGTCCTTCCCACGCACACGCTTGTAGAGCGCAGCGCCGGTGGCGATATCCGCCGAGCCACCCACCAGAGCGTTGTTGGGGTAGATGCCGAAGGGCAAGAAGAACGCGTGCATGGAGCCGCCCAGGCCCTTGTTGAAGCCGGTCTCCTTGGCGAAAATCTCCGACACGGCACCGTAGACGAGGAATGCCGCTGCCAATTCCTTCACGCTGGCGTAGCTGCCGTTGGCCTCCACCACCGCGAGGATGCGCCCGCCGTTGGCCGCCTTCATGATGCGCATGAGTTCGTCATCCGGCAACTTCGCAATGGCCGACAGGCCCTTGGCAAGGATTTCGCCGTGGCTGCGGTGGGAACCGAAGATGAAGTCGTTGGTATCAAGGTGGAAGGCCTGGCCCACGGCCGATGCCTCCTGCCCCATGGAAAGGTGGGCCGGGCCACCGTAACCACAGGTGAGACCCATGTATTCGCCCGTCCGCTTGATGGAGTTGATCATCGACTCAAACTCGCGGATGACCGCCATATGCTCAAAGATGCGCACCAGCGCCGCGTCACCATACCGGGCGCGCTCGTCGGCCATGGTGCCGCTGTATTGGTTGACCGGGATGGCGGAAAACTCAATCCAACCGCTGGCGCGGGCCGCCTCGGGGCTTACACTCAATCGCTTTGTCATCGTTCTTCCACTCCTCTCAAAACTCAAAGGCTGCTTCCCGCAGCACTTCCGACACCGTCGGGTGCGGGAACACGACCTTCTTCATGTCTTCCACACGCATGCGGCGCTCAATCATCATCGCCGCCCCATAGATCATCTCCGAGGCATAGGGGCCACAGAGCTGCACCCCCAACACCGCACCGGTGCGCCGGTCGGCCACCAGCAGGGCGAAGTCCGCCCCTGAGGGCTGCTCAGCCAGGTACCGGCCGGAATACCGCATGGAAAGCTCCACCGTTTTCGCGTCGATGCCACGGCGCTGGGCTTCGGCGGCGGTGAGGCCGACGCTGGCGACCTCCGGATGGGTGTACAGCACCGAGGGAATGGCGTCGTAGTTCATGGCGTCAGCCTTCCCCAGGATGATGTTGACGCACAACTCGGCCTCGCGGTAGGCGGTGTGGGCCAGCAGGGATTTGCCGTTGATGTCACCGGCGGCAAAGACGCCGCCCACATTGGTACGGCCACGGTCGTCAGTGACGACGGCACCCCGCTCGGTGGCCACGCCGATGCGCTCCAGCCCCAGGCCGTCGCTGACCGGCCGGCGGCCGATGGAGACGAGCACCAGGTCAGGCTGGGAACACTGCTCGGCACCGTCCACCTCATAGAACACCCTGCCCGGCTCCAGCCGGGTGACCTTGGCAGAGAGGCGGAAGCGAATGCCCGCCTTCTCCAAATCCTTGCGCAGGTGGTCGGCCAGCTTTTCATCCAGCGGGCCACCCACGCGGGGCAGCATTTCGACCACTTCCACTTCGGCCCCGGCTTCGCGGTAGTAGCTGGCCATCTCGAGGCCAATGACGCCACCGCCGATGACCAGGAGCTTGCCAGGCACAGTCTGCCGCTCCAGCATGCCGGTGGAGGTGACGGCAAAGCCCGCGTTCAGCGCGTCCGCCAAGCCCGGGATGGGTGGCAGCAGCGGCGCAGACCCGGCGCACAGAAGCACATAGCGAGCGGTGTAAGTCTCCTCCCCCGCCTTCAGCTGGAAGCCGCCGTCGGTGCGGCCAAGGATCTCAGCCGCAGCCTTCACCACGGTGACCCCAGCTTTTTTGAGTTTTGCTTCCACCCCGCCCACCAGGGTCTTGACCACCCGGGCCTTGTGAGCCATGACGGCGGCGTGATCCAGGGTGATGCCCTCCACCTTCACACCCAGGCGCGCGCCGTCGCGGGCGGCGGCATAGACCTTGGCGCTGTTCAGCAGTGCCTTGGTGGGGATGCACCCCTCATTGAGGCAGGTACCGCCCACGTTCTTCTTCTCAAAAAGTACAGTCTTCAGGCCGCCTTTGGCTGCGAGCTCGGCCCCGTGGTACCCGGCTGGGCCGCCGCCGATGATGGCAAGATCAAATTGTTGCATGTCACGCCTCCCCGTTGTCGCGCAGAATGGTATCGAGCTGGCCGATGGTGTCGCACAGCTCCTTCAGGAACCGGGAGGCCGGCGCACCGTCCACCGCCCGGTGGTCGTAGGTCAGCGACAGGCCCAAGGCCGGGTAAATCTGCAGGTAACCGTTCGGATCCCGCCGGGGCCGGTCCACAATGGCGCAGACGCCGAGGATGCCGGTTTGGGGCGGGTTGATGACGGGGGTGAAGAGCTCCACCCCCAGCGCCCCCAGGTTGCTGACGGTGAAGGTACCGCCAGTCAGCTTGTCAGGGCTGATGGCCCCGCTGCGGCATTCCTCTGCCAAAGCCTTGGCCTGGGCGGCAATCTCCTCCAGCGACAGGGAATCGGCATGGAAGAGCGTGGGCACCATGAGCCCGCGGTCGGTATCCACCGCCACACCCAGATGCACCCCGTGGAAGCGGCGCATCTTGCCATCCAACAGGTTGGCGTTGAGGTCGGGGTGATTCTTCAGCACTCGGGACACAGCATAGAGCACCATGTCATTGAGGGTCACGTTGACGCCACCGGCAGCGGCCTTGGCCTTGCGCTGGGCGCGCAGCGCAAGGAGTGCGCTGGCGTCGGCCGAGCTATGGTGGGTGAGCTGGGCCATGGTGGCCAGCGACTGATGCATGCTCTCGGCAATACGCTTGCGGATGTTACTGAGGGGCGTCTCATCGTACCCCATGTCGCCGGTGGGAGCCGTGCGCACCCGGCCATCAGCCAGGGCGTAGAGGTCGCGCTCGATGACGCGCCCGTGGGGGCCGGTACCGATGGCTTGGGCCGGGTCAAGACCCATCCGCTCCGCCGCGCGTCGCGCCCGGGGGGAGACTGAGACCTCGCCCGCCGGTTGAGCGGCCATGACCGGTGCAGGCTCAGCAACCTGCGGGGCGCCGCTTTGCTTGGCCGGGGCAGCGGATGTGTCATCCTTGGGAGCCACCTCCGCCAATAGGGCGGCAATGTCCTCCCCCGCCGTGCCGACGACGCAGACCGGCTCCATGACGGGGATCTCGTCGCCCTCCTCGCACAGCAGCCGCAGCAGCGTACCGTCGGTTTGGGCGGTCTCTTCAAAGGCCGATTTGTCCGTTTCGTAGGAGAAGAGCACGTCCCCAGCCGCGATGGTCTGGCCCTCGGCCGCGTGCCACTTGGTCAGGATGCAGCTTTCTACCGTATTGCCCTGTTTGGGCATTTTGATGATGGTCGCCAACGGGCGCACCTCCTGCTGTTGTTGTCAATTTAGGATGCATAATGTGATTTATTCACAATGATATGGTACCAATCGGCCAACCATTCGTCAACAGGAATCTGAACAAAAGGACTACCGAGGCCGTCCCACCAAAAGGAGCCACTCGGCCGTGACCGTGGGCTGGGGGTGGGCAATCAAGCTCACTCGGCGTTCCTCGTCCGCCGGCCAAGTGAGCGGGGTCATGGCAATGAGGTCGGGCCACAGGGCCGGCGAAATGGGAACGTCCGCCCGTATCATCTTCCGCTCCAACACCTCAAACCCCTGCGCAAAGTGTTGCAGCACATCGTCGTTGTCGTAGCTCTCCCGGTCGTCGCCGCCGTAGAGCGCCTGCCGCAGCTCACGGAGGTACGCCGCCCCGGGCACGGCCTTCAGCACCACGCCGCCGGGTGCCAGCACGCGGGAAAACTCCCGGTGGTTGGTGGGCGACAGGATGTTGAGGATGGCGTGGAACGTGCCATCGGCAAAGGGAAGGTGGGTCAGGTCAGCCACGCACCACAGCGGCCCGGCATAAGCCGACGCCGCTAGACGGATCCCCTCTTTGGAAAGGTCAACGCCGGCGGCTTCCGCTGCCCTGTCCCCCTCGGCCAACAGGGCCAGAATGGAGTGGAGCGCGCTGCCCTCACCACAGCCGGCGTCAAGCAGGCGGGTCTGGTCTCCGGGCAGAAAGTGAATCACCGCTTCAGCCAGCGCTGCTTCCAGCGCGTCAAAAAAGCCGCTGCAAGCAATGGCCCGGCGGCTTGTGAGCATGGGACGGTCGTATTTGGAGGGAGCGGCGGCCTGTGCCAAGGTGAGAGACCCTTTGGCGTTGATGTCAAAACTGTGGCCGACGGCACAACGCACGCTGCCGGCATCTCGTGTGCCCAAAGCACCGCCACACACCGGGCAGCACAGCACACCCGCGTTGCGGGCCATCCAGTCGTGCACCTGGGAAGTGCGGTTCATGGTCGTCAGCTCCTACCCGCCGGCTGCTTTTTCAGGAAGCCGCGCTTGGCCTCCATGGCCTTGGCGGGGCAAAGCTCCTGGCAGCAGAAGCAGCGGATACAGGCGTCGTAGTGGATGACGGGCCGGCGCTCCACCATGGTGATGGCGTGGGGCGGGCAGGCGCGATCGCACTCGCCACAACCCACACAACGGCTGGCATCCAGCACCGGATGGGGATGCAGGGCATCGACCCAGGTGCGGGGCAGCACATTCTCCAGGTGCCGCACGATCTGGAGGGTGGAGGTCGGCGGCTGGAACGGCCGTTTGTCGTTCTTCATGAGGTCGGCCACCGGCGTGCCGACGACCTCAATGTCCTCGAGCTTGGCGGGAAGCAGGCCCCGCTCCCGCGCTAGCGTCAGCAGCAGCACGTCGCTCTGCTTCCAGCCCATCAGTTGCACGGCGACGGCATCCAGAGCATAGGGCGAGGCGCTGGCCAGCAGGGCACCGCGTTTACGGGGCGAGCCGGCAGAGGGGCCAGGGCCCTCCATCCCCACAATGGCATCCATGACGCTCAAGGCCGGACGCACGGTCTCCGCAATGTCCAGCAGGAAATGGTTGAAGGCCTTGGGCGTGCTGTAGATGGCGTGGTATTTGGCCTTATCCAGGCCGTAGATGGTACCGTACAGGTTCTTCACCGCGCCCGTCATGGTGCACAGGGCGTGGGTCTTCATCTTGCACAGGTCGATGAGAACATCGGCCTCCAGCATTTCGGAGACGAGGTCAAAGCTCTTGGCCGAGACACCGTTTGGCACGGGCCTGGTCACCTTGTTGTGGTTGATGACGATTTCCGCACCCTCCCGGTCAGCCGCGGCCTGAAAGCCACAGACGCGGTAAGCGCGCGCGATTTCCTCACCAAAAAGCCCGGGGCCGCCGGGGCAATCCCCCACCAGCACGCGGGCAGCACCAGCCTCCCGCGCCAGGCGGATGAAGGCGGCCACGACCTCCGGGTGGGTCGTCTTGGCGTCGCCGGGCGGCGCTTTGACCAACATATTTGGCTTGAGGTACACGGTCATGCCGGGCTTGACAAACCGGGACATGCCCCCTAACTCCTCCATCACCCGCCGGGCGGCGTCCAGCACGACAGCGGGCTCGTAATTGTTGCAGGTTGTCAATGACACTTGCGACATCTGCTCTATGTCCTTCGATCCTTACAGAGTGGACAGGAACTGTTCCAGGCGTTGGAGAGCCGTCTTCAGCTTCTCCACCGAGTAGGCGTAGCTGATGCGGACATGCCCTTCGCCCGAGGGACCAAAGGCCGTACCCGGCACCACCGCGACCTTGGCTTCGTACAGCAGCCGCTCGCAGAACTGCTCACTGGTCATGCCGTAGCGCTTGACGGATGGGAACACATAGAACGCGCCTTTGGGCTCAAAGCACTCCATCCCCATGGCGTGCAGTGACTGCAGCATGAAACGCCGGCGGCGGTTGTACTCCCGCTGCATCACGCCCACGTCGGCAAAGCCGTCGTTAAAGCCCTGGCGCAAGCCCTCTAGCGCGGCCTCCTGCGCCAACACCGGGGCACAGAGCGTAGTGTACTGGTGGATCTTCACCATGCCGGCGAGCGCCTCCACCGGGCCGCAGACATAGCCCAGGCGCCAACCCGTCATGGCAAAGGCTTTGGAGAACCCGCTCAATACTATGGTGCGCTCCTGCATACCTGGGAGCTCAGCGATGGAAACGTGGCGCTGCCCTGTGTAGGTCAGCTCCGCATAGATCTCATCGGAAATGACGGCAAGGTTGGTGGGGCGCAGCACTTCGGCCAGCGCCTCCAGATGTTCGCGCTCCATCACGCCACCGGTGGGGTTGTTGGGGTACGGCAGCAGAATGGCCCGCGTGCGGGGGGTAATGGCCGCCCGCACGGCGTTGGGCTCCACCCGGAACTCCACCTCAGCACTCGTCTTGATTCCCACGGGCACGCCGCCGCACAGCGTCACACAAGGCGCATAGGAGACATAGGACGGCTCAGGGATGAGCACCTCGTCGCCCGGCTCCAGCAGTGTCCGCAGGGTGATGTCGATGCCCTCGCTGCCGCCCACGGTCACCAAAACCTGGTTGCGGGGGTTGTAGGCCAAACCGAAGCGCTTTTGCATGTACTCGGCGATGGCCACACGCAATTCCAGCGTGCCCCAGTTGGAGGTGTAGTGCGTCGCACCGTGTTCCAGCGCCCAGATGCCAGCCTCCCGGATGTTCCAAGGCGTGTCAAAGTCCGGCTCACCCACGCCCAAGGAGATGGCCCCCTCAATCTCCGACACAACGTCAAAGAACTTGCGGATGCCCGAGGGCGGCAGGTCGCCGACGACCTGATTGACCCATTGAATGCTCACGGCGACACCACCAATCTGTCGTCAACACGCTCCTCGTCGTCCACGATGACGCCGTTTTCCTTATACTTCTTCAGCACAAAATGGGTGGCGGTGGAGAGCACCCCTTCGATGGTGGAGAGCTTCTCCGCCACGAAGAAGGCAATCTCCCGCATGGAGCGGCCGTCGACCAAAACCATGAGGTCGTAGGCCCCAGACATGAGGTACACCGAGTGCACCTCCGGGAAGCCGTAGATGCGCCGGGCAATGTCGTCAAAGCCCTTGCCACGCTGGGGCGTCACCTTCACCTCGATGAGGGCCTCAACCGTCTCGTCGCCGACCTTCTGCCAGTCGATGATGGTGTTGTACTGCACGATGACGCGGTCACGCTCCATCTCCGCGATGGCCTGCTGAACCTCCGCCAGCGACGCGCCCACCATGACAGCAATGTCTTCGGCGCTCGCTCGGGCGTCCCTACCCAAAATCTCGAGGATCTCTTTCTTCAGCTCCATCGCGAAACACTCCCTTCGTCCTAAAAAGAATTTCCTCATTATAACAAGCCGCCTTTGGGTGGTCAAGGCAAGTCATACGGGATGCATTCCCGCTGCCCCTCGCACTTCCCACTTCATTTCAACACCAGTTTGTGCTATACTATCTTGGATTTTGTTTTGCCGACAACACAAAAGGAGGAACTCCCATGGAATATTCAAGAGAAGTGGAAGAAATGGTGTGTGTCGCCAAGGGCCCGCACCATGGCCCGGCGGCCATTCCTGAGGAAGGCAAGTGGGTCAAGTCCTATGAAATCAAGGACATTTCCGGCTTCACCCACGGCGTGGGCTGGTGCGCCCCGCAGCAGGGTGCCTGCAAGCTCTCCCTCAACGTCAAGGACGGCGTCATCCAGGAAGCACTGGTGGAGACGATCGGCTGCAGCGGCATGACCCACTCGGCCGCCATGGCCGCTGAGATTCTGCCCGGCAAGACCGTGCTGGAGGCCCTGAACACCGACCTGGTGTGTGACGCCATTAACACCGCCATGCGCGAGCTCTTCCTGCAGATCGCCTATGGCCGCACCCAGTCGGCCTTCTCCGAGGGTGGCCTGCCCATTGGCGCGGGCCTCGAAGACCTGGGCAAGGGCCTGCGCAGCCAGATCGGCACGATGTATGGCACCAAGGCCAAGGGTGTCCGCTTCATGGAAATGGCCGAGGGTTACGTGCTGGAGATGGGTCTCGATGAAAACAACGAGGTCATCGGCTACAAGTTCGTGAGCCTTGGCAAGATGCTGGAAGCCATCCGCAAGGGTGTGGACCCCAAGGAAGCCTTTGAAAAGAACGTGGGCACCTATGGCCGCTTCGCTGAAGCCGTCAAGAAGATTGACCCGCGGCACAACTGAGGAGGGAACGCGATATGGCGCAGTTTGAGAGCTACGAGAGAAGAATCAAGCAGATTGAGAAGTGCATGGCCGAATACGGCATTCCCTCCCTGGACGAAGCGAAGGAATACTGCCTGAATAAGGGCGTGGACGTGGAGAAGATCGTCCGCGGCATCCAGATGATCGCCTTCGAGAACGCGGTGTGGGCCTACACGCTGGGCGCGCGCATCGCCTTTGCCAAGGGTTGCACCACCGCTGCCGAGGCCGCTGAAGCCATCGGCGTGGGCCTGCAGGCCTTCTGCATCCCCGGGTCGGTGGCGGATAGCCGCCAGGTCGGCCTGGGCCACGGCAACCTGGCCGCCATGCTCCTGCGGGAGGAGACCAAGTGCTTCTGCTTCCTGGCCGGGCACGAGTCCTTCGCCGCCGCGGAAGGTGCCATCGGCATCGCCCGCACGGCCAACAAGGTGCGCAAGGATCCCCTGCAGGTCGTCCTCAATGGCCTGGGCAAGGACGCCGCCTACATCATCAGCCGCATCAACGGCTTCACCTATGTGAAGACCGACTATAACTACTACACCGGCGAGCTGAAGATTGCTGAAGTGAAGCCCTTCAGCGACGGTGAGAAGGCCAAGGTGCGCGTCTACGGCGCGGACGACGTGAGCGAAGGTGTGGCCATCATGATCCATGAGAAAGTGGACGTATCCATCACCGGCAACTCCACCAACCCCACCCGCTTCCAGCACCCGGTCGCCGGCACCTACAAGAAGTGGTCGGTGGACAACGGCAAGAAGTTCTTCTCGGTGGCGTCTGGCGGCGGCACGGGCCGTACCCTGCACCCCGACAACATGGCCGCCGGCCCTGCCTCCTACGGCATGACCGACACCATGGGCCGCATGCACAGCGACGCTCAGTTCGCCGGTTCCTCCTCGGTGCCGGCCCACGTGGAGATGATGGGTCTCATCGGCATGGGCAACAACCCCATGGTCGGTGCGTCCGTCGCCGTGGCCGTGGCCATTGAGGAAGCTGGGAAGTAAGACCCCGCCAATCCACAAGTACAAGAAACTCCGCCGGCAACTGTGCCGGCGGAGTTTTCGTTTGGTTCTACTGTGTTGCGTATTTCAGAAGCGCCGTCGCCCGTTCGTTATTGATCCTCGTCCTTGCCCACCACCACGGTGTAGTTGACGGTATCCTCCTGCAGGGAGTCGGCGATGTACACCGAGATGTCTCGTCCATCAAACGTGGCGCGCAGCAGCACCATGCCTGCCTTCTTCTCCTGCCGGAAGCTGTCGCCATCCAGCAGGATGTCCTGATAAGCGGCCACCACATCCTGCACGGTGGTGTCGAGCACATAGCCGGAGACGACCAGCACATCGCCCAAGTTGGCGGTGGCTGTCAGGGTGAACCCCTCCATCAGGGGCAGAAGATCGGAGGGGTACTCGTCGGGCAACACGGCCTTCTCACCGGTGGCCACCACCGCACCGTCGTCGGAGCGATACTCGCTCCCCTTTCCCTCGGTCTCCAGCACACGGCGCTCGCCGTCGCCATCCACAATCTCAATGCGATCCCCGCGAACCTCTACCGTGCTGTCGCCCTGCTCAATGTCGAGCCCCTCGCTCGTCAGCGAAAGACCTCCGCTGGGATAGGTGATCTGCAGACCGTCCTTGTCGAGCGATACGCTGGTGAAATGGCCGTCCAGCAGGAATCCGCTCTTATCAATGCGCACGATGTCCTGTCCGTCATCCTGGATATGGATGCCATTCTCCAACACCGAGCAGCCGGCAAGCATTGCGGCCAGCAGGAAGGCAACCCCCAACACACGCAGGCGGTTCATCCGGCCAGCTTCTTTCCGTTGGCCAGCAGGTATTGCTCGGCCGCCGGGCACCACAGGCCACCGGCTGCCTCCACAATACGGGCCAACTCAACAAAGAGCGGGTCGCTCTTCCCCTTGTGAGCAAAATCATCAATGGCGGTCAGCTCCATCTCCAGCTGGGTGTAGATGAGCTTCTTGCCGCCGGAGATCTTCGGCAGGTTGAGCGTCGTCTCGGGCACGCAATTGAGCCCGCCGACATGGGTGATCATCGACGACGGGTTGATGCGGCCGTCGGCCATCATGGCCAGACTCTCAATCATATCCGCGGTGTTGCCGCCAGAGGTGCCCACCACATGGGTGGAGTTGTAATGCACGTTGTAGAAGTTGAACGTTGCCGAGAGTTTCGGATCCGACGGGCCAGCAAAGAAGTTGAGGCAACCGTCGCGCCCCAGGATGGCATCGCCCTGCTCAATGACCGGGCGCACCGGCGCGAACACCAGCACATCGTCGTATCCCTTCCCGCCATTGAGGCCAAGGAGCGTGGCCACCGCGTCGCCGCTGCCGGTGTTGCAGTAAACGAGCTTCACGCCGTGAGCCGCGGCCTCCTCCACCGTGTAGATGGACTGGGCACGATGGAGCCGCGCGTCGTCGATGTCGGTGACGACCAACAGGCCCGGCTTGCGGTCGCAATGGATGGCATAGTCGATGGCGCCCATGCCCATGGGGCCAGCCCCGGCGAGGATCGCCATACTGCCGCCGGGCACAATGCCCATGTGGTGGTCGTAGCTGCCGTTCACCGTGTGGTACATGGCGTGGAAAGTGCCTACGATGCAGCTCATGGGCTCAGCCAGGGAGCCGAAGTAGTAGGCCTCACCGTTGTAATCGAGCAGGCAATTCTGCTCCATCACCTCGTTGGGGATGACGATGTGGGTGGCGTCGCCGCCAATGTAGCGGTAGGAATAGCCCGGCGCGGCCAACGAACCCTTATAGTTGAGGGCCGGCTGGATGGCAAACTTGCTGTCCTCGCGGTAGCGGCCCTGCCACTTGCTGCCGACCTTCAGGAGCCTACCGCAGAACTCATGACCGATGATGACCGGGTACTCGGCGATGTCGTCGGGCACACGCTTGTGGGCACTGCCCTGCTCGGCGGCCTTCCAGCTGGACATGCAGATGCTGTCAGAGACAATCTCCGCCAGAATTTCATCCTCGCCAATCTCCGGCAGGGGGAATTCCTCCAGCCGCAGATCCTCTTTGCCATACATGCGAACGGCCTTGGTCGTAATCATTCAGTGCCCTCCTCGGCTATGATGACGGTGACGTTGTGGGCCTCTGCCTGCGCCAGCATCTCGGTTGGCAGAGGGGTATCACAGATGAGGGTATCGATTTGATCCATGCAGCCAAAGGTGAAAGGCAGCACACGGTTGATCTTGCTGTGGTCCATGAGCATGATGCGCGTCTTGGCCTTGCTCAGCACCATGCGTTTGATCTCGCTCTCCTCCACCGAGCCGGAGGTGAAGCCGTTCTCCACCGAGTAGCCCGACGTCGCCAGGAAAGCCACATCCAGGTTGACGGTGCGCAGCGCTGAGGTCGTCCACTCCCCCGAGACCGAAAGCGTGTTGTTGCGGATGCGCCCCCCCAGTTGCAGCACGTCAACCCGAGACTTGCCCGCCAGCTCCAGCGCGATATTCGGGCCCGCCGTGATGACCAGACAGGTCTCGTCTGGCAGCATCTGCGCGAAGTGCATGAGGGTACTGCCCGAATCGATGAACAACGTGGTATCGGGCGAAAAGAGGCTGAGCGCCGCACGACTGATGGACCGCTTGGCCATTACGTCCCGCTGGGCCCGACGGGAAAAGGCATCCTCATAAGGCTTGTTGAGCCGCGAAACCGACAACGCCCCGCCGCGTGTGCGCCGCACGATGCCGATCTTTTCCAGGTAAATCAAGTCTCTGCGCAATGTCATGGAAGAAATGTCTGGAAAGACTTCCTCCAATTCAGAAAGCAGTACCTCGCCCTTGGCGGATACCAGTTGCTCTATGGCTCTGCGTCGTTCTTCTGTCATATCATCCCCACCCTACTCCTATTATACCGGCTTCATGCCTATGGAACAAGCGGAAGGATGCGGTTTCTGGCACAAAACAAACGGCCGGGAATGCCTCCCGACCGTTTGTGCGTCACAACGAGCGTTTACAGACTGGCGACGTCCACCCAGGCCCGCCGCTCAATGGAGCGATCCACAGCATCTAGAACCTGTGCCACGGCCACGCCGTCCTCAAAACCGGGAGTGGCCGGACGGCCTTGAGCGATGGCCTGTGCAAACTCATAGAGCTCGTGCACAAAGGTATGCTCAAAGCCGATGACATGGCCGGTGGGCCACCAGTGGTCGGCATAGGGGTGGCCCGGTTCGGTGGCCTGGATGACGGCGAACCCCTGCTGCCCTGCCGGCGCTGTGGCATCGAAGAACTGCAGTTCGTTCATCCGCTCCAGATAGAAGCGCACCGAACCCTTACTGCCGTTGATCTCAAAGCTCATGGCATTCTTGTTGCCCTGGGCGAAGCGCGTCGCCTCAAAGGTTCCCATGGCTCCACTGTCAAACTCGCAGCAGAACATGGTGGCGTCGTCCACGGTGACCTCAGCCAAGGGTGCGTCGGCGTCCGCCTTGCCTGAAAGGCCGGTCATGCTGGTCACCACCGGGCGCTGCTTGACAAAGGTCTTGCTCATGCCGGTGACGGTGTGGATGGAACCCACCAGATAGTGCGCCAGATCGATGACGTGGGCACCAAGGTCGCCGAGCGAGCCGGAGCCGCAGATGTCGCGGTTCAAGCGCCATACCATAGGGAACGTCGGGTCGATGATCCAATCCTGCAGGAAGAGCCCGCGGAAGTGGAAGATCTGCCCGAGCCTGCCCTCGTCAATGAGGCGCTTGGTCAGCTGCACCGCCGGCGCAAACCGGTAGTTGAAGCCAATCTGGTGACGGACACCGGCCTTCTGGGCGGCAGCCAGCATCTCCCGCGCGTCGGCCAGATTCAAGGCCAGCGGTTTCTCACAGAAGACATGCTTGCCCGCCGCCAGTGCCGCCATCACGATGGGCTTGTGGAAATCGCTGGGCGCGGTGACGTCCACCGCGTCCACATCCGGGCGGCACACCAAGGCATGGTAGTCAGTCTCGACCTCCTCCCACCCCAGGGTGTGCCGGGCCTGCTCCAATGCGGCGGCATCCCGCCCGCAGAGCACCCGACGGCGCACGGGCACATCGGTTTCAAAGAACATCGGCAACCGGGCCAAGGCGTTGCTGTGCGCCTTGCCCATGAATTTATAGCCGACCAGCGCGACGTTGAGTTCCTTCATGGCGCCGCCCTCCATTCGTTTGGCGTCAGGCCCACCACATGGCACTGTTCGATTCGGTCACCATCGTGTCCTGCAGCATGCTGATGGCCTTGCGCAGGCCCTCATTCTGGGACATCAGGCTGTCCTCATGCTCGATGGAAAGCACGTCGTCGTAGCCGACCATGCGCAGGTTGGAGACGATGTCCTTCCAAACCGAGGCATCGTGGCCATAGCCCACCGAGCGGAAGATCCAGGAGCGATTGATCTCGTCGCCATAATGCTTGGTGTCCAACACGCCGTTTCGGGCGGTGTTGATGGCGTCGATCTTGGTGTCCTTGGCGTGGACATAGAAGATGGCCTCACCCAGATAACGGATGGCGGCAACCGGCTCAATGCCCTGCCAGAACAGGTGGCTGGGGTCAAAATTGGCACCGATGACGGGGCCGACGGCCTTGCGCAGCTTCAGCAGTGTCTCCGGGTTGTAGACGCAGAAGCCAGGGTGCATCTCCAGCGCGATACGGGTGACGCCGTGGCTCTTGGCAAAGGCAACGGCCTTCTTCCAATAGGGAATGAGCACCTTATTCCACTGGTACTCCAGCGCCTTGGAGAAATCCTCCGGCCAGGGGCAGGTGATCCAGTTCGGGGTCTTATCCTTGGGCGAGCCGCCGGGGCAGCCGGAGAAGGTGATGATGCGATCGATGCCAAGCTTCTCCGCCAGCAGAACGCAATTCTCAAAATCGGCGTGGTAGGCCGCGGCGATGGCCTTATCGGGGTGGACGGGATTGCCGTGCACCGACAGGGCGCTGATGCTAAGCCTAGACTTCTCTATGGTGGACTGGAATTTGGCAAACGCGGCCTCATCGTTCAAAAGCACCGCGGGGTCGCAGTGGGCCTTGCCCGGGTACCCGCCGCAGCCGATCTCCACCTGCTGGATACCGACGGATTTGAACGTGGCAAGAGCCTCCTCCAGCGGGCGGTTGCCCAAAAGAACAGCACAAACACCAAGCTTCATTGGCTGACCTCCTGTTTTGCGTTGATGGAGTCATTATATACCAGTACAGGGCAAAAATCCATTGCCGCGAGACATTCCAAACAGCATCGGCGCGCGTTTTATGCCGCGAAAAATGGGTAAAAAAGACCACTGACCGGCCTTAGGTTTGCGTTTGATGGGCATTGTGCTATAATACAAACATTCTATAGGAAGGTGAATGCGAATGCGCGGAAGATTCGTCCTGTCATTGCTGATGTGTGTGGCGCTGTTGCTTGGCCTCAGCCCCGCTGCATTGGCGGCACCGGACAACGAAGGAATTGTCATCCGCAAGGGAGAAACCGGCGACAACGTCATCCTATTGCAGATGCGCCTGCGCGACCTCGGTTACTACGACTACAAAACCACCGGCTATTTCGGTGAGTTCACCTATGAAGCTCTTCGCGACTTCCAGAAAAACAACGATCTGTCCTCCGACGGCGTGGCCGGTCAGAAGACGTTGGATCTGATGTACAGCAACGACGCCAAACGCAAGCCGGTGGAACCGCTGATCAAGCCCGCCGACACCGTTTCAACCAACCATGTCCGGTATGGTCAGCTCAAGGACTGGGACAAATGGGTTCGCTCGCGCTTCTCGCGGGACACGCGCCTGAAGAAGGCCAAGGTGATCGACTTCAACACCGGCAAGACCTACACGGTCGTCGCCGTTGGCGGCCACAACCATGCTGATGTGGAGCCGGCGACCAAGAACGATACTGCCGTTCTCAAGAGCACCTTTGGCGGCGAATGGAGCTGGGACCGCCGAGCGGTCATCGTGTACATCAGTGGCATCTGGGTTGCAGGGTCCATCAATGGTATGCCTCACGGGTATGAGACCGTCTCCGGCAACGGAATGGACGGACAGGTATGCATCCACTTCCTCAATAGCCGCAACCACATCCACAACATGCGTGACCCAACACACCAAGCCCAGGTGATGCGCGCCGCCGGCAAGTAGCGGAGCACCCAACCAGTAACCAAATAAGGCCGTCCCGATGGGACGGCCTTTTCACTTTATACCCAATCCCATCGGGCATTGTTTGGGCAGGAACAGCGCTTCCCGGCAAAGCGGCAATCTTTTGAGGTCAGAGCTCCTTCATAGTGAGGGAGATGCGCTTGCGCATGGGGTCGATCTCCAGCACCTTCACACGCACCACATCCCCCACCCGCACAGCATCCAGCGGGCTGCGTACAAAGCGGCCCAACTGAGAGACGTGTACCAGGCCATCCTGGTGGACGCCGATGTCCACAAACGCGCCAAAGTCGGCGACGTTGCGCACCGTGCCCCGCAGCACCATGCCAGGCCGTAGGTCTTTCATCTCCAGCACTTCGCTCGATAGGATCGGCTTGGGCAGCTCGTCGCGGGGGTCACGGCCGGGCTTGGCCAGCTCCCCAGCAATGTCGAGGAGCGTGGGGACACCCACGCCCACCTGCGCAGCAAGCTCTTCTGCCCCACGGGCACGAACTTCCTCCGGCAGGTCGCCCAACTTCCGGGCCGTAACGTCTGCCAGCGACCGCCCGAGCAGGACCAGCAGCCGTTCGGCGGCGGCGTAGGATTCGGGGTGCACGCCGGTGTTATCAAGAGGATGGTCGGACCCGGCAATGCGCAGGAACCCCGCACACTGCTCAAAGGCCTTCTCGCCCAGCTTCTTCACCTTTTTCAGTTCCCGCCGGCTGCGGATGCGCCCGACTTCAGCGCGGTACGCCACGAGGTTGGCGGCCACCGTTTGGTTGATGCCCGACACATACCGCAGTAGCGAAGGGGACGCGGTATTGACGTCCACCCCTACGGCGTTGACGCAATCCTCCACCACGCCGCCCAGCGTTTCGTCCAGCCGCTTCTGGTTGAGGTCGTGCTGGTACTGCCCCACCCCAATGGCCTTAGGATCGATCTTGACCAGCTCAGCCAGCGGGTCTTGCAGGCGGCGGGCGATGGAGACGGCGCTGCGCAGGCTCACATCAAACTGCGGAAACTCCTGGGCCGCCAGCTCCGACGCCGAGTAGACAGAGGCCCCCGCCTCGCTGACGATGACATAGTACACCTTCTGTGGCAGACGACGGATGCAATCGGCCACGAACTGCTCACTCTCTCGGCTGGCGGTGCCATTGCCAATGGCGATGATCTCGATGCCGTAGCGGTTCACAAGGTCGGTCACCACCTTGGCAGCTTCCTCGGTGCGGCTTTGGGGCGGTGTGGGGTAAATGACGCCGGTGTACAGGACATTGCCAATCTCATCGACGACGGCCAGCTTGCAGCCGGTGCGGTAGGCCGGGTCGAACCCCAGCACCGCGTGGGCCTTGACCGGTGGCTGCAGCAGCAAGCCCTTGAGGTTGGTGGCAAACACGCCGATGGCCTGGTCGGAGGCACGCTCCGTGAGGATGGTGCGAATCTCGTTGGCAATGGAAGGGGCGATGAGACGGGCATAGCTGTCTTCCACCGCCGCCTCCACCACCTTGGCCATGGCGCAGGAACCCTTGACGACCTTACGCTTGAGGATGCCCAGAATGATGGCTTCGGGCGCTTCCAGCTTCACCTGCAGGAAGCCCTCCCGCTCGCCCCGGTCCACCGCTGACACCCGGTGGGGCGCGATGCGGCCCACCGTCTCCCGGTAGTCGTAGTACATGCGGTAGGCCGAGTCCTCCTTCTTCTTGGCAGAGGTGATGAGAATGCCCTCCCGCAGTGTTAAGTCGCGGATGAAGCGACGGTGGTCGGCGTTGTCGGCCACGCCCTCAGCGATGATGTCCTGCGCACCGGCCAGCGCGTCCTCCACCGTGTTGACGCCCAGGGCGGGGTTGACGAAAGGCAGAGCCTCCTTCTGAGGGCTCTTCTGCGGGCTCTGTTGCAATACAATATCCGCCAGTGGCTCCAGCCCGCGCTCCCGGGCGATGGAAGCGCGAGTGCGCCGCTTGGGGCGGAATGGACGGTAGATGTCATCAAGCTCGGTCAGCGTCTCCGCCCCATCCACTGCCGCCGCCACTTCCGGCGTCAACTTCCCCTGCTCGCCAATGAGGCGGTGCACCTCAGCGCGGCGCTCCTCCACCGCCCGCAACGCGACCAGCCGCTCATGAAGCCGCCGCAGCACCTGGTCGTCCAGCGACCCGGTCACTTCCTTGCGGTAACGGGCGATGAAGGGGATGGTGTTGCCCTCGTCGATGAGGCGCACGGTACTGCGCACCTGTTCGGCCCGCAGTTCAAATTCCTGTTTTAGGATGCTCTCAATGTCGCGCATGGTTCCTCCGCTTGACGTGGTTCGGATGCAGTATAGCACAAGGTGGGCGCTCTTGTCAGGCGGCGTACCCACAAAGAAAGAACCCCGCGCGATGGTTCGCGTGGGGTTCGCACAATTACTGCTGGGGCGCGGGCGCACCGCCGCCCGAGGGGCCGGGTGCTCCACCGGGAGCGCCACCGCCACCGCGGTTGCCGCCGCGATGCCGCCGCCCACCCCTGCGGCGGCGGCGCTTGGCCGGGGCCTGGGGGTCCGCACCACTGTCGGGTTGCGTCGTTTCCGCTTCTTCGCCGTCGTCATCCTCATCGCCAGGCTCCACCGGCGCGGGCTTGACCGGTGCAGCCGGTCGTGCTGGTTGGGATTGGCGGCGCTCCTGAGCACGCTTTTCCTTCTCCGCCCGGATGATGGCATCCACCGCCCGGCGGGTCTCGTCATCGGCGGCATTGGGCGTGGCAGCCGGGGCGGCCACCGTACTTTCCGGCGCGACGGGCTGTTCAGCGGGTTCCGCTGCCGGTTGGGAGGGCGTGACAAAGCGGTCGGTGGAGTAGTCAGGGAACTCCTCCTCCTTGTTCTTGGCGCGGTTGAGGTTCTGAATATAGGCAGCCTTGGCCAGCGTGGCCCGCGCCCGTCCGCCGGACGATTCCCACTCGGCAATGCCACCTTCATTGGTCTCGGTGATTTCCTCCAGCGCATATTCCCGGAATTCCGGTTCATCCCCCCGTAGGCGCACCTTGAGCTTCTCCTTTACGATGAGCGCCTCCACCACGGTGGCGGGGCCTTCGGGCGTCATCACCAGCGTGCCGCGCTTGGGGCTGCGCTTGAGCGTTTCGGCGTAGTGGTTCTGCTCATAATTGAGGCAGCACATCAGCCGGCCGCAAAGGCCGGAAATCTTGGTCGGGTTGAGCGAGAGGTTCTGATCCTTGGCCATGCGGATGGAGACGGGGCTGAAGTCCGTCAGGAACGCCTTGCAGCAGGCCTCCCGCCCACAGGGGCCAAGACCACCCAGCATCTTCACTTCATCCCGTACGCCGATCTGCCGCAACTCAATGCGGGTGCGGAACACGGCGGCCAAGTCACGCACCAGGGCGCGGAAGTCCACCCGTCCATCGGCGGTGAAGTAAAAGATGATCTTGCTGCCGTCGAAGGAATACTCGACGTTGACGAGCTTCATCTCCAGGTTGTGCAGGCGCACCTTCTCCTCACACACCTCCAAGGCGTGGCGCTCCTTGTCGGCACGCTCCCGCACAACGCGCAGATCGTCCTCGGTGGCACGGCGGAGCACCGGCTTGAGCGGCGTGGCAAGCTGGTCGTCGGGCACCTCACGGGGGGCCTGCATCACCTCGCCGCACTCCTTGCCCTGGGCAGTCTCCACGATGACCCAATCCCCCTGGGCCAGTTCCAACGCGTTGGGGTCAAACGAGTACACTTTGCCCGCTTCCTTGAAGCGGACGCCTACTATGGTATGCATATGCTATTATTATCCTCCTGCCAATTGCAGCAACAAGTGATCGGTTGCAACGGTATACATGGCGTTGCCGTCCAAAGCCCGCCGGGCCTGGGCACAGGCCGCCAGCATGGTCTCCAGCCGCGCGCCATCGAGCGTTGGCAAGGCCCTGCCCACCGCGCCGGTCAGCTTTGGCGCCTGGGCCGAAAGCTGGGCGAGACGCGCGTCCCGCAGGGCGCACTCCCACAGCAGCAGCACATCGCCCACCCGGGCGCGGCGCTCCTGTAGGAAACGCATGGCCTGGGCCAGGCCGCCGCCGGCGGCCAGCAAATCCAGCGTGCGCAGGGCGTCCTGCCGCAGGGGCCAATAGTCCTCATCCCCCAGCAGGGCAAGCGCCCGGCCGGGGCTGCCGTCAGCGATGGCGGCGGCGTGCCTCGCCCGCTCGTCGCCATCATGGCCATGCCGCGCCAGCACCGTCAGCACATCGGCGGGTGACAGCCGTGCGAGCTTGACCACCGTGCAGCGGGATTGAATCGTGGGCAGCAATGCCGACAGTGAGTCCGTCAGCAGCACAAGCACCACGTGGGGCGGCGGTTCCTCCAGGGTCTTGAGCAGGGCGTTCTGCGCCTGCACGGTCATATCCTGGGCTTCCTCCACCACCACGACGACGCGGCCACCCTCGTAGGGTTTCATATCAATCAGCCGTTGCAGCCCCCGGGCGTCCTCAACGCCAAGCGCCTTGCCCGGTTCGGCCGGCCGTATCACGTGCAGGTCAGGGTGGCTCTGGGCCAGCGCCTTCCGGCACGACGAACAATGGTTGCAGGGTTTGTCAGAAAGGCTCTGGCACAGCAGTGCGCGGGCATAGAGCGCCGCCACCGTGCGCTTGCCAGAGCCCGATGGCCCCAACACAAGTAGGGCATGGGCAACCGTGCCCCGTGCAAGCGGCGCCAGCAGGCGGGCTTTCAGGGTCGGTTGCCCAATCAAATCGTCAAAGGTTATGGGTTGGTCGTTCTGCGCTGCCAACGGATGGTTACACCTTCTTGAACTGTTCGACGTCCATGACGAACACGGTGGCGCCGCCGACCACGACCTCGACCGGGTAGGGTACATACATGCCGGAGGAGCCCGCCACCGGCGAGGGCGACGTGGCGATCTGCTTGCGGCTCTTGCACACCTTTTCAATGACGCCCATGGCGCCCTGCAACTTGTCGTCAGACACGCCGACCAGCAGTGTCGTGTTGCCGGCCCGCAGGAAACCGCCTGTCGTCGCCAGTTTCGTCACGCCGTAACCGTCGCTCATCAGGGCGCTGACCAGTCTGCCGGAATCCTCGTCCTGTACAATCGCAATGACCAATTTCATAGGGGTTCCTCCTTTTTGTTGAGAGGCCATCCTCGTGTTTTGCTTTCGCACCGACGGCACCGCCGTCTGGCTTGTACCTATTATAGCGCAGCGAGTGTGCTTTGGCAAACCAGAGCGAGCCCAAACGGTACTTATATCACAATATTACCATGTATTTCCCTGTTTGCAACGGGGAATTCCGACGGTTTCTGCCGAATGGTGCGAACCACGCCCTCAGTAGCGGCCCACTTCCTTAACCAGGGCGACGATGCGGCGGAAATCAGCAAGCGACACGGTATTGGGGATGGAGTGATCGGAGGAGAAGATGTATCCCCCGTTTTGCTTCATCAGCGGCACCACGCGGCGGATTTCTTCCTCAATTGCCTCGGGCTTATCCCACAGGACGGCGTTGACCCCGCCGTGGAAGGTCAGCCGGTCGCCATACATTCCCTTGAGCTTGACCGGATCCATGCCAGCCTTAACTTCCACGGGATTGAGGACATCGATGCCGCAATCCAGGATGTCAGGCAGCAGGGGCTCGATGAACCCGCAGGAGTGAAGCTCGGCCTTGATGCCGTGGGCATGGGCCCACTCCACCGCCCGCCGGTGGGCCGGCTGCAGAATCGTCCGGTAGGTATTGCGGGAGAAGAACGGCGTGTGCTTGTAGCCCATGTCGTCGTACCAGAAGATGGAATCGAAGTGATAGCCCCTCTCCCACACCTTGTCAAAGAGGGCGATGGTGGTATCGAGGTAGTGGTTGACCATGTCAATGATCCACTCAGGGTCCTCCATCATGCCGATGAGGACCGTCTCCATCCCCGCCATCCAGGAGTGGAGAACGTCGTAGCCAAACCAGAATGTGCCGGTGATCCAGCGCCCCTCCTGCCGCCAGCGGCGGTAGTTGCGTTCCAGCGCTGCCCAGTCCACCCGGTCCTCGGTGGGCACCATGCGGGCTTTGGCCTCCCGCCAGGCGTCGGGGGTGTTGACCTTGTAGCCCAGGAACTCCGGCGTGGAGTCGATGATGCCACGGCGCTCGCGGATCGTCACGCCCCAGGGGGTCGTCACAATGCGGTACTCCTCGGTCTCCTCCAGCACCTCTTCGGGGTAGCGGGGGCTGTTGTCGATGCCGATGTTGGCGAAGAGATCCACATCGAAGAAGCGGTCCCACTCGGCGTCGGCGGGCATCCCCTCAGCCTGCCAGCGCTGCAATGTGCCCCTCCACGGTGTGTCGGTGATGGGAATGCGATCGGCCTCTTTGTGCTCGATCATGCGGAGAACCCGTTCCTGTGTCGTCATGGTCATCCTCCTGCCCCGCGCTCAGCGCTCTTTGAGTTGCTTGCCGTATACCCGACGCCGACGATGCCGCCGGTGTTCAAAGTGCTTCCACTGGGCCTGCACCTGCTCGTTCGTCTCCAACTCCGGCATGGCGATGGCATACCGATACCCCTGGGCCAGTGCCTCGCGCAGGATGGAGGTCAGCAACAGCGCGTTGACGCCCATGTTCTGGTAGCAGGGGCGCACCGCCACCAGATACAGGTCCAGAATGTCATTGTGCCGGATGGCGCGCAGAACCGGAATGAAGCCGAAGGGCAACAGTCGCCCGCCGTTGCGGCGCATGGCCTTGGAGAGGGACGGCAGGCAGATGCCCACGGCGGCGACGCGGCCTTCCTTATCCAACACCACCTTGATGAAGTGGGGATTGACGAAACCAAAGAACTGATCGATGTATTGCTTCACCTCGTGCTCGGTCAGCGGCACGTAGCCGTAGAGGTGGCGATAGGCCTCCATGAGGACGTCAAAAATCTCCTTGGCCCAGGGCAGAATCTCCTTGTTGCGGTGGAAATCGAGGAGACGGAACCCTCCCTTGGCCACCACCATCTGGGCGATGCGCTCGAGGCGCTCGTCTGGCTTCTCCGGCACCTTGATCTCAAGCTCAATCCAGTCGGCTTCCTTGGCGTAGCCCAAGGCCTCCAGGTGCTGCATGTAGTAGGGATAATTGTAGTAAGTGACAAAGCCGGAAATCTCCTCGAAGCCCTCGATGAGCATGCCTTCCTTGTCCATGTCGGTGAAGCCCATGGGGCCGACGATCTCGTTCATCCCCTGCTGGGCAGCCCACTGCTCGGCTTCTGCCAGCAGGGCGGCCGATACCTCGGGGTCGTCGATGAAATCCAACCGGGAGAAACGAGCCTGGCGCTTGTTCCAGGCTTTGTTGACGTTGTGATTGACCAGAGCCATGACGCGCCCCACCAGCTTACCGTCCTTCCATGCCAGCCACTTGTCGGCCACGCTGTGCTCAAAGGCCGGGTTCTTCTTGGGGTTCAGGCTGTTCTTTTCATCCATGTACAGGTCGGGGACATACCAGGAGTTGCCAGCATAGAGCTTGTTGGGAAATTGCAGAAAGCGCCGAAGATCTCGCGCGGTGCGAACCGGTGTGATGGTAACCATGGAATCACTCCTTTGGCATCAATTCCTGTGTAACGCCCGTGCCAGCCTCCATCGCACGGCGACGGTTCTGGCGTGTCTGCTCCAGCATGTACCACAGCATGCCCGCCATGGTGACCAGGCCGCCCATCAGCAGGAAGATGGAAGGGCGGTCGCCCAGCAGGAAGAAGGCCCACGTGCCCGTGATGAGCGGCTGCACCAGCATCATGATGGACGCGGTGGACGTGGGGATGTGCCCCAGAGACCAATTGACGATGGTGTGCCCAAAGAACGTGGAGCACACCACAATGACGCCCACATCCAGGAAGAGCCTGGGTGCGTAGGGCGCGAAGGACCAGCCGGACACCAAGATGAATACGGCCAGCAACACCGCGCTGATGCCGTATACCCCGGTGGTGTAGGTATTGACCGTATAACGGGAGCGCATCTCCCGCCCGACGAGCATATAGCCGGAGAAGAGCAGCGCCCCCAGCAGAGCCAGCAGGTCACCGGTGATGTTGCCCTCCCGCCGCAGGAGCGAATTGGCCCCAACGAGCAGGATACCAAGGAAGCACACCGCCACCCCCATGAGACTGCGGCGCGAGTACCGCACGCCGAAGAGGAAACGGTCGCCAATGAGGGTGAACACCGGGTGGGCGCAGACCAGCACCATGGAGCCAAAGGTGGAGGTAAACTTGAGCGACTGCACCCACACATAGAAATGGAGTGCCAGGAACACCCCGGACGTGGCCAGCAGCAGCATGTCCTTGCGGGAGGACACGAGCTGGCGCAGCTCCTGTCTGCCCCGGGCGGAGAATACCACGAAGGGCAGCGTGCAGAGCGCAGCGGTGCTCAGCCGCCAGAAGTTGATGACAGCCGCCGGCATGCCGCCGGCCATGATGATCTTGTTCATCGGGGCAGAGACGCCCATCATCAGGATGCTGAACCCCAGCGCCAGATACACCGGCAGCTTGTTCTGTTCGTCGTGTTTCATGGGTGGCTCCTGTCCTGGGTTTGATCGTGCCAGCTGGAGCGGACGCGCGCGGCCAGCTCGGCGGCGATGTCCTCCAGCGGCAGGGCGCGTACGTCGTTGGGCGCCGCGGCATGGGGCTCGTGCAATACGGCGTTGCGATCCATCCACACCGACCAACTGCCGTTGCGGGAGAGAGCTTCCAGCCCGTTGCAGCCACCGCACCCCGCGCAGGGCAGCAGCACACCGGCTGCTGTGCCGCCCGGCAGCGCTGCCAGCGAAAGGAAAAGCTGATCGGCCAGGCAGCAGCGGGCCGGCAGACCCAACTTCAGAACCAAGCCGCCGGAGCCCTCCAATACCTGGGGGCGGCGGTTGCCGGTGTAGAGGTACACCATGCCAGCTTCCAGTAGCGTGGTCTCATCAATGGCACGCACTGTGCGGCCGCACATCTGCGACAGGGTGCGGGCAAAATCAGCGCTGTACGCCCGCGCGTGGTGCTGCAGAATGAGCACCGGCGGTCCTTCCAACGGCAACTGGCGCAGCAGATAGGTCACCGCCACCGGCCCGCCTTTGGCCGCCGCAATGGCGACGACGCGAAGTGTTGTATCTTGGGCCGCAACGGGCTGGGGCATCGCCATGGCGGCGATGCGCACGCGGGAAGCGAGCTCGGTGCCGAATTGGTCAATCTCACTGTCGCTGCCATAGAGCGGCAGATACAGAAAGTCAACCGCACCAGCATCCAGCAACGAAAGCGCCATGTCATTGGTGGGGCTGATGGCCACAACGGGCAACCGGGGAAAGCGGCTTTGCAGTGTCACCAGGGGCACAGGGCGGCGGTACCGCCCGGCGTCCAGCACCACGGCATCGGCCATGCGCGCCGCAAGCGCGGTGAGCATCCCCTCCGGCGGGACACACCGGCAATGCAGGGCGTCGCCCCAGCGGTCCAGTTCGGCCCCCACGATGCGGCGCACGTCCTCATCGCCGCTCACCACCAGCACCTCGATGCTCCAGTTGCGTCCCGGCCCCTCCATCACTGTCTCCCCACCTGGCGGCGATACTTCATGGGGGAGATGCCCACAGACTTGATGAAGAGCTCGTTCATACGGCGCTGGTCACTGAAGCCGGCGGCCATCGCCACGTCCTTGATGCTGCGGTCGGTGTTCACCAGCATCTCCTGCGCCTTGGCCAGGCGCACCTGCTGCAGGTAGTGCATGGGCGACTGCCCCCATGCCTCCTTGAAGGCGCGAACAAAATAGCTGGGGCTGAGGTAGACATAGCCAGCGATCTGGCGAAGGGTCAGGTCTTCGGTGTAGTTCTCCTCAATGTATGCCCGGGCGCTGTGCATGTATTCACTGATGCGCTGGCCGTGGGGCTCCACCGAACTCTCCCACTGGGCGCGGAGCGCCCGGGAGATGAGCACAAAGAGCTCCAGCACCATGAGGCGAATCATGAACTCGTATCCTTCGTTGGCCTGGCGCTGTTCGGTGAGGATTCGGTTGATCTGGCGGGTGACATCGCTCCACAGGCCAGCATTGATGGGCACATACTCGGTGTCGGAGGGGTTGACCAGATAATTGAGAAAATCCTTGAGGGCCGGGGCGTAAATCTCATTACCAGCGTAGTCGGCAAATTGAAAGCGCATGACGACAATGTCGCAGCTCCCCTCCCCCAGCACGGTGAAACGGTGCAGCATGCGGGGGCGTATGATCATTAGGTCGCCGGGGCCCATGGGGGCGGTGCGGTCACCGGCAAAGGTGAACACCGCCTGGCCCTGGCGGATGAACGCCATCTCAAAGCTGTCATGGGTGCTGAAGTCGGTGCTGATGCGGTTGGCGTCGTGCACCCGCTCCACCAACTCCACAATGACCGGCACAAGGCCTGCGGTCTGCATTGTCTGTTCCCAAATGATGGGATTCGGTTGGCTCATGTCAGCGTTCCATCCCCCTGCCAGTTTGAAGGGCCCGGGCCAGCCGGGCTGTGGCACCCTCGATGAGCGCCGCCGCGTTTGCCATGGATTGCTCCGGCGACAGGGGGCCGTCCGCAATGGCCATGACGCAGTGGATTCCCTGTTGATGCACGGCCTCATACCCAGGCCCTAACCGCCCGGCGATGGCCGCCACCGGCAGGCCGCCGGCCCGGCGGGCCACACCCACCGGTACCTTGCCCAGCGCCGTCTGCTCGTCCAGGCTCCCCTCGCCGGTGAGGAGCAGCGACGCGCCGGAGAGCGCCTCGTCAAAGTGTGCGGCCTCCAGCACCACGTCGATGCCGGGGAGCATTTGGGCTCCGCAGTAGCGCATCAGTGCCCAACCCAAGCCACCGGCAGCCCCTGCTCCCGGCTGGTTGGCACAGTCCGCCCCACCCCGCGCCGCCACGGCAGCCAGGTGGGCAAGGCAGCGCTCCATGTGCGCCACGTCGTCGGGCGTCGCGCCCTTCTGCGGGCCAAAGACCGCAGACGCACCCTGGGGGCCGCAGAGCGGGTTGCCCACGTCACTTGCCAACACCATTTCGCAGGCGGCCAGGCGGGCATCGAGGCCGCTCACGTCAATGGCAGCGAGCCGACACAGATCACCGGGGGCAACAAGCTCGCCCCCCTCGGACAAGAAGCGCACGCCCAGCGCCCGCAGCAGACCCATGCCGCCGTCGTTGGTGGCACTGCCGCCGATGCCCACGATGAAACGGCGACACCCGGCGTCCAGCGCGGCCCGCACCAGTTCACCGGTGCCATAGGTATCGGCCCGCCGCACATCGCGGCGCTCGGTCGGCACCAGCGCAAGCCCAGAGGCCCTTGCCATCTCGATGACGGCGGTGTTGTCGGGCAGCAGGAGCCAAGCCGCTTCCACCATGTCGCCCAGCGGGCCGCGCACGGCACAGCGCTGCCAGCTGCCTCCACAGGCGGCCTGCATCGCTTCCAGTGTTCCCTCGCCGCCATCGGCCACCGGCAGTAACACCAATTCATCCCCCGGGCAAACGCGAGCCCACCCCCGCGCCATGGCGCGAGCCACCTCATCGGCGGGGCAAGAGCCTTTGAACTTGTCGGGTACAATCACAACCTTCATGCGCAGATCCATACCATCCCTTATGATTCACACACGACAACAGGGCGCGGCGTGAACCGCTCCCCGCTGTTACATAGGTGGTTAACGATCAGTATACCATTTGCACGATGCCGAGGAAAGCGGCATCCGTCACATTTTGACACAAATCACCGGTTCCTTATGCCCTGCGCGGCCACTGGGCTAGCATTTTCTGAATTTGAGGAAGCGGTTGCACGCCCTGCCCGCCCAACAAGCAGGCCGCCGCGCCCGCACCCAGGTCCATGGCTGCGGCCACGTCCCACCCGTGATGCAGGCCGTAGAGCATGCCCGCGCAGAAGGCATCGCCCGCACCCACGGTGGTGCGGATGTACCCCACCGGCAGCTGCAGGCTGGGCCGCACGGCCACCGTGCCATCGGCCTCAACACACCAGGCACCTTCCGGCGTGTGGATGGCAACCAGCCGCCGCACGCCCAGGCCAAGAAGCGCCCGGCAGATGGCCACAAGGTTGTGGCGCAGCAGGGTGCCGTTACCGTCCCGCGCGGGGATATCCACAATGCGGGACGCCTCAATCTCGTTGACGATGAGGTAGTCACAATGGGGAAGGCTGGGCCGGACGATCGCGGCAAAGCGGTCACCCTCCTCCGATACCACATCCATGGAGGTGACAAAGCCGGCCTCGGTGGCTATGGCCAGTGCCCGAGCCATGCCGGTGCCATATTCTGGGTCGGGGGCATCCAGTGCGTCCAGCAGCAGCGCGTAGGCGATGTGAAAGAGCCCGCAGCCCTCATAGGCCGTGAAATCCAGATGCTCCACCCCAAGGTGGGCATTGGCCCCCCGGGCGTGGAAGAACGTGCGTTCTTTGGTGCCGCTGTCGGTCATCACATCGGTAAAGGCCGTCACATCGTCGCCGAGGCGCGCTACACCACTCACATCCATACCAACGGCCGCCATCTCGCCCAGCACCCAGTCGCCGTTGGCGTCGTCGCCCACCAGGCCCACGCCCACCACCCGTTGGGTTGGGTCCATGCGCCGCAGCGTCAGGCCCATGTTGGGCACCGAGCCACCAACCGACCGGCTGACCGAGGAGATGCTGGCGAGCATCCCCGGCCGCGGAAAGCGATCGATGTGTTTGATAGTGTCCACCACGATGTTGCCGGCCAGCACAATGCCGGCCCGATTGGTTTCTCCCTCTCCCATACCATCCTCCAGCCGGCAAGGCCGGCAGTATAAATCATGAATTGGGCTCACCAGGATGCGACTGCTCCCCCGAGCCACCCAGATATCCCGTTCATCCACACATTCCGTGGGCGGGCGTGTCAACCCAGGCGGTTGACCACGAAATGGTTGAGCACGCACTCTCCGGTGAGCTCCGCGCTCAAGCTGTGGTTCTCCTCCACCGGGTAACACAGGGCCGAGAGCAACACCCGCCCCTCCTGCAGGGCGATCTCCACGGCGTTATGGTCGACGACGACGCGCAGCCCCACCGGTACCCCCGGCACCAGCGGTGCGGTGAGTGGCTTCGAGAAGACCGGGTGTTCGCAGGCATTGCGGCCTGGCAGCCGTTCAACCGTGGCCGTCATGGCGGCGGTGTCCACTGTCAGGCGCAGAGCATCGCACAGGGTCAGCACCCACTGGCCCTGCCCCGTCAACTCGCCCTGCAGCACGGCCACATGGCCCATATCGGCGCAGTGGAGCTGCCGCGTGGCAGCGGCGGCCTCCCCCGCCCGCACCAGGAGCGTGGTGCGGCGCAGGCCATCGAGCTCCCTGCAGGTCTGCTGGGTCAGCATCGGGCCGTCGGGGCCCTCCACCAGCGCCAGCTCCCGTGGCAGGCTCATCATGCCGCGCCAGCCCTCCGCTGGGGTGGCGTTGGCATAGACCCAGGAGTTGAGCCAGCCAATCCACACCGTGCGGTCCTCGGCCCCCTGAAAGGTGATGGGCGCGTAGAAATCGAGCCCCCAGTCTGCCAGCCGGGGCTCGCCCTGTGGTGTGTAGCGGTAACCGTCGAAATCGCCTACGAAATACTTGACGCCCTGCACGCCAAGCGGCCCGCCGGTGGTGACGCTCAGGGTGAAGATCCACTTCTGCCCATCCTTCCAGGGCAGCGGGAAGAGGTCAGGGCACTCCCACACGACATCCCCCAGTGCCGGCACCGGGCCGAACTCGCTGGCAAACTGCCACTTCCGCAGGTTTGGCGAGCGGTAGAGCCGCGCACGATCACCACTGGCCACCACCATGACCCAGCTTTGGGTGGGTGCGTGCCAGAAGACGCGTGGGTCGCGGAAGTCCCGAGAAGCAGGCTCGGCCACCACGGGATTGCCTTGGTACTTCTGCCAGGTCTGGCCACCGTCCACGCTGTAGGCCAGGCTTTGCCGCTCACCGTCGTCGCGGTGGCTGGTGTAGGCCGCCACCAGCGGCGTCTCCCCCACCGCGCCAAAGCCAGTGGTGTTGGCCTCATCGACCACTGCTGAGCCGGAGAAGCACATGCCCAATTCATCTGGTGCAAGCGCAATGGGCAGGTGCTCCCACTCCAGCAAATCGCGGCTAACGGCGTGACCCCAATGCATGGGACCCCAAACGACGTCGTCGGGGTAATGCTGATAGAACAGATGGTACTGCCCGTCGTGAAACAGCGTACCGTTGGGGTCGTTGATCCAACCCTTGAGAGGGGTGAAGTGCAGCAGCGGGCGTTCAATGGCAGACATGGCAACCTCCCAAGTCGTTGTGGTGGTGACAGCATCGTTTCTATAGCAGGTCGTCGAAGGGCGCGGCGACGGTGAAACGCTGGCCCGCCAGCTCGACCAGGGGCGGGTATGCCTCGGGTGGAAATTCAAACCCCAGGGCACAGGCCCACAGCATCTGCCGGCGGGCCTTATTCTGGCGGTTGAAGGCACGGTCGCCGTATTTGTCATCCCCCAGCAGCGGGTGGCCCAGGTGGGCCAAGTGGGCGCGGATCTGATGGGTACGGCCGGTGTGCAGGCGCACCTCCAACAGCGACCGGTCGCCAGCGGTGCGCAGCAGCGTGTACTCGGTCACGGCGGTTTTGGCTCCCCGCCGAGGGGTGTCAGTGACCGATACCTCCGATCGTGCGGCATCCTTGCTGAGGTAGGCTGTGCGCACGGCGTGGGGCGGCTGAGGCGTTCCCCGCACCACGCAGTGGTAGGTTTTTTCGATGCAGCCGGCCTCCATGGCTGCCCGGGCTGCCTGCTCGGCGGCGACATCGCGTGCCAGCAACACCAACCCTCCGGTCTGTACATCCAGCCGGTGGCAGGCCAACGCAAAGGGCTCCTCCCCCCGTGCCGCCAGCCACGCGCTAACCAGCGTTACCATGTCCACAGAACCTTCCTCCACCGTGGGCACACCGGCGGGCTTTTCCGCCACGACCACCCGGGCAGAGTGATGCAGCACCCGCAGGCGGGCGGCGTCCAGTACGTCGTCGGGCAGGTAGACGGCCACCTCGTCACCGGGCGAGAGCGGCACATCCTCGCCGGTGCGCTGGCCATTCACCCGCACATCGCGCCGCTCCAGGAGCTTCCGCAGCCGCCCCGGCGACAGGTTGGGCCAATGCACCGCCAGCAGGCGCCGCAGGGTGCCGGGTTCGGTTGCCGTCAGCGTTCGCATGGCTCCTCCTCGTCAACAGCACTACTCTACCACAGCCGGCCGCTGCGGGAAAGCCATTGCGATACACGAAGGCCCCGGAGCGTCCGTCCGGGGCCTTCGGCTGTGTAGTTAGTCCAGCTGACCGTCTGCCAGGCCAGTGGGCAGCGGAGCGGGCTGGGCGCAGGTGCTCTCCATCTGGTAGACCCGCCCCTCGCGGCTGGCGTCGTGGAAGGCCTGCATCAGATCCTGTACGTGGGCAGTCAACTCCACCCCGGCACGGGGCTTCCGACCTAGGCGGATGGCCTTGGCCATGTCAGTCAGGCCGAGGCCACGGCTGTTCTCAGCATAGCTATGGGTCAGTTCCACATCTTCCCATGCCTTGGTTTCACTCCGGTAGAGCCGCACCGGGCCGCCGAAGGTGTTGGGGTCGGGGACGCTCAGCGTGCCCAGGCTGCCATAGATTTCGATGCGGGGCAACTCGGCCGCCCAGACGTCAAAGCTCGTGATGATCGTGCCGATCGCGCCGTTGGCGAAGTTCAGGATGCCCGCTACATGGGTCGGCACCTCAACCTCAATCGTCTGACCATTCTTCTTCTCGCTAGTGATCGTGCGCGTCGGGAAGCTGATGCGCGCGGAGCCTGCAACGCTGGCAACCGGACCCATCAGGTTCACGAGGGCCGTGAGGTAGTACGGGCCCATATCAAACATCGGGCCGCCTCCGACCTTATAGAAGAACTCCGGGTCGGGGTGCCAGCCCTCCGGTCCGTGGCCGGTCATAAAGGCCGTGGCCGCGACCGGCGTGCCGATGGCGCCGTCGTCGATGAGCTTGCGGCAGGTCTGTATCCCTGCGCCCAGGAAGGTATCGGGCGCGCCGCCAGCCAACAGGCCCTTCTGCGCGGCCAGCTTCTGTATCTTCCTGCCGTCCTCCCTCGTGATGGAGAGGGGCTTCTCCACATAGACATGCTTGCCGGCCTCCAGCGCCGCCAGGCACAGTCGCGCGTGGTTTGGCGGCTGGGTGATGTTCAGGACGAGCTCGATCTCCTCGTCCTTCAAAAGGGTCTCGCCGCTTTCATAGGTCTTGGGGATGCCATATTCGCGGGCCGCCTTCTGCACCCGCTCCGGAATGAGGTCAGCCACGGCCACGACCTCGATATCCACAAAG
This sequence comes from Bacillota bacterium, assembly GCA_023398815.1. Classification (GTDB taxonomy): domain Bacteria; phylum Bacillota; class Clostridia; order Christensenellales; family UMGS416; genus JAEYRA01. The sequence goes on from JAEWRW010000028.1 coordinate 191,643, forward strand.
CGCTGGGTCAGGTTTTTCAGATAGATTCCACTGATGTTGCCGCAGCCGATGATGCCAACCTTTACCTTTTCCATGTTCTGCTTCTCCATTTTCTCAGCGCTAATCCAACATGCCATCCTGCAGGCCGGTGGGCAGCGGCGCGGGTTGGGTGCAGGTGCTCTCCAGCCGGTAGACCAGCCCCTCGCGGCTGGCGTCGTGGAAGGCCTGCATCAGATCCTGCACGTGGGCAGTCAGCTCCACCCCGGCGCGGGGCTTACGGCCCAGGCGGATGGCCTTGGCCATGTCGGCCAGGCCCAGGCCCCGGCTGTTTTCGGCATAGCTGTGGGTCAGTTCCACATCCTCCCAGGCCTTTGTCTCACTCCGGTAGAGCCGCACAGGGCCGCCGAAGGTGTTGGGGTCCGGCACGCTCAGCGTGCCCAGGCTGCCATAGATTTCGATGCGGGGTAACTCGGCCGCCCAGACGTCAAAGCTCGTGATGATCGTGCCGATCGCTCCGCTGGCAAAGTTCAGGATGCCCGCCACATGGGTCGGCACCTCGACCTCAATCGTCTGGCCGTACTTCCCTTCGCTGGTGATCGTGCGCGTCGGGAAGCTGATGCGCGCGGAGCCTGCGACGCTGGCAACCGGACCCATCAGGTTCACAAGCGCCGTGAGGTAGTACGGGCCCATGTCGAACATCGGGCCGCCGCCGACCTTGTAGTAGAACTCCGGGTCGGGGTGCCAGCTCTCGTGCCCGCGGCAGGTCATAAAGGCCGTGGCGGCGACCGGTGTGCCGATGGCGCCGTCGTCGATGAGCTTACGGCAGGTCTGTATCCCCGCGCCTAGGAAGGTATCGGGCGCGCCGCCAACCAACAGGCCCTTCTGCGCGGCCAACTTCTGTATCTTCCTGCCATCCTCCCGCGTGATGGCGAGGGGCTTCTCCACATAGACGTGCTTGCCGGCCTCCAGCGCCGCCAGGCACAGCCGCGCGTGGTCCGGCGGCGTCGTAATATTCAGCACCAGTTCGATCTCCCCATCCTTCAAAAGCGCCTCGCCGCTTTCATAGGTCTTGGGGATGCCATATTCGCGGGCCGCGTTCTGCACCCGCTCCGGGATGAGGTCAGCCACGGCCACGACCTCGACATCCACAAAGCGCTTGGTCAGATTTTTCAGATAAATCCCACTGATATTGCCGCAGCCAATGATACCAACTTTTACCTTTTCCATTTACCGCGCTACTCCTTTATGCCTGCAACGATTTGTAGTCCAGCCCCCGTGCCACAGCGATGTCCCGCCCCTCGGCGCACCAGAGGAAGCCGCGGCGCATCATCTCGATGGCCGTGGGGTTTTCAAAGATGTCGTCGTGGTGGCCCAGCGAGTTGTAGAACACACGGCCGTAGCCCCACAGCTTGGTCCAGCAGACCGGCACGTCGACCTCGCCGTTGGTGCTGTGGTAGCCCTTTGCCACCGGGAAGCGCGTCGTCGCCAGGACGTTGACCGCCGGGTCGACGTGCACGTAGTACTGCTCGCTGGCAACGTCAAAATCCTCCATCCCCTGGATGAGCGGGCTGGAACTGTTCTTTTTGAAATTGACCCGGTACGGGGTGCCGTCGTTGCCGGGGTGGGCCACCCACTGGCCGCCGGTCATGAACTGCCACTCGGTATCCTCGCGGAAGCTGTCACACATGCCGCCGTGGCAGCCTGCCAGCCCCACGCCGGAGGCAACCGCCTCGCACACGGCGCTGCGCTGCTCGCCTGTGATCTTGCCCATCGTCCAGCAGGACACGATGAGGTGCAGCTTCTTCAGCTTCTCCACATCCAGAAAGGCGTCCAGCGTGTCGGAGACCTCGACCTCAAAGCCCTCCGCCCGCAGCACCGCCGCGAAACGCTCGGAAACCTTCACGGGCTCATGACCGTCCCAACCGCCCTGAACCACCAATGCCTTCTTCTTCATCCATACATCCTCCGGATTGATTTCACTGACATATACCACGTGGGGGTGCCGCTCTCCTGCCTGGCAGGGGGGAAAGGTGGACGTTGCGCGAAAATGATCATTTGTTGCCAGTTTTCACAAGTCACCGCGCCCCTTGCGGGACGCGGTGACTACCCACCAAAACCTGCGGCGGCTACCCTCTCAACACATAGGTGGTGATGGAATGGGGCCGCAACTGGGAATCGGCCAAACGGCCATGGAGGCGCAGACGCAGCGGCCGCTCCTCCTCCCCGGCGTTCATGGCCACGACGGCGATGGTGCCATCGGGGTTGCGGAAGGCGGTGGCCTCCAGCTTGTCGGTGTACAGGCTGTGGCCGATACGACGGGCACCACGGCGGATGAACTTGCTGAAATGCCCGGTGTAGGCCCAGGACGATGCGTACTCCAGCTGGCCGGTGGCACGGTTGAGCTGAATGGGCGACTCCCCCACCCAAATCTTCTTGCCGCCGGTTCCCTCCTGGCGCTGCTCCTCCAGCCAATGGCTGGGGCCGCCGTCCTCGTTGAGCAGCATATTCCAGTCCACCCAGGCGTTGGACCAGTGGTTGAGGTCGCCAAAGATGTCGTGGGCGTAGCGCTCGCCCGAGGCCCAGGGGATGCCAGGCGTCTTGCCCACGCAGTGCTCGGTGGAAAGAATGAGCTGCTCCGGGAAGAGGTCGTGGAACACATCGAGCGCCGTGAAGTGGCTGCCCGAATACCAATGCACCGCGATGCCCGAGGATGCCGCCCGCGCACGGGCATTGAGGAGCGTACGTTGCGCCCGCTCCACCACGCGTTCCTTGTTGTGATCCCAAAAGAACACCTGCCGGTCGCCCACGCCGGCACGCTCCATCGCCGGGCGCAGATACCCCAGCAGGAAATCCCGCTCCTCATCCGCCGAATAGGTGCAGGACTCCCAGCCCTGCACGGCCTTGGCCTCGTTCTGTATGGTCAGGCCCCACACCGGCAGGTCCTCACGCTCCATCTCTTGCAGGTAGCGGGCGAGGTACCTCGCCCAGACTTCGCGGCACTCCTCCCGCAGGGAGCCACCCTTGGCCATTTTGCCGTTGGTCTTCATCCACGCCGGCGGGCTCCAAGGCGAGGCAAACAGCGTCAGCTCCGGCGAACGCTCCCGCGCCCGGCGTACCATGGGCAGCACGGCGGCCCGGTCGGGGGCCAGGTCAAAGTGCTTCAGATCGAAGTCGCCTTCGACATCGTCATAGCTGTAAGGCGCGGCGGAGAAATCACAGCTGTTGATCGTCAGGCGGCAGAAGTTGTAGCCAATGCCGCCTTCCGTGTCGAAGTAGGCCGACAGCACCTCCTGGCGCTGCGCCTCGCTGAGGGCGGCAAAGTTGCGGGCTGACGACTCGGTAAACGCGCCTCCAAAACCCAGAATGCTCTGGTACTGCACGTCGTCATAAAGGCAGAGCAGGGCACTCTCCTCCCCGTCGGCGTCGGTGCGGTCGTCGTAGAAGGCGATGGGCGCAGCGGCTTTCAGCGCGTGGCCCTCAGCAGGAACGGTTTCGTAGGGTTGTGCGATCGAATACATAACGAGCCTCCTTCCACCATGCAGAACCAGCTCCCCCCTGCCTTGGCGGCAAGATGCCAGCAAGCTGCCAAGAGGGTTGCGCTCTCCTTGCTTTCTACGGTTTCCTCACCCTGGGTGCCCGGGCATCGCCGGAGCCACAGAAAGCGGTCATTCTTTATTCAAGATGGTATTCCTCAAGAACGAATCGCACAATGCCAATCTATACAACGAACCAACTCGTAACCTAACTCGATGTGCGCTGTTAACCGCCAACAACATGCCGGCTGTACAAAAAACAAACACGGCAGGAGAAGCGCCTGCCGTGTCAGTGGTGAATTTCCAGACCCTCACTCGGGCCGCCAGCGCAGGCGAGGCTTGCGGGCGGCGGTGACTTCATCGAGCCGCCCCACCGGCGTGGTGACCGGCGCGTCGTGCAGCGCCTGGGGATTGGTGCGTGCCTCCTCCACCAGCTGCAGGAGAGCATCGGCGGCGGCGTCCAGCGTCTCGCGGCTCTCGCTCTCGGTAGGCTCCAGCATCAGTGCCTCGTGCACGATGAGCGGGAAGTACATCGTCGGCGGGTGCATCCCCCGGTCGATGAGGCCCTTGGCCAAGTCCATGGCCGAGACGCCTGTTTCCTTCTTCAACCCCTCCAGCGACAGCACGAACTCGTGCATGCAGGTGCGGTCAAAGGCCGCGTCCAGCGTGCCGGCCAAGCGCGCCTTCAGGTAGTTGGCGTTGAGCACCGCCGCGCGGGAGGTGGCCAGAAGGCCGTCCCCACCCAGCGAGAGCAGATACGTCATGGCCCGCACCAGCACGCCGAAGTTGCCGTGGAAGCTGCGCACCCGGCCGATGGACTGAGGACGGTCGTCATCCCAGTAGTAGCTGCCGTCCGCCCTCTGGGCCGCCACCGGGGCCGGAAGGAAGGGCGTCAGCGCCGCCCGGCAGGCCACCGGGCCGCTGCCCGGGCCGCCACCGCCGTGGGGCGTGGCAAAGGTCTTGTGGACGTTGAGGTGCATGACGTCAAAGCCCATGTCGCCGGGCCGCGTCACACCCAGGATGGCGTTGAGGTTGGCCCCGTCGTAATAGAGCAGGCCGCCCACGCCATGGACGATGTCGGCAATCTCAGCGATGCCCGTCTCAAAGAGCCCCAGAGTGCTGGGGTTGGTGAGCATCAGGGCCGCGGTGCGCTCGTCGGCCGCCGCCCGCAGGGCGTTGAGGTCGACGTTGCCGTTGGCGTCACTGGCGACCTGCACCACCTCGAACCCCGCCACGGCCGCACTAGCCGGGTTGGTGCCGTGGGCGGTGTCGGGCACCAGCACGCGGGTACGCCCGTGGTCGCCCCCGGCAGCGTGGTAGGCCTTGATCATCGCCATCCCCGTCCACTCGCCATGGGCACCGGCTGCCGGCTGCAGCGTGACGCCATCCATGCCGGTGATCTCCATGAGCCAACGCTGCAGGGTGAATGCCAACTCCAGGCTGCCCTGAGCAGTGTCGTCGGGCTGCAGGGGGTGCACCTCAGCAAAGCCTGGCAGTGCCGCCATGTCCTCGTCGATCTTGGGGTTGTACTTCATGGTGCAGGAGCCCAGCGGATAAAAGCCGCTGTCCACACCGAACGCCCGGCGGGAAAGGGTCGTGTAGTGGCGCACCAGGTCGACCTCGGCCACCTCCGGCAGAGCCGGGGGCGTAGCACGCAGGTAGGCGCTCTCTACCGGGCAGACGCCGGCGGTGTGCGGCAATTGCTCGCTGCCCCTGCCGGGAACGGAGCGTTCAAAGATCAACTTCTCCACACTACGCATTACCGCACCTCCTTCAGGGCTTCCACCAGCCGGTCAAGATCGGCGGTGGTGTTGCGCTCGGTGCAGCAATACAGCGTGCTGTGAGCGTATTCCTGCCCCAAGAACCCCAGCGGCAAGCCAGAGAGGATGCCTTGATCAGCCAGGGCCTGTTCGATGCATTCGGGCGCGATGTCGCTGTCAATGACGAACTCATGGAAGAACGGCCCAGTAAAGCGCAGGCGCATGCCCGGCAGCACGGCGATACGCTCGGCCGCCTCGTGTGCGCGCTGGGTGCAGAGCATCGCCGCGTCACCCAAGCCCCGCGGCCCCATGGCGGCCAGGTAAACCGCCGCCGCCAGGGCGTTGAGCGCCTGGTTGGAGCAGATGTTGCTGGAGGCCTTCTCTCGCCGGATGTGCTGCTCGCGCGCCTGTAACGTCAGCACGAAGCCGCGGTTGCCCTCGCCGTCGGTCGTCTGCCCCACGATACGGCCGGGGAGCTTGCGCTGCAATGCCTCCCGACAGGCCATGAAGCCTAAGTAGGGCCCGCCATAGCCAATGGGCGTGCCCAGGGGCTGGCCCTCGCCAATGGCGATGTCGGCCCCCCACTCACCGGGGGACTTGAGCGCACCCAGGGAAATGGGGTTGCAGCTCAACACCAGCTTCGCGCCCTGCCCGTGGGCCAAGGGTTCGATGGCAGCCACGTCCTCCAGCTGGCCGAAGAAGTTCGGCTGCTGCACCAGCACACAGGCCGTGCTGGCATCGATGGCCCCTGCCAGCGCCTCGGGGTCAGTGACGCCGCCCCGCGCGGGCACGATGACCAGCTCCACCCCCGCCGTGCGGCACCAGGTGGCAGCTACGGCGATGGTGTGCGGGTGGAACGCGCCGCTCATCACGGCCCGGCGGCGTTTGGCGTCCACGCACATGGCGATGGCCTCGGACGCCGCCGTCGCCCCGTCATAGACCGAGGCGTTGGAGGCATCCATGCCGGTGAGTTCGCAGATCATCGTCTGATACTCAAAAATGGCCTGCAGTACGCCCTGGCTCATTTCGGCCTGGTAGGGCGTGTAGGCGGTGACAAACTCGCTGCGGCCCACGATGCGCCCCACGGCAGCGGGGATGTGGTGCCGATAAGCTCCCGCGCCCCGGAAGCACGTGGGGAACACGCGGTTGCGGGCGGCCATGCTCTCCATGGCGGCGCGCACTTCCAGCTCCGGCAGGCCACCTGGCAGGGCAAGGGGGCGACCCAACAGCGCCGACGCGGGAACGTCCGCAAACAGTTCCTCCGTCCCCTGGAACCCCAGGGTGGCGAGCATGGCTTGCTCCTCAGCCGGGGTGTGGGGAACGTAGCTCATTGGTGCCCTCCCTGCTCCAGCAGTGCCACGTATTCGTCGGCGCTGAGCAGCCCCTCCACCCGCACATGGTGCAAGCGGAAGATCCACTGTTCGTAGGGCTCACTGTTCAGGAGTTCAGGGCTCTGTTCCAGTTCGGCGTTGACCTCACTGACCTCCCCGGCCACCGGGGCGAAGATCTCCGACACGGCCTTGACCGATTCCACATTGGCGGCCACATCGCCGGCCTGAAGTTTGGAGCCCGCCTGGGGCAGCTCGATGAACACGATGTCGCCCAATTGGCTCTGGGCGAAGTCCGTGATGCCAACGACGGCGGTGCCGTCGCCTTCCAGTTTGACCCACTCGTGGTCAGGGGTGTACTGCAGGTTGTAAGGAACGTTCATTTGCTCTCCTCCGCTCTACGATAAAATGGTAGTTTTTTGATTTCAGCATTCAGTTGTTTGCCACGCACCTCCACGGTCACCTGGGTCCCTACCTGGGCAAGCGAAGGCGGCACATAGGCCATGGCGATGGCCTGCTCCAGCCAGGGGGCCATGGTGCCGGAGGTGACAGCGCCCACAACTTCGCCATTGTGCAGCACCGGTGCGCCGTCCCGGGCAATGCCGCGATCCCGCAGCACCAAACCAACCCGGCGGCGGGCCAAACCCGCCTCCTTCTGGGCAAGCAGGGCGTCCCGGCCGACAAAGGCGTCCTTCTCCAGCCGCACGAAGCGCCCGAGACCCGCCTCCAGCGGCGAAATGGTATCGGTCAGCTCGTGGCCGTAGAGGGGCATGGCAGCCTCCAGCCGCAAGGTATCGCGCGCGCCCAGGCCCGCCGGAAGCAACCCCAGCGGCTCCCCCGCCGCCAGTAGCGCCTGCCACAGGGGCGGCGCGTGTTCAGGCGGCAGGTAGAGTTCAAAGCCGTCCTCCCCCGTGTACCCCGTGCGGGAGACGATCATCGGCGCACCGTGCCACACCGTCTCCAGAAAGGTGTAATACCGCTCGGGCTGTGGGAGCTCCGGCAGGGCGAGGCGCAGAATCTGCACGGCCCGCGGCCCCTGCAGCGCCACCTGCGCCCACTGGTCGGAGACGTCCTCAATCGTCACACCCAAGGGGTTGTGGACCGTCATCCAGGCAAAGTCCTTCTGCCGGTTGGCGGCGTTGACGACGACGAGGTAACGGTCGGCCCGCTGGCGGTAGACGAGCACATCATCCACCGTGCCGCCATCCTCGCGGCACAGGGGGCTGTAGCGGACGTCGCCGTCCTGCATGCGTGTAAAGTCATTGGGAAGCAGATGCTGCAAGGCCGCCAGGGCCTGCGAGCCAGTAAATAGGATCTCCCCCATGTGGGAGACATCAAAGAGCCCGGCCGCCTGACGCACGGCTCGGTGTTCGGCGACGATGCCGGAATACTGCACCGGCAGTGTCCAGCCGGCAAAGTCCACCATGCGCCCGCCCAGGCGCAGGTGTTGGTCGTACAGGGCCGTTTGTTGTGCCATCTCAATCCCTCCGGAATACAAAAATAGGCGCAGCTTTGCCAAAGCTACGCCTCTGTTCCTTCACCTGAGAGATTCTTCCCGAAGGAATTGCCCCGTTGGTGCCCATGTGGGCTTTCCAGAGATGTGTCGTGGCACGGTCCGGTTTGCCTGAGAGGTTCTGCGCGATTGCTCCTTCGGCGCCGGCGCGTGGCCGGTCTCTCCCATGCCAGTCATCCACAACGGATTAAGCCTACCCGATGTGGGGCCATCTGTCAATCGACGATTTCCTTCTTTTCCCGTTCGGCCAGGATGATGTTGATGTAGCCGTACTGCACCATGGAAATGATGTTGAGCGCCACCGCCAGTGCCATGAACCAAGCGTCCCAGGGGGCCACATACTGATGCAGGAACAACAGCACCACCGCCAGGAAGTAGGTGAACGCCGCAAACTTGCCAAAGTAGTTGGCCTGTACCACACGCTTGAACACAAAGTAAATGAGTGCGCCGCCCACGACCATCATAAGTTCCTTGGCCACGATGACGACAAGCAGCCACGTGCTGAAATACCCCTGCACCAACATGCAGATGAGTGCCGCGATCGTCAAACCCTTGTCGGCAATGGGGTCAAGCACCTTGCCAACGTTGCTGATCTGATGGAAGCGCCGGGCGATGTAGCCATCCACCACGTCGGTGGCCGAAGCCGTGAGGTACACGACCATGGCGGCAATCGGTCGCTCCAGAATGAAGTAGCGCACCATGACGCCAATGAGCGCCAGGCGCACCAGCGTCAGCAGGTTCGGAATGGTCAGTATGCGATTGCTGTTGGCAGTGTTCTCGCTCATACGGTCTCCCCTTTTCGGCCCTGATTATACACCCGGCCCAACGGCCAAACAAGTGAGGCGATTACGCATTCTCCCCGGTGATGGGGGTGAGACGGAAACTCTCCACATGGCTGCTGCGGCTAGAGAAGATCTCCACGTTCTTCATTTCCCGGGCCATACCGCTGCGCTCCAGGTAGTCGGCAACCTCCACATTCACCTTGAGCATGTACTTCTCCACAGTCAGGTTGTCACAGGCGCGCTTGTACTGTCGCAACACCTCGATGGCCACCGACTGGGGTGTCAGCACCCGTCCGGTGCCGCCGCAGTGGGGGCAGGTCGTGTGCAGGATGGTCGACACCCGCTGGCGGATCTTCTTTCGCGTCATCTCCACCAGCCCAAGCTGGGTGATGCCCAGCACATTGGTGCGGGTGCGGTCGCGCTTCAGGGCCTCCCGCAGGGTGGCGAGCAGCTCTTCCTTGTTCTGCTCGGTGTTCATGTCAATGAAGTCAATGAGGATGATGCCGCCGATGTCCCGCAGGCGGATCTGCCGTGCGATCTCCCGTGCGGCTTCCTTGTTGGTGTGGAGGATCGTCTCCTGCAGGCTGCTGTCGCCCACATACTTGCCGGTGTTGACATCGATGACCGTCAGTGCCTCGGTGTGGTCGATCATCAGGTATCCGCCAGACTTGAGCCAGCTCTTGCGCTGGAAGGTTTTCTTGATGTCGCTCTCAATGGAGAAGCGGTCAAAGAGGTCGTAGGCGCCGTCGTAGCACTCCAACGCCGTGGGCTCGATGCCCTGCTCGGTGAGCAGGCCGTGAATGATATCGTAGGTCGCCCGGTCGTTGACGACGTAGCGGCGAACGTCCCGATCGAACATATCGCGCACGGCGCGCACCGCCAGCCCCTGGTCGCGGTAGAGCTCCTTGGGCGCGGTGGCCTTCTTCTCCCGCTGCTCCAGGTCGTGCCACCAGTCGAGCAGCGCCGGAATCTCGTCGGCCAGTTCCTCCTCCGACACGCCCTGGGCGGCAGTACGCACGATGATGCCAACCCCCGCCGGGCGCAGGCTCTCAGCCATGCGCTTCAAACGCATGCGCTCCCCATCGTCCTCTATGCGGCGGGAGACACCCACATATTCCATGTGCGGCATCATCACCATGAGCCGTGAGGGCAGCGTGATGTTGGTGGTGATGCGTGCGCCTTTGGTACCCGAGGGGTCCTTGAGCACCTGCACGACGATCTCCTGCCCCTCCCGCAGCACCTGGCGGATGAGCCGGGGCTCCACCCGCTGGCCGCTCTCCCCACCGAACTGGAAGTCGCTGTTGTCGAGTGCCACATCCCCCAGGTGCAGGAAGGCATTCTTCTCCAGGCCGATGTCTACAAAGGCCGCCTCCATCCCCGGCAGGATGTTGCGCACCACGCCCTTGTAGATGTTGCCGGCCAATCGCTCCCTGCCCGGGCGCTCCACATAGTATTCGGCTAGGTCACCATCCTCCAGAAGAGCCACGCGGGTTTGATAGGGAGTCACGTCGGCCAGCAGTATCTTCTCACTCATCCTCGTCACTTCCGATGCAAATTTGGGAAAGCGGCGTCAGAGCGCCGTCTCGCTCGGCATACAACTCCAACCGGGTGAAGGTGGCGGCGGCGTCCCGCTCCAACGCGGCGCGCACCACCGTTTCGGGACGGATGTTCCGCACGCTCCCGGCCGAGAGCAGCAGTTCCACGCCGTCTTCGGCTGGCTCCACCGCCAAGAGACCCGGGCGGATGTCAGTGAGCGTCTCGCCCTTCTTACCCTGCTTCATCACGGGCACGGTCTCCCGCCCCAGCAGGGCAGCAAAGGCTGCGGTCTGGTCACCTTCCTCGGGCTGCAGGGCCACATGCCAGCGGGCAGCGGCCACCGAGGCCATGAGGGTGGACGATTCCTCCGCCAGCGCCCACACCCCGGTGGCATGGAGGCCGCTTGGCAGCGCCCCGTTGAGCACGGCCAGCGCAGATGACAGATCATAGCCGTCGGGCAGAGTGATCTCCATGTATTCGGCGCGGGAGAGATACCCCAGCCCCAGCGCCTGGGCAAAGCTCATGACAATATGCGGGTGAAAGCCCTGGGACACCTTGGCCGGCAGCCCCGCGCGGCGGATGGCACGGTGCATGGCACGCATCAGATCCAGGTGAGCAATGTACTGGGTCGGGCCGTCCTTTTCAAAGCGGAATACCACTCTCATTGCTTGGCACCTCCGCAGCGATCCATGAGTCCGCAGCCCAGGCAGCCATTCCGGCAATCGGGGGTCAACTCGCCGCGCTGGGCGCGCTCCCACTCCTGCCAGAGGAACTGGGCGTCAATGCCCGAATCGATGTGCGCCCAAGGCAGCACTTCGTCCCGGTCAAAGGCACGGTTGGCCCAGAAGGTACCCTCCACCCCGCTCACCCGGAACGCCTCGTCCCAACGCTCCTGGCGGAAGTGCTCCCGCCAGCTATCCAGCCGGCAGCCCTGCCGCCAGGCTTCCTCAATGAGGCGGGAGACCGGCCTGCCACCCCGGGCGATGACGGCCTCCAAGTAGGAAAGCTCGGCGTCATGCCAGCTGTAATTGACGCCGCGTATCTTCAATGCGTTCTTTAGCAGTCTCTGCTTGCGCTTGAGCTCCTCCACCGTGTCCTGCGGCCACCACTGGAAGGGCGTGTGGCTCTTGGGTACGAAGTTGGAGGTGCTGACCGACACGCTGACGGGCCGGCCGCGTTTCTCCTTTGGCAGCTTGTAATACTCCCCAACCACCAGCCGCGCGAGGTCGGCAATGCCGTTGAGGTCTTCGTCGGTCTCAGTGGGCAAGCCAATCATGAAGTAGAGCTTCACCTTATCCCACCCGGCGGCAAAAGCGTCCCGAACGCTACTGAGGAGGTCTTCTTCGGTCACATTCTTGTTGATGACGTCGCGCAGGCGCTGGGTGCCGGCCTCGGGGGCCAGGGTAAGGCCGGTGTGACGGCCACCCTCCAGCGTGTCCATGAACTCCTTGGCATGGGCGTCCAGCCGCAGGGACGGCAGCGACAGCGACACTTGGCCGGCGCAGGGGCCTTCCTTCAGCGCCTTGATGAGCGCTGGGAGCTGGCTGTAGTCACCGGAGCTCAAGCTGGAGAGCGACACCTCGTCGTACCCGCTGGAGGCAAGCTGGGCGCTGGCGTGGCGCACCAGTGTATCCACCGAGCGCTCCCGCACCGGGCGGTAGAGCATGCCCGCCTGGCAGAACCGGCAGCCACGGGTGCAACCGCGGAAGATCTCCAGCGTGACCCGGTCGTGCACCACATCGAGAAATGGCACGATGGTACGCTCCGGCCAAGGCGCGGCATCAAAGTCCTGCCAGATGCGCTTCTGCACCCGCGCAGGTGCGTCATCGAGCGGCGTGATGGCCGCGATGGTACCATCTGCGTTTTCGTCCACCCGGTGGAGGCTGGGCACATAAACCCCCGGCAGCGCCGCCAAGCGGCGCAGCAGGGCTGGGCGGTCCAGCCCTTCGACCTTGGCCGCGCGGGTCACGTCCACGATGTCACCGATGGTCTCCTCGCCATCGCCCAGGGCAAAACAATCGATGAACTCCCAGAGCGGCTCGGGGTTGAAGGCGCAGGGGCCGCCGGCGATGACCAGCGGCATGTCCGCCGTGCGCTCCGCCGCATGCAGTGGTAGCCCAGCCAGGTCCAGCATGTTGAGGATGTTGGTGTAGCTCATCTCATACTGCAGGGTGAAGCCGATGATGTCAAAGCTCCCGATGGGGTCGCCGCTCTCCAGCCCATAAAGGGGCAGCCCGGCAGACCGCAGTTCCCGCTCAAAATCCGGCCAGGGGGCGAACACCCGCTCGCACCAGGTGTCCTCCCGGCTGTTGAGCACGTGATAGAGAAGCCGCAGCCCCAAGTGGGACATGCCGATCTCGTAGACATCGGGGAACGCAAAGGCGAACCGCACCGCCACGTCGGCGGGGTTCTTCACCACGGCATTGAGCTCGCCACCGCAGTAGCGCGCCGGGCGCTCCACCTTGAGCAGCAGGTTTTTCAACGAATCACTGTACAATCTTGTTCTCCATTCCATTCTTCCAGCGGGCGACGGCATCGGTCAGCGCGGCAAACTCCGGCAGCCCCAGGCGTTCGGCCCTTTCTTTTGGGTCAATGCCGGCAGATGCCAGCAGGGCCGCCGCGTCGTCGCCACCCAGGCCAAAGCCCAGGCTGATGTTGTTGCGAAGGGTCTTGCGGCGGGAGGCAAAGCAGACGCGCACCACCTGGCGGAAGAGCGCTGGGTCGGCCACCGCTACCGCAGGCTCCTGCCGCACGGTGAGGTGCAGTACCGCAGACTCCACCCGGGGCGGCGGCACAAACGCGCTCGCCGGTACCAGAAAGGCCCGCCGGGCCTCCGTGCGCCACTGCACTGCTACCGAGATGGCGCCATACTCCCGCCCGCCGGGCGGCGCGACCAAGCGGTCGGCCACTTCCTTCTGCACCATCACGGTGAGGCTGACGACCGGCAGGTCACTCTCCAAAAACGCCATCAAAATGGGCGTGGTGATGTAGTATGGCAAGTTCGCCACAACCTTAAAAGGCCGCCCGCCCAGTTGGTCACGCCAAAGCTCGGCCAGGTTGACGCGCAGGATGTCCCCCTGCACCAGGGTGAAGTTATCGTACGCGGCCATGCGCTCATTGAGGCGCGGAATCAGGCCGCTATCGAGCTCCACCGCCACCACGCGGCCTGCCCGCCGGGCCAGCACTTCGGTCAAGCCGCCCGGCCCCGGGCCAATCTCCAGCACAACATCGTCGGTGGTTAGCCCGGCGGTGTCGGCGATGCGTTCCAATATTGCCCCATCAAACAAAAAGTGCTGGCCAAGTTTCTGTCCAGACTTTGCTGCGGGCGTTCCCTTCTTCGGCATGCCCCATCCTTTTCGCATCAAATATAATAGGTATTATAGAACATTTTCGCCCAAATGAAAAACCCATTCGCGAATGTTTGTGCTAAATCGTGCCAAGATAAGGGCAAACACTCCTGGAGGGTCGCCATGAAAACAAAAATCGTTGCCCTGCTGCTGGCAGGGGCGTTGCTGCTGGGCGGTTGCCGCAGCAAAGTGCTCTCCCCCACCGCATCCCCCACCAACACGCCGTCCCCCACCATCTCCCGGGTGGCCGACGTCACCGCCACCGCCGCGCCCCAGGCCCCAGAGCTACCCAAGAAGCTGCAGGCCGACGGCGCCCAGACCAAACTGAAAGTCTATGACATCAAGACCAAGCAGATCTCAGAGCTGCCGGTGGAGGAATACCTCTGCGGCGTGCTGGCCGGCGAGATGCGCAAGGACTGGCCGCCTGAGGCGCTGAAGGCCCAAGCCATCATCGCCCGCACGTTCCTGATGGACTTCCTGAGTGAAAACGAGATGAGCACCGTCAACAAGGACGCTGACATCTCCACCGACCCGGAGGAATCGCAGGCCTATGCCGCCAGCGGCATCGATGACGCCATCCGCAATGCGGTGAAGGAAACGAGCGGACAGGTCATCGTCTACGAGGGCAAATTCATCAAGGCCTGGTTCCACTCCTCCTCCGGCGGGAAGACTGCCGACGCGGTGGAGGGCCTGCACTACAAGGACGGCAACCCGCCCTATATCGTCAGTGTAGACTCCGATGAATCCCAGACGCCCAAAGAATTCACCGAGTGGACGAACACCTTCACGACCGACGAGATCACCGCAGCGCTGCACACGATGAACATCGACGTGGGCGACACCATCGAATCGGTGAAGATCGGCCAGACCGGAGGATCGGGCCGGGCGACAACGCTCACCATCAACGACAAGGAAGTCACCGCGCCGGAATTCCGCCTGGCCATGGACCCCACCAAGTTCCGCAGCACATGGCTGACCGAAGTGAAGTTTGACGGCAAAAAGCTGACCGTCAGCGGCAAGGGCTTCGGCCACGGCGTGGGCATGTCCCAGTGGGGCGCGTTCCAGATGGCCAGCAGCGGTGCCAATGCCCAGGACATCATCCAGCACTACTTCAAGGACGTGCAGATCGCCAACCTGTGGAAGTAGCTACCTCCTGAATAACAGACAGATGGCCCGGGCGGAGACTCCCTCCTCCCGGCCTTCGTATCCCAGTCGTTCGGTCGTCGTCGCCTTCACGCTGACGCGGTCGGGCTCCACCCCCAGCACGGCGGCGAGGTTGCACACCATGGCCGGCAGGTGCGGCATGAGCTTGGGCCGTTGGGCGGCGATGGTAGCGTCTACATTGCCCACCTGCCAGCCATGCTTGCCCAGCAGGGCCACAACCCGGCCGAGCAACGCCAGGCTATCGGCCCCGCGGTATTGCTCGTCGTTGTCGGGGAAGTGCTGGCCGATGTCGCCCAGAGCCGCCGCGCCCAGCAGGGCATCCATAATGGCATGGGTCAGCACGTCGGCGTCGGAGTGACCCAACAGCCCCAACGTGTGGGGCACCTCCACCCCGCCCAGGATGAGTTTGCGGTCAGGCACCAACTGGTGCACGTCAAAACCCTCCCCCACGCGGAAGGCGGGGGCGGCGGGCTGCCGACGGCGCAGGATGTCCTCGCACAGGGCGATGTCTTCGGGCGTCGTCAGCTTTAGGTTGTCGGCAGAACCCGCCGACAGGTACACCGTGTGGCCCGCGTGCTCCATCAGCGCCGCGTCGTCGGTGGGGCTATGGTCATCGGTCAGCGCGTCGTACGCCGCCAGCAGCTCGGCGGTGCGGAAGCACTGGGGCGTCTGCACTTGCCAGAGGGTGCTGCGGTCCGGCGTGGAGAGCACCCGGCCGTCGGGCTCGGCCACCTTGATGGTGTCGCGGCAGGCAATGGCCGCCACACCCGAGCCCCGCGCCCGCGCGGACGAGATGGCCGCGGCGATAATGGCACCAGTGACGCAGGGGCGGGCGGCATCCTGCACGGCCACGATGTCGCAGCCGTCCGGCAATGCCGCCAGGCCGCGCCGCACCGATTCGGTGCGGGTGGCCCCGCCTTCCGTCACCGTGATGAGCTTGCCAACGCCCCACTGCGCGCAAAGTGCCCGGTAGTGCTCCACCCGGTCAGCGCCGGTCACCACCACAAGGGTGTCGATGTCCGCACTGGCGGCGAAGGCCTCCAGCGTCCAGCGCAGGGCCGGCTTGCCGCCGAGGGGCAGCAGGTTCTTGTCCCCCCCGCCCATGCGAGTGGACTGCCCCGCCGCCACCACGACCACCCCGACCACGGCTATTCCTCCCCCAACTCGCGGTACAACTCGGCCGCCCCCTGCTTGGTGGAGATCTCACGCACATCCAGCACCTCGTAGCGGCCGATGTGGTTGCCAAAGGTGATCTCAATGCGGTCACCAGCGTTGACTTCGGTCGGCGCCTTGGCCACCTTGCCATTGATGCTGACGCGACCGGCGTCGCAGGCCTCGTTGGCCACGGTGCGGCGCTTGATGATGCGCGACACCTTCAGGAATTTATCGAGTCTCATCGCTTCCTCCATTTTAGCCAGATAGCACGAAGAGCCGGGCAAAGCCGGCTCTTTCGATCCCTGTGCGACAGGAATTACTTCAGCGCGTCCTTAAACGCCTTGCCGGCCTTGAAGGAAGGCACGGTCGCCTCGGCGATGCTGATGGCCTTGCCCGTGCGGGGGTTGACGCCTTCGCGAGCATTGCGCTTCTTGGCCTCAAAGGTGCCAAAGCCGATGATCTGAACCTTCTCACCAGCGTTGAGCGCGCCGACGATGCCATCCAGCAGGGCGTTGAGGGCCTTCTCGGAATCCTGTTTCTTGAGCCCGGACTTCTCAGCAATGACGTTTATGAGCTCTGCCTTATTCACTTGGTGTTCCTCCCTTTGTGTCTTCTGCTTGAAGCAACGCTTATTCTAAACCATTTACCCTTATTACGCAAGCATTTTTGTTCAGGATTTGGTGGTTTTGGCGCTCTATTCCTGCTTCTCCAGCCCTTTTGCCCGGTTCCACAGCTCGTCCATCTGCTCTAAAGTCATGGATTGGAGTGTTTTCCCCTCCCGGGCGGCCTGCTCCTCCACAAAGGCGAAGCGGCGGATGAACTTCTCCGCCGTGCCGGCCAGGGCAAACTCCGGATGGACACCCAGGAAGCGGGCGACATTGATGGCGGCGAAAAGCACATCGCCCAGCTCGTCGCTCAGGCGTTCAGTGCCCTCGCCGCCGGCCATGGCGCGGTGGAGTTCGTCCACCTCCTCCCGAAGCTTGTCGAAGGCTCCCTCGGCGTCGGGCCAATCGAAACCCACGCGGGCGGCGCGGCCTTGTATCTTCATGCTGCGCAGCACCGACGGCATGGCCTTTGGCAGGTCAGCCATGCGGCCAGCCTCGGTGTTGGTGCCCTTCTCCTGCCGCTTGATGGCGTCCCAATTGGTCACGACCTCGTCTGCGGTATTCGCCCGCACATCGCCGAAGACATGGGGATGGCGGCGTATCATCTTGCGGCAGATGCCGTCGGTCACATCCAGAAGGTCGAAGTCGCCGCGCTCGGCGGCCATCTGCGCGTGGAAGACGACCTGCAGCAGCACGTCGCCCAGCTCCTCGCTCAGCTCCTCCATGTCGCCGTGGTCGATGGCCTCCAGCACCTCGTAGGCCTCCTCCAGCAGGCAGGGCTTCAGGCTCTCGTGGGTCTGCTCCCGGTCCCAGGGGCAGCCGCCGGGGGCGCGCAGGCGGGCCAGGATGTCCATAAGATCCGCCACATCGCGCCGTGCCCCCTGCCCGGCCGGTGGTAGCCAGGCCATGGTGCGGTGGTCGTAACGAGGCTGGCGGTCGAGCTCCCACAGTTCGATGGGTCTGGCACTCTGCCCATCCCCAAATACCACGGGGGCCTCGTCGCCATAGAGCTGAGTCAGCAGCAGCTTGCAATCCCCTGCGGTCAGCCCGCTGTCCAGCTGGGTCAGCAGCAGCGGCATGGTGCGGCACACCATGGGCCGCGTCAGCATGGGCGCGGGCACAGCGGCGTAGGCACCGGTCACGTCCTGCCCCAGCCTGGCGCAATGCAGCAGGAACGGCGCGGCTTCGTCCACGCCGGGCAGCAGTTCGATGGCGCAGTCTTCCCCAGCCAGGGCCAGCAGCTCCCGCACCGAACCGTCACCGGCCATGCCCTGTCCCGGCACGGCGTAGACGACCTCGCCATGGGTGGCTGCCAGGCGTAGCACCTCAGTAGCCAGCAGCCGGTGGAGTTCCTCAAACTCCTCGGCCCGCTCGTACAGAGCATCCAGAAACACGGGATCAAGGGCATTGGCGCGCTCCACTTCGGGGTGGCGGGCGGTGCGGAAGACGGTAGGCGTGGCCGTCATGCGATCCGCCGCCTGGGCCGTGACGCCGCCACCCTGCCAGGGGCCTAGCCCCACGATGGTAATCTTTGGCATGTTGTTCTCCTAGCTTTTCAAAAGGTGCATGCGCCGCAGAGCTGCTGCCAGCCGGTCGCCCTTGGGCAGGAACAGCAGTTCCTCCCGCCCCACGGCGCCAAAGAGCACGGTCAGCACCAGGTAGACCGGCACAGCCACCACGATGGCCGCGACCGTGGCCAGGTTGCCGCCCAGCAGGCCCTGCAAGCCGGTGTAGACTGCCCAGGCAGCCGCACCCATGCCAGCGCAGGCCAAGAGCGGCTTGCCCAGCAGATCCACCGGGGCGATGCGCACACCGGTGTATTTGCGCACAAAGTACAGATTGATGGCCGCGCTGAGGCCATAGAGTGAGATGGTGCCGATGGGCGCACCGTGGATGTTGAGGGCGGGGATGCCGACCAGCACATAGTTCAGCACGACCTTAACAAGCGCGCCGGCCGCCAGGCTGTACATGGGCACCTTGACCCGCCCGATGCCCTGCAGCGTGCCGTTGGTGCTCTGCACGATGGAGAGGAAGATGACGCTAAGGGCCGAAATGACCATGAGCTCGGCAGAAATAGTGATGGATTCCTGCGATAGGCCGTTACCATGGGCAAAGAGCAGCACGATGATGGGCCTCGCAAGCACCGCCAGCCCCACCGCGCAGGGCATGGAGACAAGGGTCGTCATCTTGAGCCCCACGCGGGACTTGCGCGCCACGGCGGCGGTGTCCCCCCGCTCGTGGGACTCGGCAATGGATGGAATAAGGCTGGTGCTCAGCGACAAGGAAATGACGCTGGGTACATTGACCAGTACGCCAACCACACCTGTCAGCAGACCGATGAGAGTGCTGGCCGTCTTCTCCAACACCCCTAGGTGCATAAGCCGATCCTTAACAATGAGCGTATCCAGCATGCTGGACAGTGGCAGAAACAGCGCCCCCACCAACATGGGCAGGGCCAGTGCGCCTAGTTGCCGCGCGATGGCCCCATAGGATTCGGTCGGTCGAGCCGCAGCCAAGGTTCCCGTCTTTCGCGCGGAGAAGGCGAACACCCCGACAAGATAAACAAGGGCCACCCCTTCCGAGAGCGTAATGGCCCACATGGCCGCAGAGGAACCGTACTGCGTGCCCCAGGCGTTCATCAACGCCACCAGCATGAGGCCCGGGAAGAATTTTAGCAGTTGCTCGATGACCTGGGACACCGCCGTGGGCGTCATGTTCTGGTGACCCTGAAAGTAGCCGCGGAAAGCGGTAATCATCGCCACCAGCAGTAGAGCCGGCGCGATGGCCAGAACACTGGGTAACAGCATCTGTGCACCTTCGATGGTCTTTCCCATCATGGAGGCGATAAAACCACTGCCAGCGGCCATGATAAGCGTGCTCAAAAAACCGATGGCGGTTAAGACCCACAGACTTACCGAAAAAACACGCCGGGCATTGCGTCGATCGTTGTACACCATACGTTCGGACACCATTTTTGAGATGGCACCGGGGATGCCGGCGGTGGACAACGTCAGCAGCAGGTTATATACCGGGAAAATCTGCGAATAGAGCCCAATCCCGTATTCGCCAATGATATTGACAAGTGGGATGCGGTACAGTGCGCCAATCAGCCGCACCAACACACCCGCCATCGCCAGGATGGCGGCGCTTTGTATGAAATTCTTCTTGCCCATTGCACTCCCTTGGAGACTGTCGTCTGGAAAATCGTATTCCGATTATACCAAACAATACCTGCGGCAGGCAAATCGCCCACCTTGCTTACCATGCACACCGAACGGCGGGCTATGCACGAACGACCGGCGCAAAACACGGCAGGGAACCAGTTGGTTCCCTGCTTCCGTTATTGCTCTTCGGTTTCGGTCTCTTCCGTTGGCTTCTCCTGGGGCTTGAAGATGACCACCCGGCCATCCTCCATCTCCACCCGCAGGCGGGAGCGCCCCTGCACCCCCAGGGAAGTGAGGTAGTCCCTCGGGATTTGCAGGCGGCCGGTGGAGTCCACCACGGCTAACTCCACGTGCTGCTCCTGCTCACCCGCCCCATACCCCTCGATCTCACGCATTTCGTCGAGGTAGGAGCGGCGGCGTACATACTCGCTGGAGGTGCGCCCATCGCGGATGGCGACGATGCGGTCGACCTTGCGGCTCAGCGACAGGTCGTGGGTAACGATCATGATCGTCACACCCATCTGCTCGTTGATGTCCCGGAAGATGCTGAGGATGAGGTCGGCGGTGCGGCTGTCGACCGCGCCGGTGGGCTCGTCTGCCAGCAAGAGCTTCGGCTTGTTGGCCAGAGCGATGGCGATGGCCACCCGTTGCTGCTCCCCGCCGGAGAGCTGGTTCAACCGGCTGTTCCACCGGTGGGGCAGGTTTACGAGGTCGAGAAGCTCCCGCGCACGTTCGCGCCGCTCCTTCTGGCTCGACAGCACCATGGGCAGCTGCACATTTTCCAGCGCCGTCATGTAAGGAATGAGGTTACGGGCGTTGTTCTGCCAGATGAACCCCACCGTCTCACGCTTGTAGCGCACGTAGTCCTTCTCAGAGAATTTCAGCAGATCCTTACCATCCACCAACAGTGTGCCAGCGGAAGGACGGTCCAGCCCGCCGATCATGTTCATGAGCGTGGACTTGCCAGAACCGGAGTTGCCGATGATGGCCATGAACTCGCCCTGCTCCACGGTAAGATCCAACCCTTGCAGGGCCACGACCTCAGTCTCGTGGGTCTTGTAGATCTTGACCAGATTTTCGCACAGCACCATATCGCTCATAGGGCTTCCACTCCTTGCGTCGGGAAGGTGTTGAACGTCTCATCCACGATGGCACCGTCGTCCAGCGCGTAGACGTGGTCGGCCAACTCCATCATGTTCGGGTCGTGGGTCGTCATCACGATGGTGATGCCCTCACTCACGATGAGCTCGCGAAAGAGCTTCATCACCTGCAGGCCCATGTGGGTGTCGAGCTCAGCCGTTGGTTCATCGGCGAAGATGACCTTGGGCCGGTGGGCGATGGCGCGGGCGATGGCCACACGCTGCTGCTCCCCGCCGGAGAGCTCGGCCGGGCGGTGGCGCATGCGGCTCTTCAAGCCCACGCGAGCCAGGCATTCCTCAGTTCTCGCCTTCCACTGGTTGCGATCCATGCCATTGAGGCGCAGTGCAAACTCCACGTTCTCATAGGCCGAGAGTAGCGAGATGAGCGCCACGGACTGGAAGATGAAGCCGACCTGCCGAAGGCGAAGGGCATCCCGCTGGGCCTCCCGCATGCGGGTGATGTCCTGGCCGTCGAAGTAGACGACCCCTTCGGTGGGGCGGTCGAGCGCGCCCAGGATGTTCATAAGCGTCGTCTTGCCGCTGCCAGAGCGGCCCTTGAGCACGGTGAGTGTGCCCGGCTGCACGTTGATGGTCACGTCCCGCAGGGCGTGCACCTTCTCCAGCCCAGACTGAAACACGCGGCTGACCGAATCGGCGGCGATGATGGGTTGCTGTTCCATGCTCAGTCCTCCCCCAGCTTGATGGCCTGGGCCACCTTGATACGGCTGACCAACCCGCCCAGCAGCGCCAGACCCGCCACCAGCATCGCGCCGATGACCGTGTAGAGACGCACGTAGTCTGCGCGGTTGGTGACGACCTGGAAGGGCGGCACCTGGTCGGCCGCGCTGTACACCATGCCCAGCAGCGGCACAAAGAGCTGGCACATAACCCCGCCGATGAACAGTCCCATGAGGATGGCCACGCCGGAGATGAGCACCTGCTCCACCACCAGCATGAGAATGACACGGCTGGCACTCATGCCCATGGCGCGGAAGATGCCAAACTGCAGCGTGCGGGCCTGGATGGACAGGATCCAATAGATGAAGAAACCAATCATGCTGATGGCCATCGTCACCACAAACCCCATGGTCATGGCCCCGTTGGTACCCTGCAGCAGGGGGTCGTTCTTGCGCTCGGTAATCTCCTGCTTGGTGTCCTTCACCCACGCCAGCAGCATCTTCTTGGCCTCGATGTCGTCGTAGATCTGCTTGGTCGTTGCTCCGTCGGCCTTCTTGTACCATATCTGATAGGGCTCCAGCGCGGTGCTGGCCTGCACATAGTCCAGATTCGCCACGATGAAATACTCACTGATCCCCTGGTTGGGGTTGAGCCCCGGCCAATAGGGCACCGCGCCATAGACGACACCCTCCACCTGCTGCTGCTCACCCCAGGTGTAGTAGATGGAATCGCCCGGCTCCAGCCCCAAATCCTCCATCAGCTTCT
The DNA here is from genome assembly GCA_023398815.1 of Bacillota bacterium. GTDB lineage: Bacteria > Bacillota > Clostridia > Christensenellales > UMGS416 > JAEYRA01. The sequence continues at coordinate 214,091 of JAEWRW010000028.1, forward strand.
GCGACACGTAGACCGCGCTGTGGTTTTCACTCATGACGTTGAGATAGTTGTTGATGTGGGCAGGCAGCAGGCCGTCGCCATACCAAACCACGTTGCCAAACTCCGCAGGATCCATGGCCATGAGTTTGCCGTTCTTGTAGTTGCCGATGCCTGTGCCAATGGACACCTTCTCAGGCATGAAAACCCGGGCGGCGGCCACAGTGCCATCGAGCTTGGAATACTTGGAGAAAGCAGGCTCCTGGTAAATCACGGCCTGGGTCTGCTGGGAGACCGTGGAAGTCTCCGCCGCTGGCGGGCCGTCGGTGTTGGCGGAAGACGACGGCTTGTTGCTGGGCCACTGCATCTGCAGGGTTAGGTCCGCGCCGTTGGCGTAGTTGATGCGATCCTCAATGTTCTGGTTGATGGTACGAGCCGAATTGGCGCTGAAGACGCCGATGGAAATCGTGAGGATGAGGAACAGCATGAGGAACTGCTCCCGCCCGCTGGAACGCCCCACCTGCGTGATGGATGTGTAGAGTACCGGTGTCCAATACTTGCGCCCCAACCAGGAGATAAAGCGGATGACATAGGGATAGAGCCGCAGGAACAGCAGCCCTGCCCCCAGCACAAAGAGGGTGGAGATGAGGAACAGGAACGGATCAACCGGGACCTCTAAGCCCTCGGCCTGGGTCACAAGCACCGTTGCCTGCAGGTTCTTGTATTGAAACAGGCCGTAGAACGAGACGCCCAGCAGGATGAAGTCCAGGAAGAACTTCTGCCAGACCGGCACGTTCCAGCGGCGGGCACGTTTCTGCTTGTGCTCCACAATCGTGGTGTGGGAGGCCGCCATGGCCGGCACCATCATCATGAGGATGGAGAAGACGCCGGCATACAGGGCATACAGGAGGGTTGTGGCATTCATCTTCAGCGGCAGCGCCGTGCGGGCCACGAACTCCAGGAAGCCATTGGACGACCCCAGCAGCCCGCAGATGCCAAAGGCCACAACAGGCCCCAGCACCATGGAGACGCCGCTGAGCAGCACGCTCTGAATGAGATAGGTCAGGAACACCTGCCGCCCAGCGGCGCCTCGGCTCTTGAGCACGGCAATCTCGTTCTTGTCATTCTCCACAATGAGCTGGGTCACCATGAAGATATAGAATGCCAGCATCAGGAGGATCGGCACCTGCAGCACCCAAAGGGTTGTCTTGAGCTGCTTGGCACGGTCAAAATACTCCTGCAGGATGTTCATGGCCGGGAAGTCCCACACAATGGCAGAGTACTTGCCCATGGCCTCCTGCTGTGTGGCAAGGGTGTCATTGAAGGACTTCAACTGCTCAATGGTGAGCTTGGAATAATCAAGCGCGTAGTACCACCGGGCGCTGACGATCGTTTGATTGGCGCTCATGATGTCACGGACAAACAGATCGTAGTCCATGATCATTGCGCTCTCAAATTCCTCCTCTGGCTGGTTCCACCACGCATCGCCATTGTCCACACGGGTATAAATGCCCACTACCTTGAGGCGCAGGTTGCCAAATTGCTTGGTACGGTCACTGGCCGTCAGCACTTCATCCAGCAGCAGGTCGTAGGACCCCTGGGTGGACTGGGGGATGATGACCTCGTAGATGCCATCCACCGGCTCGCTGGCCGGCAGGCGACCGGCCACCATTTTGATGTGGTCAAAAAGATCGGTGACACCATAAAGCCCCAGATAGCGGCGAACCGGCTCCTCCTCGCGCTGCACCTCCGGCACAATCGACATATGATCCATACCCAGGCGCTTGACGTTCTGCAGCACCGGTAAATCCAACGCGGGAATCATCTTTTTGTTGACTTCGCCATCAAACCACTGATAGGCGGAAATCCGCTTTTCGCCCGTGTCGTAGTAGGTGTAGGCGTTGAGATCCACGGTGTAGCGGCCGGGGTAATAACCCGTATCCTGCTGGAAGGCTTCCAGATCCTTGGTGAGCATGCGCTGCAGAATCCCATCGGTATAGAGCGGGATGCTGCTGACCATGGCAACGGCAAGAATGGAGCCGACCAACAGACAGACCATCAGCCACTTGTTGTTCATTATCTTTCTTAAGACAAGAAAGAACATGGGTTGCCCTCCTTACCGGCCGACGGTCAGTTCTCGATGACCTTCTCGCCTTCCTCAAGGCCGTCGAGAATCTCCACCTCGGTTGTGGTCTCCAGGCCAACCTGTACGTCCTTTTCCACCTTGACGCCATTCTCCAGCACCTGTACAAAGTCGCGCTGCATGTAGTTCTTGACCACGCTGCGCGGCAGCTTCAGCACGTCCTTGCGCTCATCGAGCACCAGCACCAGCCGTGCCTGGTCCCCCACCTCCGCCTTCTTCATCACATCATCGGGGACGCTGATGAAGATCATGGAGTCCAGCGTTTCGCTGTTGTAACTGAGGCGGTCGAAGGGTGTGGAGACAACCTCACCCTCGCAGGCGGTGCCGTCGTTGTTGAGGGTGACCTGTACCTTCATACCGATCTGGAACTGATTGGAATTGCCGTCCCTCTGGTAGGTCAGCATCTTTTCGGTCTGGTCTGCCACCCGCACCAGGGTGGAGTAGGAATCGACCTGCGTCCCCTGGTTGGCATTGGTGACATAGGTAATGCTGCCCGAAAGCGGCGACTTCAGCTCGGAGTTCTCAATTTGCTCCTTGATCTGCTTGACGTCGAGCTCGGCAGACTCCAACGAAAGCTCTGCGTTTTTGAGTGCTGTCTTGTCTCTGGCATGGCGCAGCTGCTTTTTGAGCGCGGCGTAGTCGTTCTGCTGAATCTCCAGCCGAATCTCCGCCCGTTTGAGGTCGTACTCCAGCTCCCCAACGTCAAGCTCAATGAGAACATCACCCTTTTTCACCTTGTCACCCAGCTTGACGTTGATCTTCTTGATGCGTCCGCCGCCATTGGCGAAATACACGTCGGCCACCTTGGTGCTTTCAAACCGCCCGACGCCCTGCACCGAATAGACGATGTCCCCCCGTTCCACATCCACCGTGTTGAAGCTGATTTCCTTGGACTCCAGCAGCGGCGGCGTCTGCAGCGGTTCCTCTGTGGGGAATATGTACTGGCACCCCGCAGACAGCGTGGAAAAGAACAAAGCCAGCGCGGTGGCAAGCAGTTTGGCGAGCTTTCCTGCCTTCATGGTGTGGTTCTCCCTTCCCGGCGTGGATTGCAAAAAATGGTACTACAGGCTTTCACATTGCTCCCATTATAGCCTTCGTCGTGGAATATTACAAGAATCCAATGTGCTTTTTAATCGTTTTCCATAAAACAGAACAGCCGCAAAAGCATTTGATGTAACGAAATGTTGTTTGGGAGTGGCTTTTGTTGTGTATCTACAAGGTAACAGAATTTCGCAAGCGCGCGCGAGTACAACGTGGACTTGCGCAAAAACTGACAGGGGTGTGGGGGCAATGGAGCTTCTCGTAGCGCGTCAGCCTATTTTTGACGCCAACAAGAAAATAGTGGCCTACGAACTTCTGCACCGGGAAGCCGGACAGACGGCCTACACCCAGACCGACGGGGATTACGCCACCTCCAATGTCATCGCCAGCAGCTTCCTCTCCATGGGCATCCAATCGTTGACCAGCGGCAAACAGGCCTTCATCAACTTCACCGGTGATCTGCTGCTCAGCGGTGTGGTGACGTTGCTGCCCAGCGACCAACTGGTGGTGGAGCTGCTGGAGGACATCGAGCCCACCCCGGAGGTCATCGCCGCCTGCCGTACCCTGAAGGACGCCGGCTATGTGCTGGCCCTCGACGACTTTGTGCTCCGTCCGGATTACCGGGAGCTTATCGGCCTGGCCGACATCATCAAGGTGGACTTCCGGCTGACCGACGTGGGCGAGCAGGCTCGAATCATTGCCGACCTGAAGACCCCCGGGCTGCGCTTCCTGGCCGAAAAGGTAGAAACCGAGCAAGAGTTCCGCTACGCGGTGCACCTGGGCTATGAGCTGTTCCAGGGGTATTTCTTCTCCCGTCCGACGATCATATCAACGGGCGCGGTGCCCATCAACAAGATTGGCTACCTGCGCCTGATGGAAGCGCTGAGTGCGGAGGCGCCCAACATGAAGGAGATCGCCTCAGCCATTGAGAGTGACGTGGGCCTCTCGCTGGAGACGGTCAAGCTCGTCAACTCCGCCCTCTTCATGCGCAAACAGCGCATCAACAACATCCAGCAGGCCGTTGTGATGCTGGGGCTGGAAGGTGTGCGCAAGTGGGTTTACCTGACAGCACTGCGGAGAATGGGCGACTCCCTGACCCCGGATGTGCTCATCAACACCTCGCTGGTGCGTTCCAAGTTCATGGAGCTCTTTGCCAAGTGTATCGGCGAGGGGGATCGCGCGCGGGAGTTCACACTGCTGGGGCTCTTCTCTCTGTTGGATGCCATCACCCGGCAACCCTTTGCCAAGCTGCTGGAGAACACCAACCTGACGGACGAAATCAAGGCGGTGCTGGTGGATGGGCGCTACGATTCCCCTTTGGGGCAGGCCTATCTGCTGATGGGGACCTACGAACGGGGCGAATGGCAAACGGCCATGGAGCTGTGTGAGCGGCTCGCTGTCAGGATGGATGAGGCGGCGCTGGCGTATGTCAATTCACTGGAATGGTTCAACACCAACTACCTGGCTTTCGCTTAAGCCACTGATGCAAAGCCCCGCATGGTTGTATAGATGGTGAGGAAAACGGTGTCTGTTTTCCCTCTTTTTTCTTGCATTATCCTACGGCTTTGAGTAAAATACAAAGAGTTTTGACCGGCGGATCGTCCATCCCTCCGCCCCCTCAGCACGACGGCAAGCAGCCGGTACGCCGACTGCGGGAGAGTTGGTTTTGGACAGTTTCAAGCGTATTCTTGGGTTGATCAAACCCTACCGCAAGCGATTCCTTCTCGGCGTAAGCATGACGGTCTTGGTGGTTACCACCTTCATCGCCGCCCCCTACATCACCAAGTATCTTGTGGACGACGTCATCAAGGGGGGCAAGGTTTCCTACCTCGTTCCCATACTGGCGCTGATGCTCTCCCTATCGTTGGTGCGGGCCGTGTTCATCGTCTTTCGCGGCATTACCTACGAGCGCGTCTCCCAAAACGCGACGTTCGACTTGCGGCAGAATCTCTACGATCACCTGCATGAGCTCCCCTTTCAATTTTATGACAACCACCGCATCGGCGAGATTATGAGCCGCATGACCGGCGACATGGACGCCGTGCGCATGCTGCTGGCCAATGGCATTCCCGTCATTGTGGAGCATTCGCTGTTCTTCCTGGGGTCTTTGATTGCGGTGTTCACGCTGGACTGGCGGCTGGCGCTGCTCATTCTGGCTCTCATGCCTTTTGTCACCTTTACTTCCTGGAAGTTTGACCGCATCGCCCGCCCCCAACAGCGCAAGATCCGCGAGCAGATCGCGCTTATGAACACCCGGGCGCAGGAGAACATCTCCGGCGTGCGCGTGGTTAAGGCCTATGCCCGCGAGGAATACGAAATGGACACCTTCGCCCAGATGAACCGGAAACATCTGGACATCGGCGTCGCCATCACCCGCACCAACGCCGACTTCAACACGCTTCTGGATTTCCTGGGCTCGCTGCCTTCGGTGCTGCTGCTGTGGGCTGGAGGGTTGCTGGCCATGAATGGCGTGGTTTCCGCCGGCGACCTGGTGGCTGCCATCGGCTACATCTGGATGATCATGATGCCGCTTCGCAACCTCGCCAACACCATCAACATGGTGACGCAGGCCATCTCCTCCGGCGACCGGCTGTTCTACTACGTCGACTTCGGCTCCGAGATCAAGGAGCGCTCCGACCCGCGCTTCCCCACCACCTTCCAAGGACATGTGGAGTTCCGCAACGTTACCTTCCGTTATGGCGACGAGGAGGTGCTGCACGACGTGAGCTTTGATGTGCCGCCGGGCAGCACGATGGCCATCATGGGGGCCACCGGTTCGGGCAAGACGACGGTGGTGAACCTGCTGGCCCGCTTCTATGACTGCAGCCAGGGCGCGGTCGTCATCGATGGCATCGACGTGCGGGATTACCGCCTGCGGGAGCTCAGGCGCCGCGTTGGCTACGTGATGCAGGAAACCTTCCTCTTCAGCGAGACGCTGGAGAACAACATAGCCTTTGGCCAGCCCGACGCCACCCGGGAGGACCTGGACCGCGCCGCGGCTGCCGCCTGCGCCAGCGAGTACGTCGCCGACCTGGAAGATGGCTACGACACCATCGTGGGCGAACGCGGCATGGGCCTCTCCGGCGGGCAGAAGCAACGGGCCGCCATCGCTCGGGCCTTGTGTTATGACCCCACGATCCTCGTCTTTGACGATGCCACGTCAGCCGTGGATATGGAGACGGAGTTCGCCATACAGCAGGCGCTGAAGGCCGAATCGGCCAACCGCACGACGTTCATCATCTCCCACCGCATCTCGGCGGTCAAGGATGCCGAGCAGATCATCGTGCTGGAGGATGGACGCATCGCCGAGCAGGGCACCCACCGGGAGCTACTGCGGAAGCGCGGCCTGTATTACGGCATCTTCATGGATCAATACCGCGACTACGAAGCGGTGACCGGGGAAAGGCTGGTGATGGACTAATGGCGCGCAGTCAACGGATGCTGCTGCTGGAGGACGAGAAGTACGTGGCCGGGTTCAACCGCCATTACTTCACCCGCGCCCTCTCCTACCTCAAGCCCTACAAGAAGCAGGTCATCATCTCCATCGTGGCGATGATCGTTAATATGCTCTGCGGCCTGGCCTCCCCCTACCTCATTGGCCAGACCCTTGACCAGTGCGTGACCGGCGGCAACTATGGCCTGCTGCCCTGGATTGTGGCAGCCTTAGCCGCTGCGTCTCTGGTGGGGTCGCTGATGCTGCGCACCAAGGTGCGGCTGATGAACGTCTCCGGCCGGCGGGCGCTGGCCACCATGCGCGAGGAGCTCTTCAACCACATCCAAACGCTGGGGTTCGATTTCTTCGATTCCCGCCCGGCGGGCAAGATCATGATCCGCGTCATCAACGACATCGACTCCCTGCTGTCGCTCTTCTCCCAGGGCATCGTCAACATGCTGACGAACATGCTCTCGGTCATCGCCATCGCCGTGCTGATGCTGCTGCTCGATTGGCGGCTGGCTCTCATCGGCTTTGCCGTGCTGCCGCTGCTGGCGATCATCATCTTCGTGCTCAAGCCCCACATCCGCGCCTCCTGGCGTGAGGTGCGCTGGAAGTCGAGCTCCCTCAACGCCTACCTGCACGAGAGCCTGGCCGGTGCACGGGTGACGCAGGCCTTCACCCGGGAGGAGGAGAACAGCCGGATCTTCCGCAATGCCAGTGGCGAAGTGCGACGCACTTGGATGAAAGCCATCTATTGGGGCTCGGCCTTTGGTCCATCCTTTGAGATCGTCTCCTCCGTCGGAACCTGCCTGCTCTACTACTTCGGCGTGCAGATGATGGGCCTGCCGGTGCACGCGGTCACCATGGGCACACTCTTCTCCATGGTGTGGTACCTCGGACGCTTCTGGGATCCGCTCAACCAGATCTCCAACATCTATTACGAGATTCTCTCGGCTATGGCGTCGCTGGAGCGCATCTATGAGATCATGGACACCCCGGCGATCATCCACGACAAGGAAGACGCCGTGGAGCTGCCCCCGATCCGGGGCGAGGTTGAGTTCCGCAACGTTACCTTCGGCTATGACTACGAGGCCGGCCAGGTCGTGCTGGACGACGTCAGCTTCACCGTGGAGCCGGGCAAAACCATCGCCTTGGTTGGCCCGACCGGCGCGGGCAAGTCAACTGTGGTGAGCCTGGTGTCCCGGTTCTTCGACGCCAACCGTGGCCAGGTGCTCATCGACGGCCACGACGTGCGGGACGTGAACCTCAATTCCCTGCGCAGCCAGATGGGCATCATGCTGCAGGATACGTTCATCTTCTCCGGCACCATCATGGACAACCTCCGTTATGGCAGGCTGGACGCCACCGAGGAAGAGATCATCACCGCGGCCAAGGCTGTCCACGCCCATGAGTTTATCGAGCAAATGGAGGACGGCTACCAGACCGAAGTGCGGGAGCGCGGCAGCCGCCTCTCCACCGGGCAGAAGCAGCTCATCTCCTTTGCCCGGGCACTGCTTGCCGACCCGCGCATCCTGATCCTCGACGAAGCCACGGCCTCCATTGACACCCACACCGAGCTCCTCATTCAACAGGCGCTGGAGCGGGTGCTGCAGGGCCGCACATCGTTTGTCATCGCCCACCGGCTCTCCACCATCCGCAAGGCCGACCGCATCATGGTGGTGGATAAGGGCAAGATCATCGAGAGCGGCAACCATGAGGAACTGATGGCACTGCAGGGTGCCTACCACGAGCTCTGCCAGGCGCAGTACCGTTACATGAAAGCGGTGTAACGCAACGCACATTTCAGCTACAGCGACAAAACAGCCCGCCGGCGTAACCGGCGGGCTTTGTATTGTGGATTGTCCTCAACTGCCGTTTGCCACGTTCCTCAGAATCTCCTGATAACGCAGGGTGGCCAATGCGCTGGGTTTCCCTCTCTGGCAGAAGGACAGGCCAGCCAACTTGGGGGCAACTCGCTCCACCACAACGCTGCCATCTACAAGTTTGGCCTGCAGAGTTTGCAGCGCCTCAAGAAACCGCTGATCACCCGTCGCCCGGCGGTAAAACGACAAGACATGCACGTAATGAAAGAGGTTGTAACTGCGAAACGGATACTCCACCTGCAGAAACAGCGTACCGATGCCATAGTGGCATGGCCCGATGGGCCGGCGGATGACCCAGTGTTCCAGCAGGAACTCCACGGCACGGTCCAGTGCCGCCTCCCTGTTTCGATAGTCGCTGAAGCGAAAAGCGTTGAGGGCCATGAGCGTTGGGTGCGGGTTGGAGTACTCGGTTTCCGGCCCACGGCCAAAGCTGAATTTGTTGCAGCGCCAGCCACCATCGGTACACTGGGTGTCCAAGAGATGCCGGAATGTCTGCCGCAGTCTGTCGTCGGCGGCATACCCCATGTGGCAGAGCACATTGGCGGCATTCGCCGTGTGGCAGGGGTAGATAGCGCCTTGCGGGTACAGCTTGAACCGCCCGTCCTTCTGCCATGCGGCGAAGATCAATCCGGCGGCCTCCTGCAGCAACGGGTCGGTGGGCGCCATGCCCAATTCCAGCAGGTAGAGCACGCTCTCCAGCATCGAGAACGGCGCGCCCTTGATGAGCCGCCGGTCGGGCGTTGTCCAGAGATCGGCACCGTTGTCATGCCGGTGAGACAATATGGTCTCCACATCCGATGCGTATTGCGCTTCCACAGCCATCCTCTTCACTCCCAGTCGCAATTATGATCATCCTATCATTCTCATTGCAAACTGGAAAGGGATACTCTGTATCTGCGGACGAGGAACGTCGAAGACGCAATGTCTTTCGCTCACCCACCCAATCGCGCGACGGCCTGCATGGCCACCATCCACAGCGGCACGGTGGCCACCGAGAAGAGCGTGCTGACAAGCACCGTCTGTGCGGCGAACTGGGGTTTGATGTTGTACATGGCGGCAAAGATGGCGACGTTGGCGGCGATTGGCATGGCCGTGAGCAGCACACAGGAACGGACGGCCGGCGAGGCCACCGCCTGCATGCCCGGCACACCCAACTGCCACAGCAGCCACAGCACACCCAATGAGACAGCCGGCAGGGCAATTAGGCGCACCGCCGCGCCGGTGAAGAGCGTATGCTCACGGAACAGCGATTTGAAGTCCCCCTCGGCCACCAGCAAGCCCACGATGAGCATTGCAAGCGGCGTATTGAGCGCGCCGATGCCCTTGACGGTCTGCACGATGGGGCCGGGCAGGTGGACGCGCAGCAGGAAGAACGCCAACCCCACAAAGACAGCGATGAGGCCCGGCTGCAGCAGGATGTCCTTCCACCCACCGGTCTTGCCAGCGTAGATGTGGATGCCCAGCGTCCACGAATAGACGACGAACACCATGACGTAGACCGCACCGTACATGACCCCGGTGTCGCCAAAGAGGCTGTACAGCACGGGGTAACCCATGAACCCGCAGTTAGAAAACATGGTCGCCTGCCACAGCACCCGACGCTTTTCGTCGTCGCCCTTGGGCCACATATACTTGCCCAAGACAAAAAAGAGGGCCATGGACACGGTGGCAAACACGGCGATGAGCGCCATATCCCGCAGTAGCTGGGCATTGAACTCCACCTGAAAGGAGTTGATGACGAGCGCGGGCGACGCGATGTTCAGCACCACCTTGGTCAGCACATCCCGTCCCTCGGAGCGAATCATCTTCACCCGGCCCACGAGGAACCCCACCGCCATCATCAATACAAGTACGACGACCTGTTGCAACACTTCGTTCATCAATATTCCTTTAGCTTGCCCTCCAGTTTGAGTTCGGGGAAGCCCAATTGCCGCAGCGCCTCATAGGTGACAATGGCCACGGCGTTGGAGAGGTTCAGCGACCGGGCGTCGGCCCGCATGGGGATGCGTAGGGCCTCGGCGTAGTGAGCGGCCAGCAGGTCCTCAGGCAGACCCTTGGTCTCCTTGCCAAAGAAGAGGTAGTCGCCATCGGCAAAGGCGCAATCCGAGTAAGCACGACCGGCCTTGGTGCTGGCGAAGAAAAAACGACCCTGGTTGCGGGCAAAGAAGTCCTCCAAATCAGGGTAGACCGTGATGTCCAACAGGTGCCAATAGTCCAGGCCGGCACGCTTCAGCTGCCGGTCGTCAATGCGGAACCCCAACGGCTCCACCAGATGGAGTCGGCTGCCGGTGGCGGCGCAGGTGCGGGCGATGTTGCCCGTGTTCTGCGGAATCTCCGGCTCAACCAATACGATGTTCAGCGCCATGGCTTTCCCCTTTGCAACCTTGTTATCTTACCATGTTTCGACAAACGATGAAACGCCGGCCGTCTATACAAGGGCCCGGCGCACACGGAAAAGGAGCGCCGGCACAGGCGGCGCTCCCAGGTGTTTCGTCACGCGTTGGTGGTCTGTAAGTACTGGGCCAGTTTAAACTCGTCGTGCAGGGCCTTGACGGCATGCTGAGCATCCTCCGTCGCCACCAGGCACGAGATCGTCATGTGCGAGTCGGAGGTCTGCAGCACGGCGATGTCCGCGTCGGCCAGCGCGCGGATGATGCGCGCCATGACGCCGGGCACCCCGCGCATGCGGGAGCCAACGGCCGAGACCTTGGAGCAGCCGAGCTTGGCATGGTAGGAGCAATGCAGGTCCTCCAGCAGCCCAATGGCCGCCGGGGCCTTGTCTTCATCGATGGTAAAAACCACCGAGTCCGGGAAGATGTTGATGAGATCGATGCTGATGCCCTGCTCAGCGAGGGTGCGCAGCATGGTCTTCTCCATGGCCGGGGTCACACTCTCAATGCGAAGCTGTGCGCGGTGGCCCATGCAGGCAACACCGCTCAGCACATCGAGGGCCGTTTCGTCCATCTCCTCCCGGTCGGCGGAAATGCGGGTACCGGCGCACTCCCCCACGGTGTTGCGTACGATGAGCGGCACGTTGCCGCGCATGGCGATCTCCACGGCGCGGGGGTGAATGACCTTGGCCCCATGGTCAGCCATCTGGAATACCTCGTTGTAGCTCACCTGCGGCAGCACCCGCGCGTCGGGCACCATGCGTGGGTCGGCGGTCATGATGCCATCCACGTCGGTGTAAATCTCCACGGCCTCGGCTTTGAGGGCCGCGCCGAGGATGGCTGCGGTGGTGTCGCTGCCGCCCCGGCCCAGGGTGGTGATGTCCCCCTTGCGCGAGATACCCTGGAACCCGGCAACGACCGGGATGATGCCGGCCTTCAGAATCTCCAGCAGGCGGGCGGTGTCCACCTCGTGGTAGGACGCGTTGCCGAACCGCTCGTCGGTGACGATGCCGGCCTGCCAGCCGGTGACAGCGTGGGCCGAATAGCCGCGCGCCTCAAAGGCGGCGGACACGACCACGGCGGAGATGATCTCCCCGCAGGAGAGCAGCATATCATTGTCGCGGGGGTTGATGGGGCCGCCGGCGGCCTCCCGCGCGTAGTTCAACAGCGTGTCGGTGGCGTAGGGGTCGCCCTGCCGCCCCATGGCGGACACCACAACCACCGGAGCGTATCCGCCCTTCTTCGCGGCGATGACCTTCTCAATGGCCGCTGCACGGGCCTCGGCGGTGCGAACCGAAGTCCCGCCGAATTTTTGTACCAAAATGCGCATGGTGCAGCTCCTTTCCCTGTGAATACAGCCTCTGTATTATACCATTTACTGGGGCAGATACAACAGCGGCTGCATCTGTCGGCCGTCGAGCGCGAGCTTGGCTGTATCCACAATGAGCTCCATCCGCGCGATGAGCGAGGTGGGTTTGGTGACCGAGTTGTCCTGCTCAAAGGGTACTAAGTACACGTTTTTCATGTTAAGGGCCATGCCCAGGTTCTTCGCCCCGTTGGAGAGGCCGTCGTTGGAGGCCAGGGCCAGCACCACCGGCCCATTGTTGCGCAGGTGAGACTTGGCAGCCATGACCACCGGCGTGTCGATGATGCCATAGACGAGCTTGGCCATGGTGTTGCCGGTGCACGGCGCAATGACCACCATATCCAGCAGGCGCTTGGGCCCAATGGGCTCCACGTCCGGTATGGTGTGCAGCGGCAGCCGGCCGCAGATGTTGTACACCTGGTCGATGAGGTCCTTGGCCTTGAAGTAGCGCGTGTCCCACTCGTACACGTGGTCAGAGAAAATCGGCGTCACCAACGCGCCCTCTTCCTTCATCTGTTGCATGGCGGGCAGCGCCGCCTCTATCGTACAAAAGGAACCGGTGATGCAATAGCCGATTCGCTTGCCTGTCAACTCCATCCGTCACTCCCCCGTTCCGCTTGGGTTCAGCAAGTTTTGCATGCAATGATATACTATGCCGGCGGCCGACTTTGGGAACATGCGGCCCGGCAGGCTGGGATAGGGCTGGGCGTCCAGCTTGAGCCTCGACGCCGCGTTGAAGTCCACGCCATAGGGTACTGACGCCAAGTCGATGATGCACACATCCCGCCGCAGTTGGCGCAATTCGTCCTCCCGCAGGAGCACGACGGGAATGGTATTGAAGATGAAATGGCTGTTGCGGCAGGCGTCCACAAGGTCGTCGGTGGCAAAGGGCTCGGCCCCGTAGCAGGCGATCTCCTGCCACTGTTCGGGGCGGCGGGCGGTCACGACCACCTCGCTGCCAAAGGACTGGAGCAGTGCCGTCAGTGCCTTGCCGATGCGCCCATAGCCGAGGATGGTGCAGCGGCTGTCCTTCAGGGTGCGCTCGGTGCGCTCCAGCGCGATGCGCACGGCCCCCTCGGCTGTGGGCCAGGCGTTGAGTGTCTGGAACTCCTCATCGTGAAGCAAGTCAAGGACGCGCAAGCCCTCACGCCGCGGTGCTTCATCCAGGAAGCCACCCACCAGCCCCGCGCCAGGATGCATGGCGTCCAGCACGTCGGTCAATGGAATGGCGCTCTCCAGCGCCAACAGAGGTACCATGCCCTCCCGCTCACTGGGGATGGGCAGCACAATGGCGTCCGCCTTGCCAATGGCCTGCGGCAGGTCCTTGTGGGCCACATCTGCAATAGCCAGGCCATAGGCGTGCAGCTCGGCCTGCTCCTGCTCCCGAATCCGTTCATATAAGTACACGTTTCTGCGGTCGCCACCGATGAACAAAATGTTGTTGGTTCTGTCGCTCATGTTCGTTCCCCCTTGTCAAACCTGACAGTACAGGGTATGACGGAAGCCCCCCTCTTGCCCCGCCATGGTCACGAATGCCTCCCTTACCGCGCGGCAAAAGGCCAGGCGAGAACACACCGCAGTCGGCGCCGTCCCAGGTCTCTTGCCCTCCGGCCTGCCTTTCACAGTGCCATGGGGAACAAAAAACGCCGCACCGGGTGGTGCAGCGCTTCTCATTTGCGTTTTGGTATCAGGTGGGGTTTGCTTCCTCCAAGGTGTAGCCCTTCTTGGCCGAAAGCCCCTGTTGGCGTTTGAAGTTCTCCTCGTTTTTGGCTAAATATCGGTCGTAGAGGTCCTGAGCGTCCATGCCAGCCTCCAGGCACATGCTGAGAAGAAAGTGCAGCACGTCCACCAGCTCCTCCTTGAGAGCATCGGGGTCGGCGGGCTTAGGGTTCTTCCACCAGCGGTAGTTGACCTCGTCGAGCACCTCGGAGAGCTCCGCCACCAGCGCGAGGGTCTGCTTCTGAATCCATTCCTCCCGGCTGAAGGTGAGGCCGCGGGTCTCACGGATGTTCGCATTCAGGGCCTGCTGCATGGCGAAGATCGTGTCCAGCTTGTCCGGTTGTTCGTGGCTCATAGCGTCCTCCTTACCCCAGCAACAGGGTTTCCATGTTCTTGCGCGCCGGCAACTTGCCCACGGCGCTGGCGGCGCGGTAGCGTTCGTCAAAGATGAAGCGGGCGACATCCGCCACATCCTGGGGCGTCACCGCGGCAATCTTGGCGAGTACCTCATCCTCGGTGCGGATGACGTTGTTTAGTAACAGACTCTTGCCCATGTCGGACATGCGGGACGACACCCCATCGAGCCCCAGGATGTAGCCACCCTTGAGCTGCTCGCGGGCGCGGGTGAACTCCTCCTCGGTGATGCTGCCCTGGCGCATGGCGTCGAGCTCCTGTCGGATGATCTCCATGGCCGTGCCCACGTTGGCCGGGTTGAGGCCGGCGTAGATGGCGAACATACCGCTGTCCACAAAGCTCGAAGGATAGGTGTAGACCGAGTAGACGAGGCCTCGCTCCTCCCGGATGCGCTGGAAGAGCCGGGAGCTCATGCCGCCGCCCAGAATGTTGTTGAGCACCAGCATGGGGTAGAGCCGATCGTCACCACGGGGCACGCCGCGGAACCCGATGGAGATATGAAGCTGTTCGATGTTCTTCTTGCGGATGGAGGCACGGGGCTGGCCATCGTGCACATAGGCCGGCACCACCACCTTCTCCCCCGCCTGCCCACAGGCCGAGAAATGCTGGTTTAAGAGACCCGTCAGCTGGCCCTCGTCATAATGCCCGGCGGTGGCAAACACGAAGTTCTCGGGCCGGTAGTGCTTGTTGTAATAGGCCAGCACATCCTCACGGGTGTAGGAGCGAATCTCCTCGGCCAGCCCCAGAATGGGCTTGCCCAGGTTGTGATCGTTGTAATAGGCCGACACCAGCAACTCGCTGACCAGGTCTTCGGGGGTGTCCTCCACCATGGCGATCTCTTCCAGCACGACCTGCTTTTCCATCTCCAGCGCGGCGGCGTCGAAGGCAGGATTGCAGGTGAGATCCCTGAGGACGTCCACCGCCAGTGGGATGTGCTCATCCACCACGCGCACATAAAAGCAGGTGCACTCCTTGGCCGTGTAGGCATTGAGGTTGCCACCCACGCCATCCATCACGGAGGCCAGCTCTCTCGCGCTGCGGTGGGTCGTGCCCTTGAACACCATGTGCTCAATGAGGTGGGAAAGGCCGTGCTCCCGCTCGCCCTCGTGCATGGAGCCAATGCCGACCCAGACGCCCAGCGCCGCCGAACGATAGTGGGAAACGGGCTCACCCACGGTGCGCATGCCGTTGGGTAGGGTGCTGATGGTGTACATGTGAACCTCCTGCGCGGCGACGAGCCGCATGGTCAATAAGGAAAGATTGCCCGGCGTACCGATGCATGATGCAGCACGCCGGGCAATGAAATGAGAGGGAACCGAATCCAATGCCGCGAACCGACCGCGGCGTGTGTGGTCAGTTGTCGCCGGCCATCTCTTCCTTGATGCGCTTCTCCTCGTCCAGCATTTCCTTGCGGCTGAGGTTTACGCGACCCTGGCCATCGATCTCAATGACCTTGACGAGGACCTTGTCACCGATGTTGATCTCGTCCTCGACCTTGTTGATGCGCTGGTTGGCGATGCGGGAGATGTGAACCATGCCGTCCTTGCCGGGCAGCAGCTCCACAAACGCACCGAAGGGCATAATGCGCACCACGGTGCCAAAGTACACTTCACCCACCTGGATAACCTTGGTGATCGAATCGATCATGCCCTTTGCCTTGGCGGCGGAGGCCTGATCGGGCGACGCGATGAACACGCGGCCGTCGTCCTCGATGTCGATCTTGACGCCGGTCTCGTCGATGATCTTGTTGATCATCTTGCCACCGGGGCCGATGACCTCACGAATCTTATCGGGGTCGATGGTGAACTGAATGATCTTAGGTGCGAAGGGCGAAAGCTCGGTGCGCGGCTTGTCGATGGTCTCCAGCATCTTATCCAGAATGTGGAGACGGCCGACACGGGCCTGCTCCAGGGCGCGCACCAAAACCTCACGATCAATGCCCTTGATCTTGATGTCCATCTGAATGGCGGTGATGCCATCCTTGGTGCCGGCAACCTTGAAGTCCATATCGCCTAGGAAGTCTTCCAACCCCTGGATGTCGGTCAGGACCGCCACGGTGTCGGTGTCCTTGATGAGACCCATGGCCACGCCGGCCACCGGGGCCTTGATCGGCACGCCGGCATCCATCAGAGCCAGGGTGCTGCCGCAAACGCTGGCCTGGGAGGTGGAACCGTTGGAGGACAGAACCTCGGACACCAGACGCAGAGCATAGGGGAACTCAGACTCATCGGGGATGACGGGTAGCAGGGCCCGCTCCGCCAGGGCGCCATGGCCGATTTCACGCCGACCGGTGCCACGCATGGGCTTGGCCTCGCCGGTGGAGTACGGCGGCATGTTGTAGTGGTGCATGTACCGCTTGGTATCCTCGTCGGTGATGTCGTCGAGACGCTGCACCTCGGAGATGGAACCGAGCGTCGCCACGGTCAGCACCTGGGTCTGGCCGCGGGTGAACACGCCCGAACCATGGGTGCGCTTGAGGATACCGGTTTCGCACCAGATGGGGCGAACGTCAGTGAGACCCCGGCCATCGGGACGGACGCCGTCGTGGACAATCTTCTTGCGGACGATTTCCTTGGTGATGTAATACAGGCTGTCGGTGATGTCACCGCGCTTGTCGGGGAACTGCTCAGCGAAATGCGCCTGCACTTCCTCGCCCACCTGCTTGTCGCGGTTCTGGCGCTCCTCACGGTCGAAGGTATCGAGCGCCCAGACGCACTTATCGTAGGCATAGGCACGCACGGCGGCATCGACTGCGGGGTCGATCTCGTGGGCCGTATAGGTGAACTTGGGCAGACCGATCTCCGCGACGATACCGTCGATGAACGCGACGATCTTCTTGATCTCCTCATGGGCGAAGAGGATGGCGTCCAGCATCTCCTGCTCGGTGACGCACTCCGCGCCGGCTTCCACCATCATCACCGCGTCCCGGGTGCCGGAGACGCACAGGTGCATGCGGCTCTGCTCCCGCTGGGCGGCGTCGGGGTTGATGACGTACTTGCCGTCCACCATGCCAACGATGACGCTGCCGGTCGGCCCGGCAAAGGGAATGTCGGAGATGCTCAGCGCGACGGACGAACCGATCATGGCAAACACGTCCGGCGGGATCTCGGTATCCACAGAGAGAACCGTGGCCACCACCTGCACGTCGTTGCGGAAGGTCTTCGGGAACAACGGGCGGATGGGCCGGTCAATCAGGCGGCTCGTGAGGATGGACTTCTCCGGCGGGCGGCCTTCACGCTTGATGTAGCCACCGGGGATCTTGCCCACCGAATAGAGTTTCGCTTCGTACTCACAGCTCAACGGGAAGAAATCGATACCCTCCCGCGGCTTCTCAGAGGCTGTGGCTGTCACCAGCAACGCGGTGTCGCCGCAACGGATGAGGCACGAACCATTGGCCTGCCCGGCATATTTGCCGGTTTCCACGGTCAGCGTGCGCCCTCCCAGCTCCATCTGGTAGATTTTGTTCATTGGTATCTCCCTTTCTTTATCTCTTTCTTTATTGTTTCCGTCAATCAGGCCGTTTTTCTGGCGTCACGGCGGGACGCGGCTCCATTGTTCTCCAGTGTACCCAATGAAGTATAAAACAAGCAGGATGGCGCGTGATTGGGTTGGAAACCCCACACGACAACTGTGGGAAAGCCCTTTGACCAGACCAAGAGCATGACAAGCGGCGGGAACAGTCCGGTTGCGCCGCTTA
>JAEWRW010000003.1 GCA_023398815.1 Bacillota bacterium
GCTCATTACCATGTTGGTAATAATCTTATCCCCGTCCAGAGACATAAAGATGCCGGTAAAAGCCGCTGCGCCAAACAGAATGATAAACACCATGGCGCTGGTCTTGGCGGTGTCGACCACGGAATCATACAGCATCTTCCAACTGAATTGCTTGTAGAAGATCGCCAGCAGCAAGGACACCAGCGCGCCCACGCCGGCGGCCTCGGTGGGAGTGGCAATGCCGGAGAAAATGGAGCCCAGCACGCCCAGAATCAGCAGCAGGGGAGGAATCAGGTTAATCAGGGAGCCCTTAATCCGGTCCTTCAGGGGCATTTCAGCCAGCTCCTCCGGACTCATGGCGGGGCCGTAGTCGGGATGGATGCGGCAGATAACCATGATGTAGATCGCATAGAGCAAAGACAGCAGCAGGCCGGGGACCAGGGCGGCGAAGAACAGCTTGCCCACGGAGACCTCGGCATAAGACCCCATGGTCACCAGCATGATGGAGGGCGGAATCAGGATGCCCAGAGAACCGCCCGCGCACACCATGCCCGCGGCTAGGCTGTGGTTATAGCCGCAGCGCAGCAGGATGGGCATGGAAAGCATGCCCATGGTGACCACGGAGGCGCCCACAATGCCGGTGGTGGCCGCGAAAATGGTGGACACCACGATGACCGCCAGACCCAGGCCGCCCTTCAGGGGACCCAGCAGATACCGGATGGACAAAAACAGCCCGTCGGCCACCTTGGAGTGAGTCAGGAAGTTGGCCATGAGCACGAACATGGGGATGGCGACCATGGCATAGCTTTGCATCTGATCGAATATCTTTGTCATGCCGATGGACAGGCCCGCGTCGCCCCAGGCGATCACGCCGATGACCACGCCGGCTCCGCCCAAAACGAAAGCCAGCTCCTGGCCGGCCACCAGGCCAATGATCATCAGCAGAAACAAAATACCGATGAGCAGCGCGGAAAATTGCTCGGTGTTCATACCGGCGGAGGCGGCAATGCCGCCCACCAGATTTTGAAGCAGGGACAGCATTTACTTCTCCTCCTTTCCCGTATCGGAACTTGCATCGGGCGGAGAAGATCCCTCGATCTGATCCGCGTCCAGCTTGTGGCCCCCGTTTTCCAGAATGACCGTTTCGATGGCGCTGGGACCCTCGTCAATCTGGGGCTCCTTGCGGCCGTTGCGGAAATACTCGACGATCCAGTCCACATGCTTCAGAATTTCGGAAACGCCCTGAATGCACAGCAGCGTCAATCCGACGAACAGCGCCAGCTTCACAGGCCAGGTGGGCGGCTGCCACACCGAATAGCTCAGCTCATTGGTGGTATACGCCTTTAGAAAAAAGCGATAGGCCACGGGGGTCAGCTTGAAGGCGAAGGGGACAAAGAAAATGCAGTAAGTGACGATGTGAAGAATGTGGCGGACGATGCCGGGCAGCAGGGCATAGAGCACGTCTACCGCCACAAAGGACTTGCGCAAAAAGCCAAACGCGCTGATGAGCACGACGTAGCAGCCGAAGCTCATGACGATCATATCCATAGTCCAGATTTGGGGGCTGTTGAGAATGCGGCGCATAAAGACCTCAAAAATGATGACGGCGAGAGTAAGCAGAGAGATGAACGCGAAAACGCGCCCTGTCCACTCTGTGAACGTGTCGATGCCTCGACAAATCATTTTAATTGGTTTCATTCAGTAACCTCTCTCAATCTCAGTTGACTAAAGTAAGGGGCGAAGAACAGGGGCTTTGCGGGAGATGCCCGCTTTCCGCCGAAGGAGCTTCGGCGGAAAGCGGGGCGCGGTTGAGAATTGGGCTTTTGTCCGCGGAGACGATCAGTTCAGACCGTGGCTGAAACCATAGCCATAGCCGCCGCTGTTGAGCATCTCACGATAGGGATCCACGACCTTGCAGTATTCCAGCATGGAGTCGTAGACCAGCTTGAAATTGGGGTTGACGGCGGCCTCCGCCTCATAGACCTCCTGGGCGGTGGCCTTAATGGTTTTCAGATCATCTTCGTTCATGTAAGTAACGGTGACACCCTCTTGGTCGATCATCTTGCTGGCGGCCACGCTGTCCAGCCAGGTGTAGCGGGCCAGGCCCTCGCCGCGGCAGGCGGCGGCGGCGGTGGCGACCGCCTGCTGATAAGCCTCGGGCAGGGCATCCCAAGCGGCCTTGTTGATGATGACGCCGTTGTTGCCGGCGGACTGATACCAGGCGGGCTCAACCCAATACTTGGCCACTTCCTGCAGCTTCAGGGTGGAGTCGGCGTTGGGGCCGGAGAACTCACCGGCGTCAATCACACCGCGCTGCAGGGATTCATACAGCTCCGCAGCCGGAACGGTGGTGATGTTGAAGCCCAGCTTCGCGCCCACGCGGCCGGCCATGACTCCGCCCAGACGGGTCTTCATGGTCTGGAGATCGGCGATGCTGGTGATGGGCTTGGAGGAGCGGATGCCGGACTCGGAGAAATGGCAGAGGATGGGGAACCACATTAGGTCGTACTGACCGTACAGCTCCTGGGCCACATCGATGCCGCCGCCCTGCTCAAACCAGACATAGTAGTCCAGGCCGGAAAACAGGTTCATGGTGGTGGAGAGCAGCTCGAAAGCGGGGTCCTTGCCGGCCCAGTAGCCGGACCAGTCGCCGCCGGCTTGCACGGTGCCTTCCTGCACGCTGTCGAACACCTGGTTGGCAGAGCAAATTTCACCCTCGCCGTAGTTGGTGATCTGGAACTTGCCGTTGGTCAGCTGGCTCACCAGCGCGGAGAACCGCTGGTCCACGGTGAAGTGGACGTTGCCGGAGCCCCAGGTGGAAACCATCTTCCACTGCACAACCGGCAGCTCGTCGCCGCCTGCGGCAGAGGCGCCCGCGCCAACCAGTCCCATTGCGCCGCCGCCACCGCTGTTGCCGCCGCCGCAGGCGGCCAGAGAAAGCGCCATCGCACCCGCGAGTACAAGAGAGAGTAGCTTTTTCATTTCTTTCCTCCTAAATCATTTCTTAATTTTTGGGAAGATCCATCATTATCCATCAGCGAGCCAA
>JAEWRW010000014.1 GCA_023398815.1 Bacillota bacterium
TCATCACAGCGGTGTTCTTCGCCCTGGAGATGCGCCAGCTGGCACGCCGGCACGAGGAGCGTGCACGCTTGCCGGAGGAGCCCAACCAGGAACCCGACCCCGATGCCGTCAGCTGACGGTTGAGTTAGCCCCGGTTTGATGTATAATACAGACAGCACGAAACAGGAGCGTATATCCTTATGGTAAAGAAAAGTTCTGCCATACTGGCCTGCGTCATCGTGGGCCTGTGCGCGGTGTTTGTCACAGGGTCGCTGATGCTGGGTGGGTTTGTCATCTATCGCGCCCAGTCCGGCCAGTGGAACCACTCCACCCAGGTGCCCTCCGCCACCGGCGAGACGGCTGCCGCCGACCAACTCGATTACAGCCGCCTGGATGAAATCCGTGATGTACTGCACCAGCAGGCATTGAACGACCCTGCCGACGAGGACCTGGTGAACGGAGCGGCCAAGGGCATGGTGGCGGGTACCGGCGACGTCTACGCCCAGTACTTTACCGCCGACGAGTACAAGGAATTCAACAGCGACGAGGCCGGCGAATACGTGGGCATCGGCGCTTCGGTCAATGTGGGCAGCGAGGACAACCTCATCACCATCGTCAACGTCTACAAAGGTTCCCCCGCCGAGAAGGGCGGCCTGCAGACAGGTGACAAGCTGTTGGCGGTGGACGGCACCGACGTGACCACGATGACCGTGGACGACGCCGTCAAGCTCGTCAAGGGCGAGGCCGGCACCCAGGTGAAGCTCACGATCCAGCGCCAGAGCGAAACCAAGGAGCTGACGCTGACCCGCGCCCAGGTGACGGTGGACCGCACCGAGTGGAAGATGCTCGATAATAAGATGGGGTACATCAAGATCATCGAATTCAACGGCAACGCCGCCACACTCTTTGAGAAGGCCGTCAATGAGCTGAAGGATCAGGGGGCCAAGGGCTTTGTGCTCGACCTGCGCAACAACCCCGGCGGCAGCTACGACATCGTGGTGAGCATCGCCGATCAGCTTTTCCCCGCCGGCCCCATCATCACGCTGGAGGATAAGAACGGCAACAAGACCAACATCGCGACCTCCGGCGCGAGCTATCTCAATATGCCCATGGTGGTGCTGGTCAACGAGAACAGCGCCTCTGCCTCCGAGCTCTTGAGCGGCGGCATCCAGGACTACAAGGTGGGCACGCTGGTGGGCACCACGACCTACGGCAAGGGTGTGGCGCAGGATTTCTACCAGTTCCCTGATGGGTCGGCGCTCAAGTACACCTCCAGCCGGTATCTCACTGGCGGCGGCCGCTGCCCGCAGGACGTGGGCATCACTCCGGACATTCAGGTGGAGCTCAATGAGGCCGTGCAGAAGGACGCGACGCTGCTGTGCACCGACCAGGACAACCAGTACACCACGGCCATCGCGGAGCTCAAAAAGCTGTTGGACGCTGCAAAATAGCGCTGCGTTTTCGCCTTTGTCGCGCAGCGGCAAAGGCGAGAAGGAGAGCTCGTCAATATGGTCGTTTGCCGCCCGCCGCGCATGTCGCCGGGCGGCTTTCGTTTTGCGTGGGTCATGCAGGGCTTTATAGGGGACACCACGCCAGCGGGAGGGACTCAGTGCCACAGGCAGACTCTTTCGGGCCGCTGCGGGATCAACCCGCGACGCGGCTGCCAGTAGAGGGTTCTTGTCCCGTTTCACGCCACGTCAGAGATCCAAGGGGATGCCCCTTGGGTGCCTCCCTTCACATTTCCACTCGCGACGGTCGCCAATGTGACTGCCGCGAACGCACACCCGGGGCTTGTACCGCCCCTCCTCGTCGGCTACAATGGGTGCGAATGGGATACAAGGAGGAACCGCCTGTGCACGACCTCAACGCCCTCACGCCGCAAGCGCGGCTCGTGGCCCTGCAGGCCCTGGCTGGGGAGGAGTTCCCGCCGGTCACCGCCTGTCAGGTCAACAATCACATCCACACGACCTATTCGTTTTCGCCCTATTCGCCCACCCGCGCCGTGTGGGAGGCCAAGCGCAACGGCCTGGCGACGGCGGGCATCATGGACCACGACAGTATGGCCGGGGCGGAGGAGTTCTTGGCTGCTGGTGCGATTCTCGCCATGCCGGTCACCTGCGGCATTGAGTGCCGGGTGAGCTTCCGCAACACCCACTACGGCACACGGCGCGTCAATAACCCTGACCAGGATGGAGTGGTGTACCTGTCGCTGCACGGGGTGCCTCGGCGGTCCTTCGGGGCGGTGCAGGCGTTCTTCGCGCCCTATCGCGAGGCCCGCAACCGCCGCAACCGCCGCATGGTGGCCAACTGCAACGAACTGCTGGGGCCCCACGGCGTGACGATTGACTTTGACCGGGACGTGCTGCCCCTGAGCCAGTGGGACGAGGGCGGGTCGGTGACCGAGCGGCACCTTGCGCTGGCGCTGGCCAATCGCATCCTCGCTGTCTGTGGTGCTGGGCAGCCGCTTCTTGCCTTCCTGCGAGGGCCCATGGGCATGTCCCTCTCCCCCAAGGCGGAGGGGCAGCTGCTGGACGTCGCCAACCCCCACCGGGCCTATGACATCCTGGGGCTCATCAAGGGCCACTATGTGCCGCGCTTCTATGTGCCTGCCGGGGAGGAGTGCCCCGACGTGCGCGACCTGCTGGCACTGGGGCGGCAAAGCGGTGCCATCGTGACCTACCCCTACCTGGGCGACGTAGGCGACAGCGTGACCGGCGACAAGCGCGCCCAGCGGTTCGAGGACGACATTCTGGAGGAGCTGCTGGACTACTTGAAGGAGTTGGGGGTGCAGGCCGTCACCTACATGCCCACCCGCAACACCCCGGCCCAGCTTGCCCGCCTGCGGGGTCTTTGCCGGCAGATGGGCTTCTTTGAGGTCAGCGGCGAGGACATCAACTCCCCCCGGCAGAGCTTCCTGTGCCAGGCGCTGCAGGAGCCGACGTTTGCCAACCTCATCGACGCTGCCTGGGCCCTCATCGGCCACGAGCGCGCCAGCGACGAGAACCCCGAGGATGGCATGTTCAGCGACCGCACCATCGCCCGCCTGCCGGGTATGGAGGAGCGTGTGCACGCCTTCGCCCGGGAGGGACGGCGCCGGTACGGGGCGGAATGACCGAGGGCATGACAACGGCCCGCCCGATGTGTGACTGTCACAGGAACTTCTGGAAGGTGGCAGGTTTTGCCCGCCGCCTTTCTTCGTTCGCGCAGGTATCGCATTTCGATGAAAAATATAGCTTGCCGGGCCAGGCCCCGCATCCCTGTATTATGACAGCCATTGAGAAAAAGGAATTGGCCGGTTGTCAGGACTGCGGGTGGTTTGCAGAATGCGATATGGAGGGATGTAAGTGACCATCAAACCGATGCCAGCTTTCGACACAATCGCACAGCGCATCCTGTATGGGTTGAATTTCATGTATTCCGAGTTTGTGCCGATCGAATCGGAGAAGGCGGATGAGCAGGGTCAGCAAAAGCTTCATGGGTTGATGGGGCGAATCATTGACAGGCTCTATGAAACCCCGGAACTCCTGAACCTCGCCGGCGACGCCGATGAGGCATATGAGTGGCACGCGACAAACAACACGAACCCGGAGCTGGACGGGATATACAAGTCGATCTTCAAGGGCCTGTTCGATTTCTATAAATTCCTGTACACATCCTTTTTGCGGGGAGAAGCAAACGATCATTGCCTGTCAATCAGCAACGCGGTTTTGAAGGAAAACAAAGCAAGTTACAAGTCTCAGTATGGAGTTCTGCTCAAAGAGGTCGAGATAAGCGTTGAAAAAGGCGGAACAGGAATAAAGGTCATTGCCGAAAAGGATGTGATACAGAGTCTCCGGCTCCTTGCCGAAAAAGTCCCTGTGAACGTGAACCATGGACGCCCTATGCCCTCATGAATTTTGCCGCTTGTTCCTTTACAGGCGATTTTGACTTTCTTCTCACAAGGCTTGATGATGTGGCGGGGTTGGACGGGTTGCTCCTCCGCATTCAAAACGACTGCCTAGCAAAGGGTTACGAGAAAACCATAAGGTACGGCTTTGGGGCGGCGGGATTTGACTTTGCCATCACACTCCACAACCAGGTCGGTGGCTTTGTCTTTGGCTATAACCCGCGCAAGCACTGGAAATTCTTCTTCGGCTCAATGAACAGCATCGGCGTCAAGGCCATGCTTGAGGATTTCGACAACCTGGAGGAAAGCCTGCGGAAATACCTGATCGCCGTATGCAAACCCTGCAACGGTTGCCTTGGCTGCACCAAGGGTGGCAGGAATGCCATTCTCGCCGTCAAAGCAAAATACGACGGAAAGGATTACGCCCTATGCCCCGATAACTTTTCCCGCCACAACTGGCAGACGATGAACGAAGGGTTGGCGGCGTCATTGTTCCAGTACCATGCCGCGCAGGAGCTTTACGGTTCTGATTGGAAAAAGAGGGGCTGAAAAGGGGGACACACAGGCCAGGTAGCGCAGGAGAAGCGTCCTGCGAAGCTGACATATTCCATATTGCCGGTTCAGCCATCATATACAGAAACACTTCTGCTTTTAGGGGTACTTCTCTTTTGGATCAAATCAAGTGGCTCTTCGCGGCCGGGCTGCTTGCCCGTGCCGGATTCACGGGGCGGGCGCCTCGCCGGTGACGGCCTCCAACAGAAAGACGACCGGGCGCACGCCATCGGTGCAGCACAGCACCTGCTGGTGGTCGTGGTTGTTCCAGGGCGCGTAGCTGGCCCCGGCGGAGAGCGCATTGACGCCGCGGTAGACATCCACCCAGGCCCAGGGGCAGAATCCCTCGGGCATGGCCGCGCCGCCGGTGTAGAGGAACCGGTCGCCCACCGCAAGCAGCGGGCAGGGCCCGACATCGGCACCGTCGGTCAGATAGGCCTCGGCCAGTTCCCGGTCGAAGTGTGTCCGCAGCACCGTGATGCTCACCTGCATTGCGCCCACTCCTCCCGCGTCAGAGAGTAGCAAACGTGATCCTGTAGGGTGCCATCGAAGAGCCGGACGGCCTGCCGCAGCGTGCCTTCATAGCGGAAGCCGGCTCGCTCGATGACCCGGCGGGAGCGGTCGTTGGTGGGGTAGTGGCACACCGACACGAGGGCGAGCTCCATCTCGCCAAAGGCGAAGCCCAGCACGGCCGGCACCGCCTCGCCCATGAGACCCGCTCCCCAGTGGGGCCGGGCCAGCACATAGCCCAGCGACCGGCAGCGGTTGTTGCGGCGGAAGGTATCCTGGTGCAGGCCGATGGAGCCCACCACTCGGCCGGTGGCGCGCAGTTCCATGGCCCACACGTCATCCTCCCGCAGGAACATGCGCAGGATGTCGCGGCTCTCCTCCAGGCTGCCATGGGGCCGCCAGCCGGCGGCGGGGCCAACGGCCGGGTCGCGGGCGTAGGCATAGAGGTCGTCGGCGTCCTCGGGCGGAAGGCGCGCAGCACCATCCTTGGGGTCTCCAGCGTTTTCATGGCGTCCTCTCCCATCAGCGGGTATTGCTGGTAGTATAGCATACCCGGTGGCATCTGCCATCCCGAGGGATATCCGCCGACACGACAGGAGTGAGTGCTGCCCCCCACCAGTGTACGAGATGCGTGAGGGAACGGGAAGCCCCACAATGGCGTCGCCCAGCGGCTGGGGCGCTGGGCGATGGGGGGAGAATTGGGCCCGTCCGGGGCAAGGCTGACAACACGGCCCCGGATCCATGCGGCTTCAGCCGTTGTCCACCGCGAGGGCGCTCAGCGTGGCGTTTTGGATCGTCAAGCCGGGTGTGACCTCGATGATGGTGTTGGTGGAGAGCTCCACCGCGTAGGTGTAGGTGTCCGGCTCCACGGGGCTGTCGAAGAACTGGAAGCTGAAGGCCTCGGCTTCCAGTGCGGTGACCAGCGTGGCGAAGGTGTAGGTCGAGCCCACCTTGGCGGCGCCGTCGTTGGTGCTGCGGTTGATTTGGAAATTGAGCGTGACCAGCACGCCGACCGGCAGGCTGATGATGCCGGTGAACGTCAGCAGCACGCCGGGTCTCTCCATCCCGCGGGTATCGATGGGAACGCTCACAATGTTGATGGGGTCAGCCAGCAACGTGGTAAGGATGGGCAGCGGGCCAGCACCGCCGGTGGCCGCGTTCAGGCGAACCTGAGGGGCTCTGTCCCTTTCAACATTTTCCGATTCACGGTCGTCCCAACGGCAGTTGGAAGAATTGTTGACGACTTTCATCTATCTCACCCTGTTTTCAGATTGAAGCGGAAGGGGCGGGAGGATTGATCGCCTCCGCGCCATATCCTCTTCCATGGCAGTGTATGAATGCGGCGCGTATTTGTTCCCGTCAATCCGGAAGGCGATCGACCGTGGCATCCCGTGAGGAATGCCGAACAACACCTTTGTCCAAACAGCCCAAATTGGCACCCAATTTTCTATCCGTGCCGGCACGTGGACACCCCGAACGATTCATTGTATAATGGGATGAATATTCACGAATTTTAACACAACGGAGTGGATGCGGAAGTGCGCACGACCGAGGAGAGGTTCGCGGGGCTGGGCATAGCGCCGGCCGACCTGCTGGTACCGGCAGAGGGTGTGGACATGGGCCGCTGGCCGGTCATCGCCTGCGATCAATATTCGTCGCAGGCCGATTATTGGGAGCGGGCCGACGCTTTTGTGGGGGACATGCCCTCCACGTTGCGGCTCATCATTCCGGAGGTATATCTGGAGACGCCCAAGGGCCATGCCCTGCAGGAACTGACGGTGCAGACGATGGACGTCTACCGGCGGGAGGGCGTGTTCCGCACCCTGGAGCGGAGTTTCCTCTACCTGGAGCGCACCACGCCTCACGGTCTGCGCCGGGGGCTGATGGCTGCTTTTGATCTGGAGAAATACGACTATACGCCGGGCAACCGTATGCCTATCCGCGCGACGGAGGGGACGATCGTCAACCGTCTGCCGCCGCGCATCGCCGTGCGCCGCCGGGCAGCACTCGAGTGCCCCCACATCATGATCCTCATTGACGACCCCATCGACGCCGTGCTGGGGCCGCTCACGGCTGGCCGTGCGGGGTTGGAGCCGGTCTACGACACCGAGCTCATGCTGGGCGGCGGGCACATCGCCGGTTGGCGCGTGGGCGCTGACCGATGGGAGACGCTGGCCGCCTCGCTGGAGGGGCTCTGCCCCGAGGGCGGGCTGCGCTTCGCCGTGGGCGACGGCAACCATTCGCTGGCCACGGCCAAGGCGTACTGGGATGAGATCAAGGGGACACTCACCGAGGAGGAACGCCAGAAGCACCCGGCCCGCTGGGCGCTGGCCGAGCTGGTCAACGTGCACGACGCGGGGCTGACGTTCCACCCCATTCACCGGGTGGTGTTCGGGGTGGACGACGCGGCGCTGCTGGCCACCGTACTGTGGGAGATGAACCGCCGCGGCTGGGGTGCGGTGCTGGGCGATGGCCCGGACGAGAACGCCACCCAGTCGGTGCGGTACGCCTGTGCCGGTGGCGAGGGGTGGATCCACCTGAAGACGCCCACCTGCCCGCTGGCCGTGGGCAGCCTGCAGGAGGCACTGGAGGCCGTGCTGACCGCCGAGCCCCAGGCCACGGTGGACTACGTCCATGGCGACGAGGCCGCCACCACCCTGGGGTGCCAGCCGGGCAACCTGGCCTTCCTGCTCACTGGCATGGACAAGGGCGACCTCTTCCCGGCGGTGGAGAAGCTGGGCGTACTGCCCAAGAAGGCTTTCTCCATGGGCGAGGCCGATGAAAAACGTTTTTACCTCGAATGCAGGGCAATCCGATAGACGGCTGGAGGACAGGGGACGAAATGGGGAGCAAGGTTGTAAAGTTTGGCGGCTCGTCGCTGGCGGACGCCGATCAGTTTCGTAAGGTTGCGGCCATTGTGCGGGCCGACGGGGACCGGCGCTATGTGGTGCCCAGCGCGCCGGGTAAGCGCAGCAGCGCAGACACCAAGGTGACGGACATGCTCTATGGCTGCCACGGCGCCACCGGCACCGAATTGGCGGGCAAGGTCGCGGCCATCCGCGCGCGGTACGACGGCATTGTGGCGGGGTTAGGGCTGACACTCGACCTCGGGCCGGAGTTCGCGCGCATGGAGGAAACCATCGCTGCTGGGGCGACGGCTGATTACTGCGCCAGCCGCGGCGAATACCTCAATGGCATCGTCATGGCGGCCTACCTCGGCATCCCCTTTGTGGACGCCGCCGAGGTCATCTTCTTCGCGGGCAACGGGCAGCTCGATGAGCGCCGCACCTGGGATGGGCTGCGTACCCGCCTGCAGAGCATGGAGCGGGCGGTGGTGCCTGGCTTCTATGGCAGCGCACCCGATGGGCAGGTCAAGACTTTCTCCCGCGGGGGGAGCGACATCACCGGGGCGCTGGTGGCCTGGGCCGTGGGGGCCGATGTGTACGAGAACTGGACCGACGTGTCCGGCGTGCTGGCCGCCGACCCGCGCATTGTGAAGAACGCCCGCCCCATTGAGGTCATCAGCTACAAGGAACTGCGGGAGCTCTCTTACATGGGGGCGAGCGTGCTGCACGAGGATGCCATCTTCCCCGTGCGCAAGGCCGGCATTCCCATCCACATCCGCAACACCAACGCCCCCAGTGAGCCTGGCACCCTCATCCAAGCCGCCATCCCCGCGGGGGTGGCCGCTAGTGTCGTCACCGGCATCGCCGGGCGCAAGGGTTACTCGGTGCTCAGCATGGAGAAGGCCATGATGAACAGCGAACTCGGCTTTGGCCGGCGGGTGCTGGCCGTGCTGGAGGATCTGGGCATCTCCTTCGAACACCTGCCCACGGGCATTGATACCCTCTCCGTATTGGTGGAGAGCCACTACCTTGACGGCCGGCGGGATCAGGTACTGCACGCTCTCTATGAGGCCGTCGACCCCGACGAAATCGAGATCATCGACGGCATCTCCCTCATCGCCACGGTGGGCCGGGGCATGGTGGAGCACCGCGGCACGGCGGCCCGGCTCTTTGGGGCGCTGGCGCAGGCGGGCATCAACATCCGCATGATCGACCAGGGGTCGAGTGAGTTGAACATCATCGTCGGCGTGGTGACCGAGGACTTCGAGGCCGCCATCCGCGCCATCTACGGCGAGTTCTGCGCCGAGCGGGGCTAAGCCATGCTGGATTGGTCGACGCTCCCCCGAGCCTTCGGCAGCGTGTTCGTCATACTGCTGCTGGTGGGGGCCGGTGTGTTTGTGGAGCGTCGTCACTGGTTTGAGGGCACCAGCTGGAAGGGGCTGGGTACGGTGGTCGTCAACATCGCCATGCCCGCCGCCGCGTTTTACTACATCACCAGCGGCTTCACCCGGGCGGACCTAGCCGGTGCCGCACTCAGCATGGCGGCCTACGGCGGGGTCATCCTGTTCTCCTGGGCGGTGAGCTATGGTTTGGCATTGCTCATCCATCTGCCCCGTGGGCGGCGGGGGGTGTTCCTCACCACCTGTGCGTTTTCCAATTCCGTGTTCATCGGCGTGCCCATGACGGCCATGCTCTTTGGCGAGGATGCCGTCAAGTACGCCTTCATGGCCTATCTGCCCAATACGCTGCTCTTCTGGACGATGGCGGCCCAGGCCATCCGGCGGGATGGGGAGCCGGACGCGCCCTTCTTCCAGCCCGGTTGGCTGGGGCGGCTGCTGCCGCCAGCGCTGGTGGCCACGCTTCTGGCGGTGGTGGTGGTGTGGTTTGGGGTGCCGGTGCCCATCATTCTCACCGATGCCACTCGCGTCATGGGCGGCATGGTGTCGCCGGCGGCGCTGCTCTATTGCGGCATGCTGCTCTCCGCCACCGGCTTTGCCAATGTCAAGATTGACCGCAGCCATGTGGTCAGCCTTGGGGTGCGCTTTGTTCTGTCGCCGTTGGCGGCTTTTTTTGTTTTGCGCTGGGTGGGGGCGGCAACACTACTATCCCACGTGCTGGTGGCGCAGGCCGCCATGCCGGCCATGAGCAACATCACGGTGCTGGCCGGGCTCTACGGTGCCGACGACAAATACGCCGCCACCGGGTTTCTGTTCACCACGCTCATGTCCTTTGCATTCATTCCTCTTGTCATGCTCGCCATGACAGTGGGTTCCTAACGACAGGGAGGTTTTGTCATGTCCATGGTCAGACGGTTGTTTGTGGAGAAACGGGTGGGCTTTGACGGCGCGGCGCATCACCTGTGTGCCGATCTCAAGCAGATGCTGGGCATCGCGGGGCTCACGCGTGTGCGCATCGTGCTGCGCTACGACGTGCAGGGGGTGGCCAACGCCGATTGGCAGCGTGCCCGCACCGATGTCTTTGCCGAGGCGGCGGTGGACACGCTGTACGATGAGACGCTGGAGATTGCGGGCACGGCGGCATTCGCGGTGGAGTACCTGCCGGGCCAGTACGACCAGCGGGCCGACTCGGCCGCCCAGTGCGTGCAGCTTATCGCACAGGGCGAGCCGCCGCTGGTGCGCTGTGCCACGGTGTATCTGCTGTATGGCACGCTGACCGCCGACGATGTGGCACGGGTGAAGGGCTACCTCATCAACCCCGTGGACAGCCGCGAGGCGGCGCTCACCAAGCCCGCGAGCCTGGAGCTGGTGCTGGACACGCCGCCGGATGTGGCGGTGGTCGAGGGCTTCACCGCCCTCACGGAGGAAGGCATCACCGCCCTGCACCGGCAGATGGCCATGGCCATGAGTGTGGCCGATCTCCTGCACGTGCAGCGGTACTTCCGCGATGACGAGGGCCGCGACCCCACAGTGGCCGAGATCCGGGTCATCGACACCTATTGGTCTGACCACTGCCGGCACACCACGTTCCTCACAGAGCTCACCGACGTGTCCTTCGCCGATGACCCGGCGGCCGCGCCCCTGCGGCAGGCCTGGCAGCTCTACGAGGAAGGCCGAAACGAAGTGCACGGCGGCCGCAAGCCCCGCTCCCTGATGGACTTGGCGACGCTGGGGGCCAAGAGGCTCAAAAAGCGCGGGCTGCTGCCCGCCCTCGATGAATCCGAGGAGATCAACGCCTGCTCCATCGAGGCCGATGTGAACGTGGACGGCAAGCCGCGCCGCTACCTCATTCAGTTTAAGAACGAGACCCACAACCACCCCACCGAGATTGAACCCTTCGGCGGGGCCGCCACGTGCTTGGGTGGGGCCATCCGTGATCCGCTCTCGGGCCGGGCCTACGTCTACCAGGCCATGCGCGTCACCGGCAGCGGCGACCCGCGCCAGCCGCTGGAGGACACCCTGCCCGGCAAGCTGCCCCAGCGCAAGATCAGCCGCGAGGCAGCCCACGGCTACTCGTCCTACGGCAACCAGATCGGCCTGGCCACCGGGCAGGTCACCGAGGTGTATCACCCCGGCTACGTGGCCAAACGCATGGAGTTGGGTGCGGTCGTCGGGGCTGTGCCAAAGGAAAACGTGCGCCGCGAGCAGCCCGATGCCGGCGACATCGTCATTCTGCTGGGCGGGCGCACCGGGCGCGACGGCTGCGGCGGTGCCACCGGCTCCAGCAAGGCCCACGACGAGCAGAGCATCGAGACCTGCGGGGCCGAGGTGCAGAAGGGCAACCCGCCCACCGAGCGCAAGATCCAGCGGCTCTTCCGCAAGGCCGCCGTCACCCGGCTCATCAAGCGCTGCAATGACTTTGGCGCGGGCGGCGTGTGCGTGGCCATCGGCGAGCTGGCCGACGGGCTGGACATTGATCTCGACGCGGTGCCCAAGAAATATGAGGGCCTGGATGGCACCGAGCTTGCCATCAGCGAGTCCCAGGAGCGCATGGCCGTGGTGGTCGAGGCCGGCGATGTCGGCACCTTCCTCGCCCTGGCGGCGGAGGAAAACTTGGAAGCCACGGTGGTGGCGCAGGTGACCGACGCGGGCCGCATGCGCATGACCTGGCGCGGCAGCACCATCATCGACCTCTCCCGCGCGTTCCTCAATACCAACGGCGCGGCCCAATACGCCCAGGCGGCGGTCACCGCCCCGCAGGTGGGCGGCTACTTCGCCCCTCAACAGCCCGCCGACCCCATTGGCGCGCTGCGCACGGCACTCTCCGGCCTCAACGAGTGCAGCCAGCGCGGTCTGGTGGAGATGTTTGACAGCACCATCGGCGCGGGCACGGTGCTCATGCCCTTTGGTGGCGCGCGGCAGATGACGCCCGCCCAGGCCATGGCGGCCTTGGTGCCGGTGGAGGGTGGCGCGACCGACACCTGCACCGTCATGGCCCACGGCTTCTTCCCCAACCTCTCGCTGCTGAGCCCCTTCCACGGCGCGGCCTATGCCGTGGTGGAGTCGCTGGCCCGGGTGGCCGCCGCTGGTGGGGACATCGAAGGCTGCTACCTCACGTTCCAGGAGTATTTTGAGCGTCTGGGTGACGCTCCCACCCGCTGGGGCAAGCCCCTGGCCGCGCTACTGGGCGCCTACTGGGCCCAGTGTGGGCTGGAGAAGGGCTCCATCGGCGGCAAGGACAGCATGAGCGGCAGCTTCGGCAGCATGGACGTGCCGCCGACGCTGGTGAGCTTTGCCCTGGGCATGGTGCAGGCCGGCCGGGTGTGCTCAGCAGAGCTGAAGCGCGCCGGCTCCACCCTGGTGTTGCTACGCCAGCCGCGCGATGAACACGACCTGCCCGATCTTGCGGCCTTCCGCAGGAACTGCGCGGCACTGAAATCCGCCTTCGCCGCAGGAGCCGCATTGGCTGCCCACACCGTGGGCGAGGGCGGCGCGGCGGTGGCCCTGGGTAAGATGGCCTTTGGCAATGGCATCGGCGTACGGGTGGACGACCCGGCGGCCCTCTTTGAGCCGGCCCTCGGTTCCTTCGTGGTGGAGGTTGCCGGTGACCCGGCGACGCTCTTTGCGGGGCTTAGCTGGCAGACGCTGGGCGTCACCACCGGCGACGGCACGTTCACCGTGGCTGGGAAGGCCGTGGCTGTGGCCGACCTGCAAGCTGCCTGGGAGGCCCCGCTGGAAGAGGTGTTCCCCACCCGCGCGGCGGTGCCTGCCGAAGCGATGGAGACCTGCGCCCACACCGTACGTAGCGCGGCCCGTCCGGCGGTGGCCGTGGCCCGGCCCCGGGTGCTCATCCCGGTGTTCCCGGGCACCAACTGCGAGTATGACAGTGCCCGCGCCTTCCAGCGCGCCGGTGCGGTGGCCGAGGTGTTCGTCATCCGCAACCTGACCTCCTCCGCCATTGACGAGAGCATGGCGGCCCTGGCCGCCGCCATTGACCGCAGCCAGATCGTCATGCTGCCCGGCGGCTTCTCCGCCGGTGACGAGCCCGACGGCTCGGGCAAGTTCATCGCGGCACTCTTCCGCGAGGCCCGCGTGGCCGATGCCACCACGCGGCTTTTGAGCCAGCGTGACGGTCTGATGCTGGGCATCTGCAATGGCTTTCAGGCACTCATCAAGCTGGGCTTGGTGCCCTATGGGCAGATCGTTCCCATGGGCAGCGACAGCCCCACCCTTACCTTCAACGCTATCGGGCGGCACCAGTCGCGCCTCGTGCGCACACGGGTGTCGTCGGTGCTGTCGCCGTGGTTTGCAGGCCTTTCTTGCGGCGATGTGGTGACGACGGCCATCTCCCACGGGGAGGGGCGCTTCACCTGCACCGGGGCCGAGTTTGATCGGCTGCTGGCCGCCGGGCAGGTCGCCATGCAGTATGTGGATGAGGCGGGCCAACCCACGATGGATACGCTCCACAACCCCAATGGGTCGCTCCACGCGGTGGAGGCCATCACCAGCCCCGACGGACGGGTGCTGGGCAAGATGGGCCACAACGAGCGGGCCGGCGCGGGCGTGTTTGGCAATGTTCCGGGCACTTATGAAAGCAGGATTTTTGAGTCCGGCGTGCAATACTTCCGGTAACAGCCCGAACGGAAAGAAGGTATTGCACATGACACAGGTTGCCGCACAGCTCTACACCCTGCGGGCGCAGATGCAGACCCCGGAGGACATCGACCGCGGGTTCGCCCGCCTGGCCGCCGATGGCTGGAAGGCCGCGCAGGCCTCGGGCCTAGGCCCCATTCCCGCCGCCGATCTCAAGGCCATTGCCGACCGGCACGGCATCGCCATCGTCGCCACCCACATCTCGCTGGCGGCGCTGCAGAACGACCTTGACACCGTGCTGCGCGACCATGAGGCGCTGGACTGCCCCTACATCGGCCTAGGTGCCATGCCGTGGGATTACGCCACCACCGAGGACGGCTACCGCCGCTTTGCCGCTCTCATAAACCCCATTGCCGAGCGCATCCGCGCGGCTGGACGTACGTTTGTGTACCACAACCACAACTTTGAGTTCGCCCGCTTTGGCGCGCGCACGGGCATGGACATCCTCTTTGAGGAATTCAGCCCCGCCGTGCAGTTTGAGCCTGACACCTACTGGGTGCAGGCCGGCGGCGGCGATGTGCTGGGGTGGCTCGCGAAGCTCGCTGGCCGCATCGACGTTGTGCACTTCAAGGACATGGTGTACCACCCCGACGAGAAGCAGGCCATCATGGCCGAGGTGGGTGAGGGCAACCTCCGCTGGCCTGCCATCATCGCCGCCTGCCGGGCGGCCAGCGTGCGCTGGCACATCGTGGAGCAGGACGTCTGCCGCCGCGATCCCTTTGACAGCCTGAAGATCAGCCTTGAGAACCTGAAGGCGATGGGGCTGGAGTAACCCCGCGCCAAACGAGGGAGGAAGCCTATGCGTAAGACCGCATTCATCACCGGCGGCAGCCGGGGTATTGGCGCGGGCATCGCGCGGGTATTGGCTG
Source organism: Bacillota bacterium (assembly GCA_023398815.1). GTDB lineage: Bacteria > Bacillota > Clostridia > Christensenellales > UMGS416 > JAEYRA01. Next base: position 14,693 of record JAEWRW010000014.1, read on the forward strand.
CCAATGGCTACGACCTCGCCATCACCTACCGCACCAACCCCGAAGGAGCCGACGAGGTGGCGGCCGATTGCGGCCGCCTGGGGGCGGAGGTGTTGGTGCTGCAGGCCGATGTCTCTCGCGTCGCTGACATCGACCGCGCCTTTGACGCCTTTGAGAGCGCTTTTGGCGACCGGCTGGATCTCTTGGTCAACAACGCCGGCATCACCCGCTTCGCCTCCATTCTGGAGACGGACGAGGCGCTCTTTGACGAGCTCAACAACACCGACTGGAAGGGCTCGTTCTTCTGCACCAAGCGGGCGGCCCAGCTCATGGTGCGCCGGGGGCAGGGCGGGGTGGTCGTCAACATCACCTCCAACCAGCAGCAGGGGTGCTGGCCCAACAGCGTGGTCTATGGCCCGGTCAAGGCGGCGCTCCGCCACTTCACCGAGGCCGCCGCGCTGAACCTCGCGCCCTATGGCATCCGGGTGGTGGCGGTGGCCCCGGGCTACACCGCCGTGCACGGGCCGGTGGACCCGGAGCGTATCCGTCCCATCACCGACCGCATCCCCATTCACCGCTTCTGCACGCCGGAGGAAGTGGGGCATGCCGTCCTCTACCTTGCCGGCGACCAAGCCGGCTACATCACCGGCACGTGTCTGGCGCTGGACGGCGGCGCGCTGTTGCCGGTGCTGGCCCAGAACGGCTACGTTTGACCGACACAACCTGTCGTGTCCGCCGCTGTTGCGACGTCCACGATTCTGACAGCTTGTTCTGGACAATGTCAGATCGCCGTTCACGCCTTACGCGCCATCCGGGCGCTAAGGCATTGCGTTGCAATGCCTTCACGGCGTGACGGTTGGACACGCATCCGGCGTGTCCGATTCTCCGCACATGTCGCCGACTCTCAGTTCCGCATTGCGGCAGACGATTCTTTAGAATCGTTGAGAGCAACGCGAGAATTGCGTAGCAATGCGATGGGCCGATCATAGACTATAGCTCTCATGCGGGTTTCTAAGGATACGTTGCGCCTTTGGCCGGGATTTTTCTTTTGTTCGCGCCGTCTTTGACTTTCCTCCCGCCGAATGAAGCGGTGTTACCCCCACCCTGCGGCAGACGATTTGTCAAAATCGTTGAGAGCAGGGTGAGCAACACAAAGTGTTGCGATGGGGCGGGAGGTTCGGCTCCTTTTGGCCGTTCCAGAGGTTCATAGATACGCTGAGGAGCCCGACACTCGTTGGGCTCCTTTTTGTTGCTGAGCGGGATTCACTCTCAAAATATTAAACAGGATGCGTCAAAATAATAATCGACTGGAAGATGGGCGCTGCATCGGGCATACTTACCGTATTCCAACGAGGGGAGTGGAGGAACGATGAAGAGAATGGAGCAGGACACGCTGGCCCGGCTGCTGTCGGCCTATGGCTTGGGGCAGGGGGACGTGACCTATCTCGGCGGTGGGCGGGAGGACAGCGATGGCATCGTCTACACCTGCCAGTATGGCGGGCAGCTCGTGGCATTGAAGCTCATGGCGTGGGAGGAATCGGCTGACCGCTTCGCTGACACCTGTGCGAGGCACACCCTGCGCCTGCGCTTTGCGGGCATGCTGCTGCAGGGCGGCGCGCCGGTGCTGGGCCCCGTCCCCGATGGTGATGGGTTGCTCTGGCGTGCCAGCCACGCGGGGGACGCTGGCTACATCACCTACCTCATGCCACTGGCCGCCGGGCGCAATGTGCCGCCGGACGCCTGGGACGAGGGGTTTCTGCGGCGCTGGGGTGCGGCCATCGGGCGCATGCACCGGCTCACAGTGGGGTATGAGGATGGCTTCCGCTGCGCTGCGCAGGACAGCACCGGTCAGCCGCTGCTGGGCTGGCAGCGGGAGCTGCGGGATTTTTGGGCCCTCTGCAAGGACGGGGACGTGAAAGACCGCTGGCTGGATGTGGAGCGCCGCCTGCTGGCCCTGCCGCAGGAGCGCGATTCGTTTGGGCTCATCCACAACGATCCCCACGTGCAGAACGTACTGGACGACGGGCAGACGCTGGCAGTCATTGACTTCGATGTGGCCAACTACCATTGGTTTGTCACCGACCTCTCCATTGCGCTGCAGTCGGTGCTCTTCATGGCAAGCGGGGGCATGGAGCGCCCCCTGCAGGATGGAGAGGCGCTGGTCCGCTTCCTGCAGCATCTGCTGGCGGGGTACCGGCAGGAGCACGATCTCCCGGCCCATTGGTTGGAGCAGCTCGATCTCTTCCTGCACTATCGTCGTCTGCTGCTCTTCACGGTGATGCAGGACTGGCTGGCGACCGCACCCGACGCGCGGGCCGGCTGGAAGCAGATGATACTCAATGAGCCGGCGGTGGTGCGTCCCCTTGTGGAACGCGCAGCACTATGATAAAATGATTGGAAACAATCAAATCGACGCAAACAGGAGGACTCTTCCATGAACATCGGAATCGTGCTGTACTCCCAGACGGGCAACGCCCTTTCAGTGGCCGAGAAACTGCAGGCGAAGCTGGAGGGCATGGGGCACAATGTGGCCATCGAGCGCCTTGCCGGGGCGGGCGATCCGCCGGTGGTTGTGGACGCAACGAAGTATGAGGGGCTGATCTTTGCCTCGCCGGTGCAGGCCTTCCGGCTGGCCCAGCCGATGGACGCGTTCCTGGCGGGTTTGCCGGCGCTGGAAGGCCGCACGTGTGCCTGCTACGTCACCAAGTCCTTCGCTAACGACTGGACCGGCGGCAACAAGGCCATCTCCCAGCTGCGCAAGGCCATTGAAGGCCGGGGTGGCAGGGTGGCCGGCCACGGCATCCTGGCCTGGAACAGCAAGACCCGCGACAACGACATCGCCACGCTGGTGGAGAAGTTCTCAACCCTGTTCTAGTTCACCACCTAGTGCCCTTTCGGGGCCGCGCCGGTATTTCGGCGCGGCCCGCTGCCGTTAGGCGGGGCATTGCCCTGGGGTCGAGAGTGCCGTGCTCCATCTAGCATTTGTCCCAGTCTATCTTCCATAGATCAGTTTTTAACTGAAGTACATGAGGATTCTCTTGCCACCGTTGTATTCCGATGGTATTATTTTCCTTGTGGTTCATAATGGTTTATTTGGTAAAGAAAGAGGTGAAGAGATGAAAGGACTTTCGATGAAGATGGGACTGCTGCTGGCTATGCTGTTGGTGGCGTCCCTGCTGGGTGGCTGCTCCCTCGGCGCGCGCGTGGCGCAGCAGGCCGTGGACAAAGCCGTAGAAAACCTGCAAGAAACCGAGACCGAGGACGTTGCGACCGACGACAGCGCTGAGACCGAGGAAGTGGTAGAGACGGAAGAGGCCGAGGAGACTGAGGAGGCTGCCACCAGCGGGCCCATTGGGGAGTGGGACGAGGACATCCCCGCCGTGGTGCCGGAGTTTACCGGCGGCAAGCTGCAGGCGGAGGAGACCGGCAAGTATACGACCGACGGGGATTCGGTCATTGCCGTTGGCTTTGCCGAGGCCACCAAGGACGCTGCCAGTGCATATGTCGAAACGCTCAAGGCCAAGGGCTTTGAGATGAGCACCATGGAATCGAGCGATGACATCAGCGCCTATGGTTCCATTGAGGCCGACGGCAAGCAGATTGCCATCGTTTGCAGCTACACCGACGCCGACAAGAAGTTTGCCATCGTGGTGACGGTAGCCAAGAAATAAACTTGCCCGGTGGTGTTGCCTTGCCCCCTGAGGGGTGGATGGTCGCCCTGACACAAACGCAATGAAAACGCCCGGCGAATTGCTTCGCCGGGCGTTTTGGTTTGCTGCGTTGTTGTTCTTACAGCTTGCTGGCCTGGTCGGCCACCTTCTTCATGGCTTCCAGAGCCTCGTCGGGCAGCTTGTCGATGCCGCCGCGGTTGGTGGTCTGCTTCTCAATGAAGGCCACGCGGTCCTGGATGCGGGCGACGAAGGTCTTCTTGTACTCCGCGTCCTTGAAGTTGGGGGTGAACCCGTCGATGGGCATGAAGGAGATGTTGTCGATGCCGGACTCCACGAACGTCGCGGTGCCTTCAACGATCTTCTCCAGCGAGCCGAGGGTCGCTTCCTTGGTGACCTTCTTGCCCATGAAGTCGCCGGTGTTCAGGATGTAGCAGTCCACCCCGCGGTTCTCGAAGAGCTTCTTGAACTCGGTGTAGTCGATGCTCAGCGGGTAGGTGCGGAAGGGGTTGGCGTAGGGCTCGATGACCAGGGCGTTCGGGTCCACACCGGGGGCCAGACGCTCAGCACTGGTGCGCTTGGTGGCCAGCGTGGCACCCAGGGCCGAGGCCAGGGTGGAGCAGCTGATCTTGGTCACCGGGGGCAGCGTCGGGTCCTTCATGATCCACATGATGGCGTCGACGGGCTCCGCAAAGCGGTTCAGGCGGTTCGGGCTCCACAGGATGGACTTGACCGCGCGGCCGTTGCCGTTGCGCACGTCCTCGGTCACCAGCACAACCTTGCCGTCCTCGTCCACGGTGGCGCCGCAGTTCTGCACGGTCAGCAGATACTTGTTGTTCGGGTCGTCCATCGTGTAGTCCTGGGTCTTGTCAAAGTAGGCGGGCTCCAGCGCGATGGAGGAACCATCCTCGGTGGAGATGATGAACGCGTCATCGTGCAGGACGGTAATGTCATACTTGCCGTCGTGCTGAGCATGGGTGATGGTGGACTTGCCGGAGCCGGACAGGCCGAACACGCCCACGACAACCTTGCGGCCGCCGGGCAGGTTGTAGCGCTTCTGGCCGCCGTGGCAGCTGGCGTAGCCGTGACGGCTGGCGCAGCCCCAGGCCAGGGTCAGGGTGCCCTTCTTGTGCTCACCGAAGTAGCGCATGCCCAGCAGCGACGCGCAGTTGTGCTTCGGGTCAAAGAAGGTCAGGCCCATCGGGTACTCGGCGTCGGTCCACTGCGGGTCGGAGAAGATGTAGATGTCGTTCTCACCCTCGATGACCTTGCTTTCCGCGTACATCTTGGCGTACTTCTCGTTGATGTACTGGAAGTTGAGCATCCAGGAGTACATGACGTTCTCCTCGCCCTCGGGGATCAGCAGGTGGGCCTTCACCATGAACTCGGGGTCGAGGCCGATGAGAACCTGGGCGTGGTACATCACGCGGTTGCGGCTGTTGTAGATGGCCTCGCGCACGATGGTGCAGTACTTGTCTTCGCTCACATCCGGCTCGCCCAAGATGCGGCGGGCGGCGGCAGCGCGGCCATAGACTGAGCCGTCGTTGAAGAGCAGCACCTTGGCGTCGCTGGGCAGGCCGATGTCGCCGGGCTTATAGACCGGCAGATCGGTCACAACGGTGCCGGGCGCGTCACAGGCCAAGCGATAGGCCTCCGCCAGCGAGTCGACACGGATGACGTTGTTGCCGTAGAACGCGGTCTCAATCGTCGTCTTGGCCATGGAGAGATGAGGGCTCTTGATGCGGATCTCATCCCACTTGTAGGTTTGTTTGGTAGCCATTCTATGCCTCCTTGAAAGTATTTGCGGCACAAGCTGTTTTGCCGAAAAACGCAGGATTTCGCAAAATTTACCTGCAATTTTCCCCATTCTGGAGTATACCCCCGGAGCGCAAAAAAGGCAAGAGCCAAATTGCAAAACCTGCATGTTCCTCCCGGGGCATACTGCATAATATGGGAAGGAGACATTATAATTATACAGTTCTTCAGTGAAAAATGAAACATCGGCATGGCAATCCTGCACGTCAAGGACGGTTCTGGGTGCTTGCTGCGGCCATCCTGCCACGGGGAGGGGGTTGTGTCGCTGCCGCACACCGCATAATAATTCGTGAAAAATTTGACGAAAAATGCTGCGGAATCTGCGGCAGGCATGGATTGGCCGGGGCATGGCGGTGCCACCGGGCGAAAAGATTTGTATCGCAGGGCGTCCTCTGTTATAATTCTGGAAACGGAACGCCGCCCGGAACCGGAGGGATCGCCATGGATGTGAGTTTGAACGCCAAGGCTTCGACACCGCAGTTTTTCAGCGCCCTGCTGGAGGAATACAAGATTCGCCTGGACACGCTGGAGAATGGCCGTGCTCGCACGCTCAACACCCTGCCGGTGCTGTCACTGACGGCGTTGCTCTTCGCTTGGTATACCTTCTCGTCCGATGCGCTGCAGGTCAAGGCTTGGTTCATCATCGCACTGGTAGGGTTGGCGGCGTTCTTCGCGGGGCTGGTGTTTCTCATCAGCGCGGCCAGCCACAAAGGCCTGGTGCGTGCCGACGTCAACGCCCTGCTGCGGGCAGCCAAGCTGCCGGACGCCGAGGCAAGCGAGGCCATGGGCGATATCTACATCGACCGGATCAACGACCTCGATCGCATGGTGGAGCGGCAGGAGCGCCACTACCGCACCGGCATCTGGATGGAGTACGCCTTCGTGGGCATCTCCGTCATCGCGTTGCTGCTGCGGGCGCTGATGGGCTGACAAACCAAAAAGAATGAAACACACGCCGATGGGGCAGACGCTCCGGCGGCGTTTTGCACGGACAGCGCCGCTGGCGGGCGGGCCAGCTGCGGGGAGGGAGACTGTGCCATGCGCATGGACCGCCTGCTTGGCATTATGACGGCGCTTCTCAACCGGGGCGTCGTTTCTTCGCGCGACTTGGCTGAGCGGTTTGAGGTGTCCCCCCGCACCATCGCACGGGACATGTGCACGCTGGAGCAGGCCGGTATCCCTGTGCGATCCATTGTGGGGGCCGGCGGCGGGTACGAGATCCTCGACACGTTCCGGCCGGGCAAGGGCATCGCCACGGCTGAGGACTGGCGCAACATCGTGGTGTCCCTGCAGGCCCTGTGCTCGGCCTATGACCGGGGCAATGCCGGGGAGACGCTGGCCCGCTTTCTCGAGGCCGGTGTGGCGGTGGAGCAGAGGATGTCCATCGACCTGGGCGTCCGCCGGGAGGGGGATAGTACCTCCGAGTCCTTGGCCCTTCTGGACCGTGCCATCGCCGGGCGAGCCGTCGTCGCCTTTGCCTACACCGGTGCGGATGGCCAAACACAGTGCCGCCTGGTCGAGCCGCTGGTGCTCTCTTACCGCTGGTACGCGTGGTACCTGTTGGCTTACTGCCGCCAAAGGCAGGATTACCGCATTTTTAAGCTGAGCCGCATGACAGGCCTGACGGTGACCGACGAGCACTTTGCCGCCGTTCACCCCGCCCCTGAGGAGTTGTTGGATACCCTATGGAACCGCGACGACCGCGTTTACCACACCGTGCGACTCCGGTGCCGTGGGGAGGATCGGGTTGTCATCCACGAGTATTTCAGCGGCACCGTCACCGAGGAGCTGCCCGATGGCGGTTTCGTCCTGACACTGCAGATGCCCGAGGGGGAACGACCGTGGCTCTCGCGGTTGCTAGGGTTCGGCGGCCGGGTGGAGGTGCTGGAGCCGCCCGAACTGCGACAGAGGTTATTGTCAACCGCCAAAGAGATTCTTGGCCTTTATGAAAACCCGGACAATATGGTGTCGCCATTGACGTGCTATACTGGGGGCACCGAAACGCAGGAGGAATGATCCATGGTGACAAGGAATGTGTACGATGTCTGTCCGGTCTACGAGAGTGCCCGGTTCCAGCTGCGGCTGGTGGAGCGGGACGACGCGGAGGCTCTGCTGCGCTGCTACGCCGACCCGGCGGCCCGGCCCTGTTTCAACATGGACAATTGTGACTTTGGGTACGACGAGGCGCCCTCCCTGGAGACCCAGCGCCGCGTCGTGGACATCTGGCTTGAGGTGTACCGTCTCCGCCAGTTTGTGCGCTTCGCCATTGTGGACCGGGCCGACGGCGCGGCCGTGGGCACGGTGGAGATGTTCGGCGGCAAGCACGGTGTGCTGCGTGTGGACATCGCTTCCGCCTATGAAACGCAGGAAGCGCTGGCCGAGCTCTTCGGCCTGGCCGACGCGTTCTTCGGCGACTTTGGCTGTGAGCGTATGGTGACGAAGGTTTTTGACGCCTCGCCCCAGCGCACCCGCGCCCTGGTGGCCTGCGGGTTTGCGCCCTACCCGGCGGGGGAGGACTGGACGCGGGACGGGTACTGGGCCAAGCTCGCCCCTGCCGCGCCCTTGCCCTCACCTGCCGGGAGCTGACGCCGGCGCTGGTCGAGGATTACCTGCATTTCTTTGACCACGTGGCCTTTGCCGACCACCCCGAATGGGGCAACTGCTACTGCATGCACTTCCACGATGAGCAGGCCATGGGGAACGACGCCAGCACCAACCGCGACCGCGCTGTCGCTGCCATCCAAAGCGGGCGACTGCAGGGGTACCTGGCCTATGACGGCGAAGACGTGGCGGGTTGGTGCAACGCCGGTGACAAGGGATCCTTCCCGAATCTTGACCTGCCTACGGAATTGCGGGAGGACAACGACCGGGGCGGTCACGTGCTGTCAGTGGTGTGCCTCACGGTGGCCCCTGCTTTGCGTGGGCGGGGCGTGGCGGCCGCACTGCTGGCCCAGGTGTGTGCCGACTCTGCGGCGCGGGGCTGCGACTGGGTGGAGGGGTACCCCCAGTTGGATACGACCGGCCCGTACGACAACCACCACGGCCCGTTGGGGTTGTATGAGAAGCTCGGGTTCGCGGTGCACCGCTCGCTTGCCCACCAGGCGGTGGTGCGCAAGGTGCTGCGGTAGACACTTGGCTTCACCATTCACACACGAAGAGAGCCGCCGGTGACGTGCTGTTTTGGCCGCTGCCGGCGGTTTTGTTCTGCCTGCAGCCGGGGTCGGCGACGGCGTTCGCGCGCGAGTGGCGCGAAGGGGAAGGGCCTTGGTCGCACCGCGCGCAGCGGGGCGATATTTTGCCTTTTTCATCGAAAAATAGGAAAGCAAGTCAGATAAACGGCTATACAAAATATGGGAATGGGTTTATAATCAACCACAACGTCTTGTGGCTTGAGCCACTTGGGCGTACTTGGACAAGGAGGTCGCGGCATGGCTGGCATTGAGAAGATTCGCAAGCGCAATGGATCCCTGGAACCCTTCAAGGTGGAGAAGATTACTTGGGCCATCTTCAAGGCCGCGACGGCGGTGGGCGGCAACGACTATGCCCGCGCCGAGGAGCTGTCGGCCGAGGTGGTAGAGGCTGCCTCCGCGCGCTACCCCGACGGCGTCGCCGAGGTGGAGGCCATCCAGGACATTGTGGAGAAGACCCTCATTGAGCATGGCCATGCCCGTACCGCCAAGGCCTTCATCCTATACCGCGAGAAGCGCAAGGGCGCCCGGGAACTGAACGCGCTGGTGGGCGCTACCATCAACATGTTCAGCGATTATCTGCAGGATAAGGACTGGCACATTCAGGAGAACGCCAATACCCAGCGCAGCATCAACGGCCTCAACAATTACATCCGGGAGGCCTTTACCAAGCAGTATTGGCTGCACGAGATTTACCCCGAAGACATCCGCGAGGCCCATTCGAGCGGTGACATCCACCTGCATGATCTGGGGTTCTTCGGCCCCTACTGCGCGGGGTGGGATCTGCGCCAGCTGCTGCTTGATGGTTTTGGCGGCGTGTCCGGCAAGGTGGAGAGTTCGCCGTCCAAGCACCTGCGTAGTTTCTTGGGGCAGATCGTCAACTCCACCTTCACCACCCAGGGGGAGACCGCCGGGGCTCAGGCGTGGAGCAGCATCGACACCTACTGCGCGCCGTTCATCCGGTATGACCACATGGATTATGCCCAGGTGAAGCAGGCCCTGCAGGAGTTCATCTTCAACATCAACGTACCCACCCGCGTGGGGTTCCAGTGCCCGTTCTCCAACCTGACGTTTGACATCGTCGTGCCCCGCACGCTGGCCAGTCAGGCTGTCATCGTGGGCGGGCAGTACACCGACGACGTGTATGGCGACTTCCAGCCCGAGATGGACCTCTTCAACCAGGCGTTCTGTGACGTGATGCTCGAGGGAGACAGCAAGGGCCGGGTGTTCACCTTCCCCATCCCCACCATCAATGTGACCAATGACTTCGATTGGGACAGCCCGGTGGTCAACCGCTTCATGGAGATCACCTGCAAGTACGGCATTCCCTATTTCTCCAACTACATCAACTCCGACCTGTCGCCGGAGGACGCGGTCTCCATGTGCTGCCGCCTGCGGCTCGATACCACCGAGCTCCGGAAGCGCGGCGGCGGCCTCTTCGGCTCCAACCCCATGACGGGCAGCATCGGCGTGGTCACGGTGAACCTGCCGCGCATCGGCTATCTCTCCCGCACGGAGTCGGAGTTCAAGGCCCGCCTGTGGCGCATGGTCCACCTGGCCAAGGCTTCGCTGGAGATCAAACGCAAGGTCATTGAGGATCAAACCCAGAAGGGGCTGTATCCCTACTCGGCCTACTACCTGCGTGATATCAAGGCCCGCACCGGGCGTTATTGGTACAACCACTTCAACACCATTGGCATCGTGGGCATGAACGAGGCTCTGATGAACTTCATGGGCCGCGACCTCACCACCCCCGAGGGGCAGGACTTCGCCCAGCGGATGATGGAATACATGCGCGGGCTCCTGATGGACATCCAGGCCGAGACGGGCAACTTCTACAACCTGGAGGCCACCCCGGCCGAGGGCACCAGCTATCGCCTGGCGCTGGCCGACAAGGGCAGCTACCCCGACATCCAGACTGCCGGCACGCCCGAGGCACCCTATTACACCAACTCCACCCAGCTGCCGGTGGGGTTCACCGACGATATCTTTGAGACCCTGGACCTGCAGGATGAGCTGCAGAGCGGCTACACCGGCGGCACGGTGCTGCACCTCTACCTGGGGGAGCGCATCGGTGACATTGAGGTGGCCAAGAACCTCATCCGCAAGATCTTCACGAAATATAAGCTGCCCTACATCTCGCTCACGCCCACGTTCTCCATCTGCAACAGCCATGGTTACATCGCCGGGGAGCACTTCTCCTGCCCCACCTGCGGGGCCGACACCGAGGTGTGGAGCCGGGTGACCGGGTACCTGCGGCCGGTGCAGAATTACAACCGCGGCAAGCGGCAGGAGTATGCCGACCGGGTCAAGTACACCATCAACCGGGGTGCGCTGCGCTGACATGCGCATCGCCGGGTTTGTACGCAACTCCTTTGTAGACTACCCGGGTAAGATTGCCGCGGTGCTCTTCCTGCCCGGGTGCAATTGGGATTGCTTCTTCTGCCACAACCGGGATCTTATCGCCGGCGACGGGCCGACGGTGGAGGAGGGGACGGTGTGGGCGCACCTGGAGCGGCGGCGGGGAATGCTGGATGGCGTGGTGGTGACCGGCGGCGAGCCGACGCTGCACGCCGACCTGCCCGACCTGCTGCGTCGCATCCGTTCGCTGGGCCTGCTGTGCAAGCTCGACACCAACGGTTCCCGGCCGGAGGTGGTGGAGGCGCTGCTGGATGAGGGGCTCCTCGACTATGTGGCGCTGGACATCAAGACCCTGCCGGGTGAGTTTCACTCGGTCTGCGGCCCGGCGGCCGACCCGGACACCGTGTGGCGCACGCTGGCGCTGCTGCGTTCCTCGGGCGTGGCTTTTGAGTGCCGCACGACCTTCCTGCCCCAGCTCACCGTGGAGGACATCGCCGAGCTGGCGGCTCTTCTGGCGCCGGTGCCGCGCTGGGCGCTGCAGGCCTACCGCCGGCCAGAGCGCTACCGGCCGGAGGATCGCTTCCGCGTGGAGGCCGCTGCCCACCCGCCGGAGGAGATGCGTTGCGCCGCCGAAGCCGCGCGAGGATGTGCTGGGGAAGTGACGCTTCGCTAGTCGCTTCGCTTTCGCGCCGGCTACTTCGCAACCGTCGCGAGTTCGAGCGCTTGTCTCAGCAATGCATCGCCCCCTGACGCGCAGGTCGCCAGGGGGGCGTTCAATTTCAGCGCTCGTATTGGGTCGGGCGCAGGAGACGCCGGTGCGCCGGAAGGAGCGGCGGTGCATTGATCGAGCTGCTCTGCGCCTTGGCCGGATGAACCGGCCTGCGTCTGCGGAACGAGGCTGTGCACATTCAGGCCGTGGATTCCCGAGTGGCGAGCCATCTGGACATTTCCCTCGTGTTTTCCACTTTCGACGGCCCTCTCGATATGGCCTCGTGATGTGCCAAAACATGACGAATGAGGGGTTCCTCTGGCACCCCTGTGGCGTGTGGCCGGGGAATGTGCTATACTCAATTCACCCCCACTATGTACACGGAAGAGAGGCCGGGCGATTCGTGCGGTTGGCGCCGTCTACGCCGCCGATGGGGCGGGGAGGAGCGCGATGATTGGCACGGTCGTCTTTGATGTCTACGGCGTCCTTGTGAAGGAGAGCCGAGGCAACCTCATTCCCTTTGTGCGGGAGCGGCGGCCCGAGCTGGAGTTGGATTTCGTGCGCGGCATCTTCCGGTTGGGTGGGCTCGGGCGGCTGACGGGGCAGGAGATGCTGCACGCCATGGGCTTCCGGGGCGACCTGGCGGCGCTGGAGCGGGAGTATCTGGACAACTGGCTGACGCTGGACCCGGAAACTGTGCCAACCCTTGCGTGGGCAGCGGCACGGTGGCCGCTGGCGGTCCTTTCCAACGACGTGGCACCGTGGAGCCGGTATGTGCTGGAGCGCTACGACCTCAACCGATTTTTTGGCGAGAAGGTCATCAGCGGCGATGTTGGGCTTCGCAAGCCCGACCCGGTCCTCTTTGAACTCTTGCTGAGGCGGATGGGCCGCCCGGCGGGGGAATGTGTGTTCATAGACAACAGTGCCGCCAACCTGCGGGTGGCTCGGGCGCTGGGGTTGGCCACCATCCACTTCAACCGCGATGGTGAGGAATACGACGGACTGCAGGTGGATGGCTTTGCAGAACTGCCAGCGGCGCTGGAATCCCTAGAATAAAGGAGATTGTATGGAGTTTAGCAAAATCTGCGACATGAAGAAGGGCCTGACGGTGACCGGCTTCTACCTGGTCAAGACCGCGGCCATCAAGAGTTCCATCAATGGCAATACCAATTACGGCGATTACACGCTCGCTGACGAGACCGGCGAGATGAACGGAAAACTTTGGGACGTGGCCGAGCCGGAAAGCTGCCCCCAGGCCGGCAGCATCATTAAGCTCCAGGGCCTGGTCAACGAATACCAGGGTCGCCTGCAGCTGCGCATTGATAAATTCCGCGAGGCGACCAGCGACGACCCGGTGGACGCCGCTTCGCTGGTGCCGGCCGCGCCCATGGATGCCGGGCAGATGCTGGAAGCCGTGGGGCAGTACGCCGCGCGCATCACCAACGATGGCTTGCGTACGCTGGTGACGACGGTGCTCGACGAGCAGCGGGAGAAGCTGCTCATTTGGCCGGCGGCCACGCGCAACCACCATTCGGTGCGCTCTGGCCTGCTCTACCACACGCTGACCATGCTGCGCACCGCCGATGCCATCCGCGGCGTGTATGCCTACCTGCAGCCCGACCTTCTGTACGCCGGGGTCATTCTGCACGACATGGCCAAGCTCTTTGAGCTCAACGCCACCAACACCGGCATCGCCGGCGACTACACCCGCGACGGTATGCTGCTGGGTCACATCGTGCAGGGCATCCTCTATGTGCAGCAGGTGGCCGAGCGCGTGGGGTTGGACCCGTCGCTGACCGCGCTGGTGCAGCACATGCTGCTCAGCCACCACTATGAGCCGGAGTACGGCAGCCCTCGCCGTCCCATGTTCCCGGAGGCCGAGGTGCTGCACTTCCTCGATATTCTGGATGCCCGGCTCTATGACATGCACAAGGCGCTGGAAGACACCCAACCCGGCCGCTTCTCTGAAAAGCTGTGGACGCTGCACAACCGGCAGCTGTACCGTATGACCGAGGACGAACGCCCGTAACGGAAGGTCATTTTGTGTTCTCTCTTGGCATTTTTTGCTTTTTTGGAAAGCCGTCCGTCTGGGCGGCTTTCCAAATTATCCCGTTCGCGATAAATAATACGTGGAATCGCCAAGCAGCGCGATGAAAAGTTGTCTAGCCAACTCTTAATTTTGGCCGTTTTTGCGGTTGTTGTGCCGCTTTTCAACAGTTTCCGACAGGAGTAGACATTGACCCTTAAAAACGGATGGGTTATTCTACATGTAGTAGAGATCATTTATTCCTATAACCAATTGTAGCATTGGAAGCAAACGAGAAGGGGGGGATGGACATGTATGAGACCCGGGATTTGATGGAGCAACCCGGCAGCCCCCAGCAGCTCCGAGCCGAACTCATCTGCATTGAGGAGCAATTGGATCGCCTCAACCGCGAGAACAAGCTCCTGAGCGAAGATTTGGGCAAGCTGTATTACCAGTTCCGCCAGAGCCAGCATGGCTATGACACCGGACGGGAAGTCCGGCTCGAACCCATTGTGCGGGTCAGCCGGGTGGCCGATGAGAACCTGGACCGGCGTTACTGGCTGGAGTATCGCAAGAGACGCATTTTACGCTATTTGGAAGATTTGGACGAGTGACAGCTTCTCTTTCCCTTGTTGCCACCCGCTTTGCTCCTCGCCCGGTCATTTGGGCTTTGCGTCGTTCCCTCGCTTGCGTTATAATACAATAGAGAAAGTAAAACCATAAGGACGCAGAGCATGGAACAGCCTAGCCACCCCCTCATCCATTCGGATTCCCTTTGTCGCGAAACGCTCGATGGGCTGCGCGATCTGGTTGCCGTGCTGGATCAGGATGGCCATGCTTTCTATGCAAACCGCGCGCTGCGTGGGCTTTTGGGTTGCCCGTCGGGTTGCTGTGAGCGGCCGGACGGCGACGCTGTGTGCGAGGGTTGCCTGGTGCCCACGGCCCGACGGCAGGCGCCGGCTGAGCCAGCGCTGGTGGCCCAGGGCGGCCGGCTCTACGAGCTGGAGACCGATCCGATGGAGGATGGTGTTTCCCGCTTGGCGGTGTGGCACGACGTGACCAGACGGGAGGAGACCTCCCGCCTGCTCCACAGCCAATACAGCAAAATGAGGCGGGATATCCTGCATGCCCGCAGCGTGCAGAGTTCCCTGCTGCCGCGCAAGCTCCTGCAGGTGGATGGCTATTGTTTTGACTGCCTCTACAAGCCCTGCGAGGAGATGAGCGGCGATATTTTCGACATGGTGCGCATTGGACGGGACAACGTGGCCTTCTACGTGGCCGACGTCGCCGGCCATGGCGTCACTGCGGCCATGCTCACGGTGTTTTTCAGCACCGCCATCCGGCTGGAGATGCGCCACATGGACATGCCAGGCGATGTGCTCAGCCGTATCCACCGCCGCTTTGTGGAGCTGAACCTGGAGGAGCAGCGCTACATCACGGCCTTTCTGGCGCGGTTGGAGCTGTCGACTGGCCGGCTCTACTGGTCCAACGCCGGGCACATCTGCCCGCCGGTGGTGGCCGGCCCCCGGGGGGAGCCGCGGGAGCTTGCCATGGCGGGCCTGCCCATCAGCCGCTGGTTTGAGGATCAGGCTTACCACACCGGCACCTGCACGCTGGAGGAAGGCGAGTCGTTGCTGCTCTTCTCCGACGGGCTGGAGGCCCGCTGGAACGACATGCCCCTGGGCGACGACATGCCGCGGGCGCTGGCCGAACTCATGCGAACCAACCGCCCCACCCAAACGCTGGAGGCCATCTGGCGCCGGGTGGGTGCTGAGCAAAAGAACTACGAGACCAAGGACGACACGACGCTTCTGCTGGTCAGCCGTCTGCAGTCTCCCACGGACGGGAGGTAAGGGTGCTCGAAAAACTCTGGGAAGGGATTCGCCAGGCGGTGACACAACTGCAAGTGCTGCCGCAGGATGTGCTTGATATCCTGATCCTCACCTTTGTGGTGTATCAACTCATCAAAATCACACGGGAAACCAGGGCGTTCCAGCTGCTGAAGGGCTTTGCCATGCTCATTGTGGCCGCGCAGATCAGCGACTGGCTGTCGCTCTCAGGCCTGTCTTGGGTGCTCAACTCGGTCGTCAACGCCGGGGTAATTGCCATGGTCATTCTCTTCCAGCCGGAGCTGCGCCGGGCGCTGGAGCGGCTGGGCTCGGGTGCCATTTTGGAAACGCCCACGCTGACCGGCGCGGCGGAGGAGGAGCAGCTGCGCCACACCGCCGACGAGCTGACCCGCGCGGTGCAGAACCTCGCCAAGAAGCGCACCGGCGCGCTCATCGTGCTGCAGCGGCGCAACACCCTTGTCAACATCATGGAGTCCGGCACGGCCATTGACTCGCGCCTGTCGGCCGCCCTGTTGGAGAATATCTTCATCCCCAACACCCCGCTGCACGACGGCGCGGTTATCGTGCGCGGCGACCGCATTGCGGCGGCGGGCTGTTTCCTGCCGCTCACCACCAACAACGACCTGGACCTGGAGCTGGGCACCCGGCACCGGGCGGCCCTGGGCATGAGCGAGACCACCGACGCCGTCGTCATCATCGTGTCGGAGGAGACGGGCATCATCTCCCTGGCCGAGGGCGGGAAGCTGACCCGATACCTCGACCCGCAGGGGCTGCGCCGCGCTCTTGATACCATCTACCGCCCGCGGGAGAAGACCCGCAAACGGCTCCCGCACTTTGGGAGCCTGTCTCAATGGAGGAAGCGCAACGATGAAAAACCGGACAAGTGACATCCTACGCAAGGTCCTCCGGTCGCTGCGCAGCAACCTCGGCTGGAAGATCATCTCTCTGGCCTTCGCCATCCTGCTGTGGAATTATGTGATCGGCGAGGTCAACCCCACTCGCAACGTGGAATACACCAACCTGCGGGCCCGTGTCGTGGGGCTCGACCAGCTCAACAACGAGAAATTGACGCTGCAGGGTGACCCGCAGTTTAAGAACATCAACGTGACGGTGGCCCTGCGCCGCGCCGAGCTAAAAACCTTCCACAAGTCGGACATCGACGTGTACGTCGATGTGTCCGCCGCCAACAAGGAGGGGGAGGTTGAGCTGAAGATCAAGGCGGCCCCGGCCAAGGGGACGGTGGTGCGCATCTCGCCCGACCGGGTGACGCTGACGGTGGAGGAGCTCAAGCAGCGCACCGTGCCGGTGGAGTGCGAGACGACCGGCGAGCTGCCCCAGGGGTACTGGGGAAGTTCGCCCGAGCTCAACAACACCGACCTGACGATCACCGGCGCCGCTTCGGTGGTGGACCGGGTGGAGAAGGCCGTGGTGACCGTGCCGCTTAACGACCTCAATGAGTCCATCTCCGTGCCCAAGGATTTTGCCCTGCAGGACGCCGACGGCAACGTGGTGGACAAGGCGGGGTTGACGTTCTCCGCCCCCAATTGCATCGTCAGCCTGACGATCTACCCTATGAAGACCGTGCGCATCAATGCCGAGAGCGCCATCACCGGCACGGTGGCCGATGGGTATGAGATTGGCACGCCGGAGGTCTACCCCACCTCGGCCGTGGTGGCCGGCCCGGCGGAGACGCTGGCGGGCCTGGAGGAGATCACCGTCAAACCCATCGACGTGACCGACGCCCAGCTCGATGTGTCCGCCTATATGTCGCTGGAACTGCCCAAGGGAGTGTACGCGGTCAACGTGACCGGCGCCACCGTCAACATCCCGGTGAGCAAAAAGATGACCAGCCGCACGTTCTCCGACCTGCCGGTGACGGTCACCGGCGTGGGCAGCGGCTTGTTGCTGGGGGAGAAGGTGACGGCCACGGCCATCGTGACTTACCCCGAGCTCATCGCCAGCCAGATCCGCTCGTCACGCTTTAAACTATTCGCCGATGCCAGTGGCCTCACCGTGGGCACTTTCAACGTGAAGGTGCGGGTTGAGGTGCTTCCCGAGGCCGGTGTGACCGCCGACGCCGTGACGCTGCAACCCGAAGAAATCTCGATTACGCTGGTGCCGTCTGAATAGCAGCCCGGCGCAAAGGAAAAAGCAGGAGGAACCCGTTGAACCCATTGCAGATTGCCATTGACGGGCCGGCCGGTGCCGGCAAGTCCACCATTGCCAAGGCCATTGCCCGGGAGCTGGGCATCACCTACCTCGATACCGGGGCCATGTATCGCGCCACGGGGCTCAAGACCCTGCGCCAGGGCATCGACCCCACCGACGAGGCTGCTATGTCGGCCCTGGCCGCGGGCACGGACATCGCCGTGCGCTACGAGGCCGGTGGTCAGCGGGTGCTGCTGGATGGCGAGGACGTGACCGGGCTCATCCGCACGGGCGAAGTGTCAGCTGCGGCGTCCCAGGTCTCCCGTCACCGTGCCGTGCGAGAGCGTATGGTTGCCCTGCAGCGACAGTTGGCCGGGCAGATCCCCGTCGTCATGGACGGCAGGGACATCGGCAGTGTGGTGCTGCCCCAGGCCGCCTTTAAGTTTTTCGTCACTGCCTCGGTGGAGGTGCGTGCCGAGCGCCGACGGCTGGAGCTGCTGGCCCAGGGCATCGACCGGCCTCTGGAGGAATACATGCGGGACATTGCCGAGCGCGACCGGCAGGACATGACACGGGCGGAGTCGCCGCTGGTGGTTGCCCCGGGGGCCGAGGTCGTGGATACCTCCGCGATGAACGCTGACGAGGTCGTCGCCCATGTTCTGGGGAGGGTGCGCGGCCATGAACCGAAGTGAGATGAGCCCCTTCGCCCGGGCGCTGTACACGGTGGCCAAGACCGTGGTAACCTGGTGGATTGCGCTGCTGCACCCCCAGCGGGTGCAGGGGCGGGAGAATCTGCCGGCGGACGGCTCGTTCATCGTCATCGCCAACCACCGCAGCATGCTGGATGTGTTCTTCATCGCGCGGCTACTGCTGCCGCGGCGCACGGTGTTCATGGCCAAGGAGGAACTCTTTGGCAATGGCCTCCTGCGCTGGCTCATCGGCGTAGCCGGCGGGTTTCCGGTCAAGCGGGGCTCGGCCGACATCAGCGCGGTGAAGAAGTCTCTCGCCGTCCTGCGCGACGAACGCCAGGTCTTCGGCATCTTCCCCGAAGGCACCCGCAACAAGAACATTGAAAGTGGCTTGCAAAAGTTTTACAACGGCGTTGGTTACATCGCCCTCATGGCCAAGAAACCGGTCGTACCCATCCTGTTTACCGACCGGGGCAATTTCCGCCCTTTCCGGGGTGTACACATCGCCATTGGCCAGCCGGTGGTGCTGGGGGATCTCACCGAAGGGCGCAAGCTGACCGGCGAGGCGACCCAACAGGCCACCGACCGAATCTTTGAGGCGCTCAATGTGCTGCGGCAAGACAGGATTTCTGCCACAACAGCCGAATAACATTTGTAATTCGCGATTTTTTAGGGTATACTTAGGAGGCGTATTTGAAAATCTACCGGGCTCAGAAGGGCGGATTCTGTTTCGGGGTTCGCCGTGCGGTGGACAAGGCGCTGCAGTGCGCCCAAGGCCCCCAACCGGTGGTGACGCTGGGACCGATCATCCACAACCAGCAGGTTGTTGATCGTCTGGCCCGCCAGGGTGTCCGCTCCGCCGACCGGGTGGAGGAGATTCCCGACGGCGCGGTCGTCGTGATTCGGTCCCACGGAGTGGGG
Organism: Bacillota bacterium; assembly: GCA_023398815.1. GTDB lineage: Bacteria > Bacillota > Clostridia > Christensenellales > UMGS416 > JAEYRA01. The sequence continues at coordinate 34,047 of JAEWRW010000014.1, forward strand.
CCGCAGGTGCTGGAGCAATGCGCCGCCCGCGGCCTTTCGGTGGTGGACGCCACCTGCCCCTGCGTCGGGCGCATCCAGCGCAAGGCACAGGAGTGGGCCGGGCAGGGGAAGCCTGTCATCCTGGTGGGTGAGAGGGATCACCCCGAGGTCGTAGGCATCAGCGGTTGGTGCGGCGGGAAGGCTTACGTCGTGGGCAACGACCAGGACGTGGATGACCTGCCCCCCATGACCGAGGCTTGCGTGGCCGCCCAGACGACCACGCCCCAGGCCCTGTGGGAGCGGTTATTGGCCCGCCTGCAGGCGCGCATCCCGGGTCTGGCGGTCTTTCCCTCCATCTGCAACGCCACGGCGGAGCGGCAGGAGGAAGCGGCTGACTTGGCCCGACGGTGTGAGTGCATCGTGGTGGTGGGCGGCAAGGACAGCTCCAACACCGCAAAGCTGACCCGCATCTGCCGCGCCATCCAGCCCAACACCTGGTGGGTGGAGGACGCCGCTGAGCTTCCGCTGGCGGAGCTGGCACGGTTTCGGAACGCAGGCATAATTTCCGGCGCATCCACGCCGGATTGGATAATTGAGGAGGTTTGTGCCAAGATGAGCGACATCGAGAACAGGGACTTCGAAGCGACAGCGGAGGAGGCCCGCCCCGAAGTGGAGCAGCAGACTGCAGTGGAGCAGGGGGGCGAGGCTACCGAGCCCGAAGCTACCCCGGCACAGGTGGAAGTCCCGGCCGCTCCTGTCAACAGCTTTGAAGAAGCATTTGAACGGACCATGCGGCCCATCCATCCCGGGCAGCTGATAAAGGGTACCGTTGTGCAGGTGACTGCCGACGCAGCGTACGTCAACATCGGTTACAAGGCCGATGGCATTGTCACCCGCGACGAATACGCGTCCGAAGCCGTCGACCTGTTGGCCGAGGTGCATGAGGGCGACGAGATTGAGGTGGAAATCCTCAAGATCAACGACGGCGAGGGCAACGTGGTGCTCTCCCGCAAGAACCTGGAAGTCCGCCGCGGCTGGAAGCTGATCGTCGACGACTTCGAGGCCGGCAACATCGTCAAGGGCATCGGCAAGCAGGTCGTCAAGGGCGGCCTCATTGCCCAAGTGTATGGCGTGCGTGCCTTCATTCCGGCCTCCCAGCTGGACAACCGGTATGTGGAGGACTTGGGTGAGTACCTCAACAAGGAAATGGATCTGAAGATCCTTGAGGTGGAGAAGCACCGCCACCGCGTCGTCGCCAGCCGCAAGGCCGTGATGGAGGACGAGAAGAAGAAGCACGAGGACGAGACGTGGGAACTGTTGAAGTCCCACGAGGGCGACATGGCCAAGGGTACCGTCCGCCGCCTCACCGACTTCGGCGCGTTTGTCGAGGTGGAGGGCATTGACGGCTTGGTGCACGTCACCGACCTGGCTTGGGGCCGCGTGAAGCACCCCAGCGACGTCGTCCACGTCGGCGAGGAGATCAACGTCATCATCCTGAAGGTGGACATCGAGCGCAAGCGCCTGTCCCTTTCGGCCAAGATGGCCAAGCCCCGTCCGTGGGATCTGGCGCCCGACCGTTACCACGTCGGTGACATCGTCGAGGGCAAGGTTGTCCGCATCGTGAGCTTCGGTGCCTTTGTGGAGCTGGAGCCCGGTCTCGACGGCCTGGTGCACATCTCCCAGGTGGCCAACCGCCGTGTCGAGAAAGTGGAAGATGTGCTGCACCCCGAGGACAAGGTGCTCGTCCGCATTCTGGACGTCAACCCCGAGGCCAAGCGCATCAGCCTGAGCATCCGCGAGGCTTCTCAAGACGAATCGGTGGCTGACGAGGACGCCTACGCTGACGAGAACGGAATGGTCTACTCCAGCAGCACCGGCTACAATACCTACCGCGAGATGGAAGACAACGCCGACGAGGACAACTGAGTCCTCAAAGGCAACGGCTGAACAAAAGGAAGGCCGCCAGCGCATTGCGCTGGCGGACTTTTTGTATGGACGGACGCCTTTCGTTTGACTACAGCAGCTTCGCCACGTAGTACCCGTAGATGGGTTTCCCGGCAAACTCCGGGTGTACCGATTGCCCCCGCATCACGGCCGGGCACAGGCAGTAGCCCAGCGCCTTCCACATGGGGATGGCCTCCACCTTGTCCTCACTGCTCCACGCGCGTATCTGCCGGAACCCGACCTGCCGCGCCCAGTTTTCCCCCGCGTCCACCAACGCGCGAGCCACGCCCCGGCGGCGGTATCCTTCCGCCACTTCGATCACGTCGATGTAGGCATCGCTGTCGTCAGCCAGCGGTGGGGGATAGTCCAGCGGGTAGAGGGAAATCACGCCAATCGGTTCCTTTCCATCGAGCGCGACCAGGGTGATTTCCTCCGGGCCATCTCGCAGGCAGCCGTAGGTCTCCAGCCAGTCACCAAAGGCTGTCACCAGTGCCTGACGGAGCGCTTTGTCCATGGGGCGGATATCAATCATGGTTTCGCCTCCCTCGCTCGTTGCTTCTCAGCTTACCGCCGTCAGCGGCCCGCCACAAGGGAGAGAATGGGTGAAGAGAAACGATCAGAAGCTGGGGCAGGCGGCGTTCTCCGCCTGCCGTTGGGCCTCCGCCCACGCATCAGGGAAGGTCGCAGCCACAAACCCTGCCATTGGGTGTTCCCCTTTGAGGAGCTCCAACCTCCGGATGGCATTGAGTACCATTCGGTGGTCACTCGTCCGGCGCTCGGGGGTCAGGTTCTCATAGCGGTGGAGGAGCCGTTCCCCCTGCCGCTCAAACAGCAGGATGCATTCCAACGCGTCGGGTACGTATTCGGTGCCCACGATGGGCACCGGCTCCCGCGACACTACCGCGTGACGGATTGTGGTCTTTTCGTCCATCTCGAAGGGCCCTTCACAGGTGTACAGGCATCCAGCAACGCCCCGGTAATACGTCTCCAAACCATGGGGGAAGGACTCGAAATAGACCGGCAGGCCGTCCTCCTGAATTTCGAAGGTCATCCATTTAAACGGGCGGTTCCACAGGTAGAGAGATTACAACGCCTTGTTGGTGGAGAGATACACACAGGGGTAGGAGAGGTTGGACAATGGGTTGGCAAATGGACGCAGGACGGTAGATCCCGCACGATGGTGCCGTGGTAGGCGAGCATGGCGATCCTCCCTTTTCGCGTGGTGTAGGACAGCTGGAGCGAGGGCCTACCGCCCAAAAGTGTTGTGCCCACAGGAGTCAGCCGCGGGGACTGACCGGCAATCCACCTCCATCCTGCCCACGGTGAACGGCAGGTGCGGGTAGGTGCGGGTGCCGCAGTGTATGAAGCCCAGCTCCTCGTACCAGCGGCGCAGGCGGGCATTTTCCTCAATGATGCCGATGGTCAGCGCGGTGGCGCCCAGGCGGCTAGCTTCCCCCCGTGCGAACTCCACCAATGCCCGGCCCACCCCGTGGTGGCGGCAGGCGGGTAGCACCGCCAGTTTCTGCAGCTCCCACACGCCATTCCCCTGGTCGGCCAGCTGCAGGCAGCCCACCAACTGCCCATCCACCCACGCGCCGTAGAACCGCACACCCTGTTCCCATTCCCGCTGCAGTCGCTCCAGGGTCACAAAGGCGGCGTTGGTCGGGCAGTTTTCAGCCGTCAGGCCAAACTCCGCCGCCACCCTGGCAAAGCCGGCATGGAGCACTTTCAGACAAGCGGGCAAGTCGTCCTGCGTCAGGGGAGCAACCCGCAGGGGTGAAGAACTGGGGTCAGTGCGTGGCTCCAGATTACCGCTCTCCCGCACATACTCCCGCCGTGTGATGGCGTAGCAGACCTCGCCATCGGGCTCTTTGCCCTCCAGCGCGAAGCGCCGTACCGTGTCAGCCCGGCGCAGGGGGGACTTGGCCAGCACCCGACCCGACCGTTCATTGGCGGCCCGGTGGAAGGCCTCCAGCCGCTCAAACCCCGCGTGGCGGAAAGTGGCGTCCGCCACGGCGGCCAGTGCCTCCCCGGCGTAGCCGTGGCCCTGAAAGGCTTGCCCGATGCAGTACTCAATCTCGGCGGTGGCGACGTCCTCATACACCCGGCAGAACGCGATCTGCCCAATGTTGGTGCCAGATTGCCGCTCCACAATGGCCCAGCGGTAGAAGGCTGGGTTGGCGTATTGTGGTACCCATTGCCCCAGCAGACGCGCCACATCCACCGCGGTGGGGTAGGTGGGCTCACCATACTCCCGCTGCACGGCGGCGTCGGCCGCCCAGTGGCGCAGCATGTCCGGCCCGTCTAGTAGCTGGAAGGGCCGTAGCCGCAGCCGCTCGGTCTCCAAGGGGAGCGTTCCGCAGTGCTTCATTCGTTCCCTCCGTCCGTCAGGCGTTCGTGTCGTCAGGTTTGCCCCATTCTTCGTCGGCCTGTCGTTGTATCCTGCCGTAGGACACGCTTTTGTCTTCGACACCCAGCTCCACATAGCCGCGGGTCAGGTCCTCGGCCGTCGTCTCCAGCAGCTCCATAAACTGGTCATAGGCAAAGGCCAGCTTGGGGTCACTCTCATCCTCGCCATACACCGCGTGCAGCAGCGATTCGATCATCTGATCCATGCCCCAGAGCTTGATGTGAAGCAGTTCGTGGACGATCACCGCCTCCAGGTTGGTCTGTTTGGGGTTGCAGGCGTTGAGCAGCAGGATGGCTGTCCGGTCGGTTTGGTCAATCTTCACGTCCCCGGTCTTGCGCCATTCCCGGGTCACCTGTTCCAGCTTGATGCTCCAATCCCTCAGGCGCAAAACGGCCTGCCATTTGCTGAGGATGTCCTCGAGTTGCCGTTGGTCGTACATGGTAGCCTCCCTGGTGCCGTTTCCCAGATGATAGCACGAAATGATGACGCTGTCATGGCGCTGGCAGGGCAGCGGGCGAGCGTCGGGGCATCGCTGCGGGCGGGGTACGACTGCCTGCTGCGCTGAATCGTTGCATTGTAAAAACGAACTTTGAAGGTACTTGAATTTATGGTGCCTTTATGATTAGATGGAGACATTGTGGAGGTAGGTATGGAAGCACAGCCGTTGGAATGCGTCGCTCAACCGCAGGAGCCCACCAAAATCTGGAACGCCATGTTCCTGAGCATCTTCTTCGCCAACATGGCGATGAACCTGGGGATGTTCATGAGCAACTCGCTCCTGTCGGTCTATGCGGATTCCCTGGGGGCCTCGTCCGTTGTGGTTGGCATGCTGGTCAGTACCTTTGCGGTGTCGGCCATTCTGTTCCGACTGATCGCCGCCCCGCTCATGGATACCTACAACCGCAAGTACATCGTCATCATTGCGATGATCACCCTTGCCGTTTCTTTCTTTGGGTACAGCCTGTCGCGCAACGTCCCCGGGCTCATGGCGTTCCGCTTGCTGCAGGGTGCCGGCATGGCGTTTGGGAACGCATGCTGCCTTGCCATGGTGTCGGAGACATTGCCGAAGGCACAATATGGAACCGGCATTGGCTATTACTCGCTGGCGCAGGTAGTTTCTTCGGCCATCGGCCCATCCATTGGCTTGTGTTTGGTGAGCCTCGTCGGCTACTCGTGGACCTACGTCGTCAACGCCTGCATCCTGCTCATTGCTGCGGTTCTGGCGTCCCGCATTCGCATCCACTTCCGGCGTACCAAGCGGTTTCGCCTCACGTGGAGTGGCATGATCGCGCGGGAGGCGCTGCTGCCCACGTTTTTGCTGCTCTTTCTATCCATGGGGATGGCAGCGGTCAATTCCTTCCTCATCCTCTTTGCCAACGAGAATGGGATGTGCAAGCACGTTGGTCTATACTTCACCGTCTCCGCACTGACGATGGTGTTCACGCGCCCCATCGTGGGGAAGCTGACCGATAAATTTGGGTTGGTCAAGGTGTGGGTGCCGGCCCTGCTGTGAAATGTGATTGCGTTTTTCATCACCAGTGTGGCCGACAACATCTGGCTGTTGCTGCTGTCATCCTTCATCTCGGCGTTTGGGTTTGGCCCGGTGCAGCCAGCCGTGCAGACGCTGACGATGAAGTCGGTGAGCAATGACCGGCGTGGTGCGGCCAGCAGCACCAATTTCATCGGTATGGATCTGGGCAGTCTCATCGGCCCGACCTTGGCCGGCACGATCGCCGAGTCATTTGGCTATGCGGTCATGTGGCGCGTCATGGTCATCCCGTTCTTCATTTCCATGGCGCTGGTGGTCTTCTTCCGTGGCACCATCGGCCGGGTTGAGCGCGACTTCCAGGCCAAGGTATAGCAGTGAGCGGGCCGCACATACCCGTCCCGTCACTCGCCGTCGTAATACTCCGCCTGGTCGCTTGTTTTGTAGAGTTGATCGGTGCTCTTGCCCCAAACCCCGATTTTCCCTGAATCGGGATAGAAACACACTTCCAGGTCGTTGACCGTGTCAAAATCCAAGTAGACCAACGGTTCGGTTTGGGAGGGGTTCGTCATCTTGTGGGCCCCCGTCTCATCCGCCGGGAAGAACACAAAATGCCCGGCGCTGACGGTTTGCTCGCCCTCCGGGGTTCGCAGGGTGCCCGTCCCGCTCAGGATGTAGTAACACTCCTCGTTCTTCACGTGGTGGTGATAGGGGAAGGCCGACTTGCCTGGCGGGATGGAATACAGGGCGACCTGGCACTGCTGCGCGGCCCCTTTGGGGATGAGAATGCGCCGGTCGTAGGCAAAGCCCTCGTGTTCCTCCCAATGCTTGCTGGGCACATCCATCGCTTTTGTCACAATCACTCCGCTCATGGGGGGACCTCCTGTATGGGTTGTTCCCATTATAAGCGCAAGGGAGCCGTTGGGGGAATGGCTGTTTTGCTGCTGTGGACGCGGGACGACGGCGCGTCAACCGACGGGGCGGAATTTCAACAAAGAGAAAGCACGCTTTTCAAGGGCCCCGGCCTTGCGGTGCATGCCATGGCGAAGCGGCAACAGCGGATGTGAGCGGTTCCTTCGCGGCCCACTTGCCGGGCACCCTTTGGGCTTTGGAATGTGCGCGGGCAAGTAGCGTTCCCCCTTCTGTTTGGGTGGGTGGCTCGAGCACGTCGATGTTGTGCACAGGGCGCTGCAATTGTGGTATACTCTATGCGTTTAGCTTTTTTGTGCTAGGGGGATCCATGACGGAAGCCATCATAACAAACAAGCTCTCCAAGAGCTATCCATCCGGCAAGAAGGCGGTGGATGGGATTGAGCTTGCCATCTCAGAAGGTCAGATCTTCGGGTTTCTGGGGCCAAACGGGGCGGGAAAGACCACCACGGTCAAGCTGTTGAGCGGCATGCTGCAGCCCACGGAAGGCCACTGCAGCGTTTACGGGGTCGATCCAGGCACACATCCCGAGCAGGTGCACGCCATGTCCGGCGTCGTCACCGAGCACGCGCAGATGTACGATCAGCTGACCGGTATCCAGAACCTGATCTTTTATGGCACGGTGTTCGGCCTCAGTGGCAAGGAAAGTGGGCAGCGAGCCCTGAAGCTGTTGAGCACGTTGGCACTGACGGACGCAAAGGATCAAAAACTTGCTGCCTATTCCACTGGCATGCGCCAGCGGCTCTCGCTCGCCCGTGCGCTGATCCATGAGCCGAAGGTGTTGTTTCTGGACGAGCCGACCTCTGGACTGGACCCTGAGAGCGGACACAGTGTCAACGAGTTCATCAAGGCTCTCGCGCGAGACAAGGGCACGACGATTTTTCTGTGCACGCATCAACTTCGCTACGCCCAGGAAATCTGCACCGATTACGGGCTGATTGACGAAGGCCGCCTGCTTGCAAAAGGCACCCTGGAAGCACTTAGGGCCCAGGTATCCTCCGGTTTGACCGTCACGATCAAGGCAGACCGCTACCCGGATAACTTGGAATCCAAACGCACCGAAGGTGGCGCTTACGAGATTGACGTGCAAAGCGAAGCAGAGATCCCGGCCATTGTCAGGAGGATCGTCGATTCGGGCGGAGCGGTGTACCACGTATCGGCACGCCAGCCTTCGCTGGAGGAGATCTACTTCACACTGATCGAGCGGCGCAAGGAAGGGAGCTCTTCGTTATGATCAGTTCGATGCAGGCAGCCCTCATCAAGAAGGATTTGCGGGCCGTGACAGCCAACAAGCGCGCGCTGCTGGTTCTTTTCATCGTTCCGCTGGTGATGATCGTGCTGTTGCCTTCTATCTTTATCCTCTCGATGGCGATGCCCACAAGCGACTCCGGAGACCTTGAGCAAATGCTGGCGTTGTTGCCGGCCAGCGTCCGCACAGGCAGCTTAAGCCAGATGGTGGTGCAGCTGCTGCTCAACAACATCCTTCCGTTATTCTTCCTCATCATACCAGTCATGGTGGCTTCGGTCACTGCCGGGAGTTCCTTTGTAGGCGAGAAGGAAAAGCGCACCCTGGAAACACTGCTGTACAGCCCGCTCAACTTGCGGCAGATTTTCACCGCGAAGGTGTTGGCTTCCTTTATTCTGAGCATGGCGGTTGCTTTGGTTTCGTTTGTCCTAATGCTGTTCGTGGTGGAAATCGAAACCAGGATTGCGCTCGGTTTCTTTATACTGCCTGGCATCAACTGGCTGATCCTGCTGCTATTCATTTCGCCTGCCATCGCCATGATTGCAATCACACTGATCGTGCGGGGCTCTGCGAAGGCGCAGACGGCGGATGAAGCACAGCAGAAGGCCGTATTGCTGATCTTACCCGTTGTACTTCTGGCTGCCGGTCAGTTCTCCGGCGTCATGCTGATCGGACCGTTAGCGCTGCTTGGACTGGGCGTCGTATTGGTGGCAGTCGCGATTCTGGCCCTTCGTGGCTCGGTGGGCAAGTTTCAATATGAAATGCTACTGAAGTAAGCGTCCATTTTTATTGCAACCACAGCGGCCACGCTCTTAGCCGTTTCCTGCGGGTTTCCCGGGAGTTCCTCTCGCTATCCAAGGCGAAACCGGATACGAACGTTTTGTCCACCGGGATACTTGGAAACGGGAAAGGAACGAAATGAGCTGTGCATCAATGGGTGCAATGGTTAGCAAGTGGTTTCAGTTTCGTTGAATACTCAATCTTCCCGTTGTGCCCGGTGGATGGACAGCACATTTCCCGTCTTCTGGGTTGACGTTGATACGGTTTTCTGGAACGCATCCTGCGCGCTGGACGGGTCTCCCGCAGGGAGTGGCGTCCGTTTGGAATGCTCACGCAGCGCCTGCCCATTGGGGGACGCAAAACCTTCCGCGAGAGGGGCGGCGATGAATGAAGACACTGATCCGGATTCTGAACGCGGCACTCGTATTTTTGGCCGCCAATTCGGTTGGCCTGCCATGGGTGCGGAGCCATTGGTACAGCACAGTAGTGCTGGCCGTTTGTTTTATGCTCATCAATCTGTTTCCCTCCCTGCACAACCGCAAGCTGTCCACGACAAGGCTGCGGATTTGTGCGGATGGCTGCGAGCTCCTCATCGTCTTTCTGCTTTCAACGGTATTTTCCCTGGGGTATGTTGCGTATCTGGCGGTGGACGGGTTCTCCGGCTTGGCCTCTTCCTGGGTGGCTTGGTTGTTGGTTGCCATCGCCGCCGAGGCCATCGTGTTTTGGAATGGCATCCTCCGCGTCTATCTCACCTCCGCCCAGCTCTTCCTCAAATGGCGGCTCATCGGCCTCTTCTGCGGCTGGGTTCCTGTGGCAAACATCGTTGTCCTGCTCAAGATCATCGGCATCGCTGGGAGAGAAGCGGCCTTTGAGAGCAACAAAATCCTCGTCGACCGAGCACGCGAGAACGAGCGGATCTGCCAGACCAAGTACCCGCTGGTGCTGTGCATGGCGTGTTTTTCCGAGATTTCAAGTATCTGAACTACTGGGGCAGGATTCCGGAGGCACTCAAGCGCAACGGTGCCGTGGTGTACTATGGCAATCAGCAGTCGGCGGCGTCGGTGGCGGAGAGTGGCAGGGAACTCTGTGAACGAATCCGCCGGATTGTGCAGGAGACCGGGTGCGGCAAGGCCAACCTCATTGCCCACTCCAAGGGCGGCCTGGACTGCCGTTATGCCATCAGCCAACTGGGGGCGGGGGAGTTGGTGGCGTCGCTCACCACCGTCAATACCCCACACCGCGGGTGCCTGTTTGCCGAGTATTTGCTCTCCAAACTTCCCGAGCGGTCCCAGCTTTTTATGGCGCAGAAGTACAACACGGCGCTCAAAGCCTTCGGGGATGACCAGCCGGACTTCATGGAGGCCGTTCACGGCCTGACTGCCGCCGCCTGCAAGGAATTCAACGCTGCCGTGCCGGATTGCCCTGACGTGTATTATCAGAGCGTCGGCTCCCGGCTCAATCGGGCGTCCAGCGGCCGCTTTCCGTTGAATTTCTCCTATCCCCTTGTAAAGGCGTTCGACGGCCCCAACGACGGCCTGGTCGCCGCCGGCTCCTTTGCCTGGGGGGAGCAGAGCGTCTTCCTGACCGTCGATGGGAAACGCGGCATCTCCCATGGGGACATGATCGACCTGAACCGGGAGAACATTGAGGGCTTTGACGTGCGGGAGTTCTATGTGGGCCTGGTGCAGGATCTGAAAAAGAGAGGGCTCTGATATCGAGGCTCCTAGACAATCCTTGACGCTGTGATTGGCAAGAAATAGAATTGCCTTGGCTGGGTGATGCGAAGCTCACAAGCCAGCCCACGGAGAGGAGACAACCGATGACTGACAATTATGAGTCCGCGCTCCAGCACGTCAACACCCATTCCCGTCCGTCGGATCTGAAGATCACCGACATGAGGTTCGTGGATCTCATGGGTGCGCCGATGCACTGCATTCTGGTCAAGATCTACACCAACCAGGGGATCACCGGCATTGGCGAGATTCGGGACTTCAGCTCCCGCACCTACGCGGCCATGCTCAAGGGCCGCCTGCTGGGGGAGAACCCCTGCAATGTGGATAAGCTCTTCCGGCGCATCAAGCAGTTCATGGGCCCTGCCCGGCAGGGTGGCGGCGTGGCCGGCATCGAGATTGCCCTGTGGGATCTGGCTGGCAAGGCCTTTGGCGTGCCGGTCTACCAGATGCTGGGCGGCAAATTCCGCGACGCAGCCCGTGTCTACTGCGACCTGGGCGTCAATACCCCCGGCGGCAACGGCGATGGCTATACCATGGGTGCTCGCCTGCGCAAGTATGCCGATGAGGGCGGCTACACCATGGTCAAGGCCGTCCTGGGGGTGGAGACCATCCAGGGCATGTTCCCCGACGAGGAGCTCATCAGCGCGCCGGGCACCATCGTGCAGGAGCATCTGCAGGCCGGTCCCGAGCACTTTAAGTACATCCGTGACCGCAGCTGGACCCCGGACCCGGAGTTTTTGCAGCGCCGCAATCAGTACTATGACATCGTCAACACCCAGTCGCCCACCCGCATGTACCGCATGACCGAGCGCGGCTTGGACCGCTATGAGGAGCAGGTGGCCCACATGAGGGAGAAGCTGGGGTACAAAATTCCCTTGGCCATCGACCACCTGGGCTATCTCAACTTTGAGGATGCCGCGCGGCTGCTGCGCCGGTTGGAGAAGTACAACCTCAGCTGGGCCGAGGATATGCTGCCCTGCACCTGGACGGAGGAGTACAAGCGCCTGCGGCAGATCACCACCACGCCGATGGCGACCGGTGAGGACCTCTCCTCTCTGGAGACCTATGAGGATCTCATCTACAACCGTGCCGTGCCCATCATCCACCCCGACATCTGCTCCACCGGCATCCTGGAGGCCAAGAAGATCGGTGATCTGGCCCAGCGGCACAACGTGGCCATGGCACTGCACATGTGCGAGACGCCGGTGGCCGCGTTGGCCACCGCCCACATGGGCGTGGCGACGGAAAACTTCATCGCCACCGAGTTCAACGCCCCCGACGTGCCCTGGTGGGATGACATGATCACCGGCTACGACGGCAAGGTCATCCAGAACGGTTTCATCCCGGTGTCTGACCGGCCGGGCCTGGGCTTTGACGACCTTAACGACGAGGTGCTCCGCGAGCACCTGATGCCCGGTACCCCCGAGCCGTGGGCACCCACCGACCAGTGGGACACCGAGTACGCCAACGACAGGCTGTTTAGCTGACCCAGCTGCCTGTACACGCAAACCCCAGGAATCGTGCGGTTCCTGGGGTTTTGGTATGAAGGGGAGATGCTTGATTTTCGGGAAAGCACCGTTGCCATTTTTACTGGCACTGTCGCCTTGCTTTCGACGGAGAAAAGCAGGAAGCAACCCAGCATCCCTTGCGTTGCCCGGTGAGCGAATCGAGGTTTCTTTGCTTGTTTTGTTTTGGAAGGTCGATCAGCACTTTCCTTGTGTTTGCCTTGGCCATGCGGGCAAACTACATCCAGTCAGAAGGAGGGAACACGAATGGGGCTCGAATGAGCAACGTAACTCAGTCCTTGTTCTAAGTAGCCGGGATGCTATGGCCATCCTAAGAGAGAAAATGGCCATGTGCCCGATATCATCTGTCGGACAAGTGCGACTGGGGAGATGGTACCTCAAGAGACTGTGGGCGTGTAGTCGGCAATCTGGTGGGTCAATGATCGTGATTGCCAAGGTGCAACTGAAAATGGGATAGCGCCCGCGATGGCACCTCTCCTTTAGGAGGGGTGCCCTTTTCTAAGAGCAGAAGGGAGGGTTTTGGATGGCAACACAGGGAAACCAGAGCAACGGCAACTATTTACTCGTCCCCGGTGCGGAAGGCGCCTTGCACCGGATGAAAAACGAGATTGCTAACGAACTGTCGCTCCATGTCCCCGAGGTGGAAGACTTGGGAGACGCTTCCTGCCGGGATTGTGGCCGCCTTGGTGGTCAGATTGGCGGAAACATGGTGCGCGAGATGATCCGTTTGGCCGAACAGAGGATGGCAGGCAAGTAGGTGCTGGGAAACCTCTCCGAATGGAGAGGTTTCCCTTTTCCCCTATTGGCGGATTAACACTACACAATTCCGCTGTTGCGCAGCACCTTGGTAGCAAATTCTGCCTGGGTGAGAAAGCCATCTTTCTTGTCCTCTTCCGCATGGAGGTATTGGGAATAATAATCGCAGACTGCAATCTGATAATAATACAAAGTCAGCAAATGATCCCTGTCGTATTGGTTGAGTGCGGCGATGCTGCAATATAGATCCACATAATCCTTGAAGCGCTTTTCGTCATAGTACCCGCCGGCACACGTCGGTTCCGCGTAAAAGAAGGAACGGGTGATCTCCCAAACCACAGGGTGCCTGCAGGCGCTTGTCCAGTCGATCACCGCGTTGATGCGATCATCGCCGCAGATGATCTGGTTGATCGTATAGTCACCATGGGTATTGCGGTAGGTCAGCCGGTCCACATCAAAATGCCAATCCTTGATTTTGTCCATTAGCCCATAGCGAAACTCCAGCGCGTCAAGGACGGCGGTTTCCCCCTGCTGTTTTGCCAGTTCCATGGATTCCAGGTAGGAGTTTTTGGCGCGCTCGGGCGTCATGTAGTCAAAAAAGGGTTTCCCCAAACCGTACGCAAGGGGTATGTAGTCCTGCATGACCATATGAATCTTGGCAAGCAGGAGGGGGGATTGCTGCAGGAACCATTGTGGTGCCGTATTGGGGGCAAGCACCTGCCCTTCCACATACCGATAGAGAAGGGGAATTCTTCCGTTGCCGCGGTCAATGGGGAAGTCACCGTTTCGATTCCTGATATACTCGGCAACGGGAATGCCCTTTTGCAGCAGAAAATCACACAAAGAGGCTTCCGCTTTTGGGTGGTTCATCTCGCTTTCCTGCGACTCTTTGTAGATGAACTTACCCCGAGGGCCGCTAAGCCGGAAGGTGTCTCCGCCAACGCCCATCGCCATCGGGGCAATCTCATCCGCCGGGATCCCGTATTCCTTTGACACCAGCGCAAGGATGTCATTCCATGTGTGTTCCATCGTTCTCACCAATGATATCGATTCAGATTGATCTGTCCGCCTAGTATACACCGGATGAAACGAAGCGCGGCTGATCTGCGGGGATTCTTTGCTTCTATCCACTCTTTCCCTTGGTACCCACATAAAAAATCACCGCAACTTCAGTTGCGGTGACATTTGGTGCGAGAAACAGGACTTGAACCTGCACAGCCTTTCGTGGCTCACCTTAGCTGGATTTGGTAAATTAAGCTTCTTTGTCCTGGACAAAAATCGCGAAATTTACATTGCCTTTTGCAATTGGTATAATTATCAAAACGGCTGTAATGAAGGAATCAGAATGAGTATTGTCCATGTAACGTCTAGAAGGAGTAACCAAAGGGCAGCAAGTGTACTTAATAATACAACCTCAAAAGTGAAGGCCATTTCGTTGCTTGCGTTCTACCTGTTGTTTTGTGTATCCTTCGTAATCATTGTTGGGGGTTCTGCTTTTGCCAATAATGGACGTAATTATACTCCTATTATTCCATTGGGCTTTGGGACTGTAGAAATTATCGTATTATTCTTTCTTAATCGTTATCTAGTAAAGCATTCTGTTGCTGTTGAAAAGTATTATTATCTCATTTTGGCATCTGCTTTACTTCTTCTGCTAATGGTAAATGTTAAATTGGGATATATGCTTCGCTTTGTTCCAGAATTTGATTTGGGAGCTATCTTCACGGGGGCAAAGGAATGGGCTAAAACTGGTGACTTTATGAGTCATATGGAAAAAACAGCGGGGGATGACTATTTTTATTACTTCCCATTTAATTTTGGAGGTATGACACTCCTGTTTTGTGCATTTAAAATTGTATCGGTTTTTGGCTGGATGGATTACTATGCTATAGCCATGGTGACTAATGCACTGTTAGTAACCGCTACGGTACTACTGGTTATCTTGGTGTGCAGGCGCTTGTTTGGTGCTTCAAAGAGCCTTATTGCTTTGGCTTTTGTGTTGCTAAGTCCTCCGTTTTACTTGATGGCCCCGGTATTCTATACGACTCTTTATCTATGGTGTTCCCTGTACTTATTGTGTACCTATATCTTAAGTTGATCGACAGCGGTAAGCATAGCCAAAAGGTGGTTTTTGCGGTTCTTATTGGTCTATGCGGTGCTGTGGGCATGTTGATTAAGTTTACTGTTCTAATCGCTTTGATTGCGGTAGGTATTCACTGTGTTTTGTTCAGAGGGGTTGTACCATTCCTGAAGAGTATAGCCGTTGTAGGAGTGATTATTGCTGCAGTGTTTATGGCTTTCAATTGTTATTTTTATACGGTTCATCTCGATAGAGAAAAAGCATATGAACTTAAGATACCTTATGTGCACTGGGTTATGATGAGTATGGGGGATGGGTCATACAACCCTGCCGATTATGACTTTACGCTGTCATTCCCTGATAAAAAAGAACAGAGGGCAATTATACTAACCAGTATCAAGGAACGGATGATAGAAAAGGGACTTTTTGGTACCCTTAGGCTGGTGTATTGGAAAGGCATTGTAACATTTAGTGATGGGACATATGCACAGTCATTCTTTTTGGATGATAATCCCGTTGGTGATAAGGACTTATGCGACATTATTCTCTATGATGGGAGATACTTTAACAGGTATAAATATATTTGCAATGGCACATATCTTGCCCTACAGCTATTGATGTTGGTGTCTGCCTTTGGCGTTCTGTTCCAAAAAGAGAAGGCACATAGCAGCATGATCCCGTTGCTCTGTGTGTTTGGTATATCTCTTTTCTTAATGTGCTGGGAAGTATCTGGAAGACACATAATATCTTTCATTCCAATGATGATGATTGCTTCGGTATCTGGGTTTACTGTAATTGAAAGAGCACTGAATAAGCTGAGCCTCCACAAGGTTATGGGTACTTGGGAATCTGTAATTACGAACTCGAGCCTAGATTCTCCAAATACTCATGAGCTGTAGATCCAGGTAGGGGCACACCATTACCGATAGTGTTCGTCTGGGCTTTTGCGCTTGCCTGTGATCAACTTGTTCTCTCATGCCTAGGGACACGCTGGCCCAACTTTGGCCCAACCCCGGGCCAAAAGAGGATAGAATACAGTCGAATAAGCTACAAGATGAGCTCTTTGCTCAACGAATCTCACGCAACTAAAAACCCTAGGAATAGCATGATTCCTAGGGTTTCGTTTGGTGCGAGAAACAGGACTTGAACCTGCACAGCCTTTCGACCACTAGAACCTGAATCTAGCGCGTCTGCCAATTCCGCCATTCTCGCACGCGGAAGTGTGTTGGTGGAGGGAGGTGGATTCGAACCACCGAAGTCTGAGACAACAGATTTACAGTCTGCCCCCTTTGGCCGCTCGGGAATCCCTCCACGTCGTGGCTCTTTGGAGCTGGTGATGGGACTCGAACCCGCAACCTGCTGATTACAAATCAGCTGCTCTGCCAATTGAGCTACACCAGCATTTTGGTGCCTCAGGACAGAATCGAACTGTCGACACAGGGATTTTCAGTCCCTTGCTCTACCGACTGAGCTACCGAGGCAAATTGGCGACCCGGAAGGGGCTCGAACCCTCGACCTCTAGCGTGACAGGCTAGCGTTCTAACCAACTGAACTACCGGGCCATGGTTGATGTTGTTGTGGTGGGCCTTCTCCGATTCGAACGGAGGACCAATCGGTTATGAGCCGACCGCTCTAACCAGCTGAGCTAAAGGCCCAAAACGTCAAGGAAATGGTGACCCCTAGGGGGTTCGAACCCCTGTTACCGCCGTGAAAGGGCGATGTCTTAACCACTTGACCAAGGGGCCACGTCTGGTCGGGGTGAGAGGATTCGAACCTCCGGCCCCATGCTCCCAAAGCACGTGCGCTACCAGGCTGCGCCACACCCCGCAGTGTCAAGCGCTCAGCCGCCGATCAGAGCGACGCCTATTAATATACAGGATGGGGCGGCTTCTGTCAACGGGTATTTTTCATTGAAAATGTGTATCGAAATGTACGCCGACGCGGTGAAAACATCAGGAGGACTATGGTAGAATAATAGAAAGAGCGCGCCCTTGCGGCGCGGATTGGGTGGGGTGGCATGCGGTTCCACATCGATCGAAAGTATCTGAAGGTTTGCGGCTACGTGTTTGGCACGGTGGCGGCGCTGCTTCTCTTTAACCGCTTGCTGGAGGCGTCCGACGACATCTGGCTGAGCTTGCGCAATGGGTTGGGGTTCCTGCTGGCACTGCTGAGCCCCTTCATCACCGCCGTGGTCATTGCCTATATTCTAAGCCCCGCGGTCAGCACGATGGACGCGATGCTGCGCCGGGTGCTGCGGGGCCGGGCGGAGCGGCGGCGCAAGATCCTCTCCCTGGTGCTCGTCTATATCATACTGGCGACGTTGCTGGTCATTGCGCTCTCCTATGTGTTCCCGGCCATCACCAGCAACATCAGCGACCTCATCCGCAACGTACCGGGCTACTACGACACGGTGCTCGATTATTACAACGACAATGTCGCTACCCATCCGCTGCTTTCAAACGCCACCGTGCGCAATGCCATCAATTCTCAGATTGTGCGCTTCAACGACAACTTTGCCACCTACACCACCCAGCTTCTGTCGGGCGTCACCAACTTCGTGCTGAGCTTTGCTTCCTCCATCGCCAGCTTCCTACTGGGGCTGGTGCTGTCGTTTTATCTGCTCAACGAGCGGGAGCACATCGGCGAGAGCACCAAGCGCCTGCTGCACGCCCGCCTGGGGGAGAGCCGCAGCCGCAGCATCACCGACTTCTTTGAGTCGGTCGACCATGTCTTTGGCAAGTACATCAGCGCCAAGCTCTTCACCTCGCTCATTGTCTTTGCGCTGGCGATGGTGCTTTTCTCGCTGCTGAAAGTGCGTTATGCAGTGCTCATGAGTCTCATCATCGCGGTGACGAACCTGGTGCCCTACATCGGCCCCTTTGTCGGTGCCATTCCGCCGGTGCTCATCGCCCTGGTGGACAGCCCCGAAAAGGCCATCTGGACGCTGGTGGCCATCCTTGCCGTGCAGGCGGTGGACAATTACTTCATCGAGCCCTACGTCATCAACGACCGGGTGGGGTTGTCGCCTTTCTGGGCGCTGTTTTCCATCATCGTCATCGGCGGGCTCTTTGGGGCGTGGGGGATCCTGCTGGCGGTGCCGATTGCCGCGGTCATCAAGCTCCTCATCAAGCGCTATGTTGTAGGCCGTGCCACCCGCGTCGTTTCGCCGGCCAAGCCCGACGAGCGCCAAGAGTAGCCCATGCGGTGGGACGCAACGCTCTACCAAACCCAGCATGACTTTGTGGCGCGCTACGGCGCGTCGCTGCTTGAGCTGGTACCGGAAGGGGCCGGGACGGCACTGGACCTGGGCTGTGGCACCGGGGAGCTGACCGAGGCCCTGGCCCGTCGGGCGGGGGCGGCCATTGGGGTAGATCACTCGCCCCAGATGGTGCAGGCGGCCCGGCGAGCCCATCCGGGGCTGCGCTTTGCGCTGGCCGATGGTTGCGCCTTGCCTTGGCAAGAGGCCTTCGACGTTGTCTTTTCCAATGCCGTGTTCCATTGGGTTACCAACCAGGCCGCGTTGCTGGCCAGCGTCCACCGGGTGCTCAAGCCCGGCGGGGTGCTGGTTTGCGAGTTTGGTGCCAAAGGCAATATCGGTAGCATGCAGGCGGCGTTCACCCAGGCTCTTGCCCGGCGGGGGTTGGACTGGCCGTCGCCGTTCTTCTTCCCCAGTGCCGACGAGTATGGCCGACAGCTGGTGGATGCGGGGTTTGAACCTCAGCTGGTGCGGGAATACGACCGTCCTACGCCGCTCAAGGGCGGGGAGACTGGCTTACGCCTGTGGATGATCCAGTTCTTCGCCGGGGCACTGGCAACGCTGCCACCCGGCGTGGCGAACGATGTGTTGGCTGAAACGGAGCAGGCACTGCGCAGTGCCCTGTGGCAGGGCGATGGCTGGGTGGCCGACTATCGCCGTCTGCGGTGTGTGGCACGCAAGCCCGGCGTGGTAGGAGAGTCGGAAATGTAGTGATTGTCTTCCTGAGTGAAGCACGCCACCGGTGACAATTGGAATAACACCACAAGGGAGGCCATTGGCCTCCCTTGTGGTCAGGTTGTCAAGATAGTCGATACAGGAAGAAAGAGGGAGAACCAAGCGCGTTTATCCAGCGGGAGGAACAAGTGCAGGAGAGAACCCCAACAGCAAAAACCCACCCGTAGACGAAGCGTATTTTCCAAAAACCCGCATGAGTGCTATCCTTTTGCATCGTTCGGCGACATGTGCGGCGAATTGGACACGCAGGATGCGTGTCCAACCGTCACGCCGCTAAGGCATTGCTCCGCAATGCCTTAGCGCCCGGTGGCGCGTAAGGCGTGAACGGCGATATGTCCAAAACGAGAACAAGCGCTTTGAATCGTGGCTGTCGCAACAGAGGCCAGGTCGCATGGGCGAGCAGCGTGCGTAGCACGCGACCAGCCAGACGCGAAAGGCGCTCAGTCCTCGATGAGCTCCCAGCTGTCCCAGGCCACGGCCAGCGCCTGCCGGTCAGTAAGCGGCAGATGGGGCAGCGGCAGGTCGCTGCGGGGCTTGGCATCGGCGGAGCAGTGCACCGAGAGCAGCACCGGTACCAGCGCCAGCCCCGCGGTGCTGGCATCCTCCAGCTGGCCGATGTTGGGCGTGGCGATGAGGCTGCCCGCGCTGACGCCCACATAGACCTTGCCGGCGAACACCATGGCTTTTGCGACCCGGTCGAAGCCGGTGGCCCGCACCCGGCGCAGCAGGTGGGCGGTGTCCCCGCCGGTGAAGTAGACCACATCATAACTCATGGCCTCGCTCAGCGGTACTGGGGTGGAGAGGTCGCAATCCACGATGTGCTCGGGCCGGATGCCGAGAGCAATGAGTTCCTGCCGGCACACTGGCACCATGGCGCGGGCGTCGTCGTCGATGGCGGCGGCGGTGACAAACAGCACCCGGGCGTCGGCGGGGGAGCCAGGCAGCATGCTTAGGAACCGCCCGGCGATGTTGGCGCGCCGGTTGCCTGTGTCATCCTCCCACCCCGCGCTGGTCAGCAGGACGTTACGCCAGGCGTGGGTGCCATGCTCGGCAGCCCAGCGACGCACCCGCGCCACCCGGGCGCCCGGCGGGTGGTCGCCGTGCACCGGGTCGGCGAAGGAGTAGGCATAGAGCTTGCTACAGGGCAGCTCGTCACATTCGCCGCAGTGGGCATGGCCGCGCCCCTGGCAGCACTGGGCCACCGGGCACTCCCCGTGGAAGGGGTGCCCCAGTGACTCCACACAGCCGCGGCAGCCGTGGCTCTCCCGCCAGGGGCAGCCGGCACAGAGAAGGCCGCAGCGCGATTCAATTGCAGTCATAGTTCCAGTTCCTTTCCGTCCCACCGGCGCAGGGGGCTGCGCTCGGGGTCGTTGATCTCGTAAATTGCCTGTGCGATTTCCTCCCGCCGGCGTGTTTTCTCGTCGTCGGGCAGGGTGAGGAGTACATCCTCCAGCACAAAAGGCCCCTGCTTGAAGGCCCCCACGACAGCCCCGACAAACTGCCCGTCAACGAGCAGATAGAAGAGCGTCTCCCACTGGGGGTGGGCGAAACGGGCCTTGAGGGCGCTTTCGTGCTGGCGCACCAGCGGGTCAGCCCGGTGCAGGGCAAAGACCGATGGCGTGGGTTCCAGCGTTTTACCCAGCAGCGCCGCGTCCCCCGGCAGGGCCACAAGGCCCGCCCCTACCGCCACAACCTCGTCCCGCTCCCGCAGCAGTGCCAGCACCGCCTTTGCCACCGCCGCCGGCAGGCGGAAGTAGTCTCGCATCTGGGTGGCGTCGGCGGCCACCGCCAGCGGAAGCCAGCGCCGCACGAGCTCGGCTGCGGCCTCCACGGGCGTGTAACGTGCCAAGTCCAATTCGGGGAACTCGCTCTCCATCCGGTAGAACCCGCGGTCCCAGTCGCGGTCGATCTGGTCCTCAAAGACCTCAAAGGCATGTTGCAGGCGGTGGAGGGCGGGGGTGATGTTCCGCACCAGATGGCCGGTGGCCTCCTTCATCTGGCCGATGGTCATCGGCCCTTCGTGGCGCAGCAGGGTGAGGAGCTCCTCCTCCAACCGCGTGTGGAGGGGCAGCGCCTTCCGGGTGGCGCAGGCAAAGAGCTCCAGGTCGCGCCGGTCGACATAGCCGATGGCCCCGCCCAGGAAGCGACCCTTCAGGATGTCCCGCCCGGCACGGCGGTGGTCGTTGTAGGCCAGGTCGTCGAAGACCGTGCGGTGCACCAAGCGCGGCGGCTCGCCGGGGCGACACCAGTATACCGTTGTCACCGGCGACAGCGCACGGAAGAGATCGTCGTACTCCGCGTGGGTGGCAGGGGAGACGAGGTGCTGCCGCTGGAGCCGCAGCGCCGCGATGGTGCGCGGGTTGGGGTCAGCCATGGCGCACCTCCGTCAGGGCCATCACACCGTCAGGCTCGGTGTGACCGGTGGCCGGGTCGGTGGGGGAGTGCAGGTTGTAGAGGAACCCGCTGGGGCCGCAGAGGGCCTGCCGGGTGTTGCGGCCTTCCTCCACGGCGGCGTGCATCACACGGCCAATGACGAGCTCGGTGATGCCGCGCCCCGAGAGGTCAAGGTGCCGCTCCAACCGGCATTCCAACGTCAGGAAGGCCTCAGCCACCCGTGGCGCATCCACCGCCTGTGCCGGTTCGGCGGTCAGCCCGGCTGCCGCCAGCTCGTCGGTATCGTCGCCGTTGTGTTCCACGGTGCGCAGGCAGGCGTCCAAGTGCTCCGCCCCCAGGAAGTTGACGCAGAACACGCCCTCCCGCAGGATGTTGCGGAAGGTGTGCCCGCCGGGCATCAGGCCGCCAAGGATGGCAAAGAACCCACCCGCGTCGCCGGAAAAGCTGCTCCAGCTGTGCAGACAGGCGTTGGCCGCGCCGTTCGCCTTGCGGGTGGTGATGAGAAACAGGGGCTGGGGCACGCCGGCCACAAACTCGAAGTGGGAGAAGAGGTCATACTGTCCGGGCCAACTCTCCCGCAGGGCGGCGGGCCGTTCGGTGCCGATTTCGTGTTTCATGGGGCCTCCTTGTGAGGAAGGATATGTATAGTAGTATAGCAAACAACGTTGACAACAGGGTGTCAGCCTTTCGCGTCTGCCGCGTGGCGACAGCCGCGATTCAAACAGCTTGTTCCCGTTATGGCTGGATCGGTCGCCGCACATGTCGCCGACCGATCACGGGTTGCAGCTCTCATGCGGGGTTTCTAAGGATACGTGCGCCTGCGGGCGGAGCTTTTTCTCTGCTTGTGCTAACCCTGCCTTTCATCCCGCCGAATAAATCGGCGGGATGTTCGTCTCCATTTGCTTGCCCTAGGGGTTTGTGGACACACTGAACCACCCGCCACGGATGTGGCGGGCGGTTGTTACGTTGCTTGATGGATCGGCCACAGCTATTTCGTCCAATACTCCACGAATGCGTCCAAGCTGCGGATGGCTGAGCGGATGTTGGGGTAGACGGGCAGGCCGTTCTCCTCGAGGTACCTCACCATGGCTTGGTAGTGCTGGCCAGCGTTGACCGATACGACGATGGGCTTCTGGGTGCGCCGGTGCAGGCGCACCAGCAGCGGGGCGATGGCGTCGTCGTCCAGATATCGGTCGGGCGTGGTCTTCAGGTTGTCGATGTGGGGCACGATGGCCACAAACATGCAGTCCACCCCGGGGTCGCTGAGGACGGCCTCGATGAACTCCACATACAGCACGTCGTCGGTCATGGGGGTGAGGTCGAGGAACGAGGTGTGCACATCCACCAACCCATGGCGGTTGAGGGTGCGCAGGCGCTCGGTCGTCTCGGGCAGCAGGGCGGCCTGCTGGAGGCTGCGCAGCGTGTCCGCACCCATGGTGGCGTCGAGACCGGCGTTCACCACCCCGGCCACCCGGCGGCCGGCGGGCTTGCGACTGTGGAGCATGGCGAAGGCCCGGGTGTAGTTGTAAAAGTCGTCCAGTTCCTCGGCCAGCACGCAGCCAGATTGCCGGCAGGCAGCGCGGAACACGTCGTAGCTGCCGGAGATGGACGCTGTGTGGCTGGCGGCGGCCTTGGCCCCGGCCTCGGTGCGGCCGGATTTGTAGACCACCAGGGGCTTTTTGCTTTGGCGCGCCATGTCGAAGAACTGGCGGCCCTCCCCGGCGGAGATGCCCTCAATGTACATGCTCAGGATGTCGATCTGGGGGTCCTGCTCAAAGTGGCACATGAGGTCGGGGATGTTGACATCGACCTTGTTGCCAAAACTGACAATGGCGCGGAAGATGGGGGCGGACTGGGTGCGCTCGATGCTGGTAATGGCCATGGCACCGCTTTGAGTCAGCAGCGCCGCGTTGGAGTGCTCCCCCCAGGCCACGTGCAGCCGCTCTTCCTCAATGAAGAGCGTGTTGACGCCCAGGCTCTCCCCACCGGGGGCGTAGAAGACGCCCATGCAGTTGGGGCCGATGAAACGCACGCCGTCGGGCCGCCCGCCCAGCACCGCCTCGGCAAAGTCGGGGTAGGGCATGTCGGATGGTACGCCGGAAATGAGCACCACCGCCTTGTCTGCCGGCAGGCTCCGCACAAAGGACACCGAGTGCTGGGCCGGGGCGGCATACACCACCAGGTCATAGGGGTGGGGGATGTCGTCCAAACTCTTGTAGAGCGGGTAGGCCGTGCCGTTGATGGTCGTCTCACCGCCCTTGGGGTTGACGCAGTAAACATCCCGCCGCCCCAGGTCGTGGAAGAGCGTGGCGATGACCCGGGCCATGCTGTGGCGGGTGGGGTCGGTGGAGACCCCCAGCACGGCAATGCCCTCGGGCGCAAAGAACCGGCGCAGGTTCCGGATGTTGGGGGCCTGCACCACCGTCAGGCAGTCGTCGCAGGCGCTGAACTCGGCATAGCCGTCCACCGCCAGGAAGCGCCCGTCCTCGGCAAACACGAAGGGGTTGAGGTCGAGGATCTGCAGCAGGAAGCGGGGGCGCGTGTCCGCCATGGGGGAGTAGGCCATCCCCAGCTCCGAGAGCACCGCCAGCGCCCGTGCCATCATGTCGAGATATTCGGGGTGGCCCTGTTCCTCATACTTGGTGCTAATCTTCAGCGAGCGAGTCAGCGCCTGGGCGTCGTGGTAGCTCACCGGGGCCAGCAGCAGGTTTGCCGCGTCGTAGTGCGCGGCAAAGAACTCGGCGTCGTCGCCACCCTTGGTCAGCGTCACCACCGGGCCAAAGGCTGGGTCGTCCTTCAGGCCGATCATGATTTCGTTGCCCAGCGCCTGGGTGAAGGTTACGAACTCCACGATCAGGAATCCGTCAATCGTCGGTTGGCTGTCCGCCGGGAAGTGGGAGAGCACCTCCTCCCGCATGTTGTGGAGCACGAAGCGCACAAACAGCGGGTCCAGGTTCGTCACCCGCTTCACCCCGCCGTAGCGCTGGTTGTGAGCCAGATTGCGGGAGACGGTCTTGACGATGAGCGCCCCGCCAGAGAAGCGCCCCAGCAACGCGCCGTTGACCTCGTTCATGTCCCGCACGAAGATGTGCTTGGGCACCGAGAGGCCCAGCGATTCCAGCACGCCGTAGACTTCGTGCTCGTGCAGGGTGCTGCGGCCATCTGCGGCCGCCCCGGCAAAGATGGTGTCGATGCGATCGATGGTGTCACGATGGAGTGCCATGGCAATCCTCCGGAAAAAATGGATGTGATTCAATTTTACGGAAAGGCGGACGGGGACACAAGGGGGTACGCGGCAAAACGGGCGCTTTATTTTGCCTTGGCGGCACAGTCGGCGCACAGGCCGGTCAACGTGATGTGATGGTCGCTGACCAGAAAGCCATATTGGCTGAGTACCGTCTGCTCGATGCCGGCCATCATGTCCTCCTTCAACTCCAGCACCGCGCCGCAGCGCAGGCACTGCAGGTGGGCGTGGGAGTGGCCTTCGTCGTCCGCGCAGTACTCATAAACCGTACTGCCGCCGGGCAGATGGGCGCGCTTGATGTAGCCCATGTCCTGCAGCAGCTGCACGGCGCGATAAACCGTGGCGATGCCCACGTCGCCGCGGTTGAGGGTGCGGTGCAGGTCCTCGGCGGTGAAGTGGCCCCCCATGGACGCGACGGCCTGCAACGCCTCCACCCGTTGGGCGGTCAGGCGCAGGCCGCGGGCCTTGAGGGCTTGCTCAAAGCGCGCGAGGTCGGGCGTGTGGCGGACGCTGTTCATGGCTCTCCTGTTCAGCTGTTTGATGGCACATTATTCTATTAGTATACCACGGCTGGCGTCACAACGTATATGCGATTTTGCACATGTATTCTGCGCCGTCCAACGTTGGGCAATGTTACCGCCCGGCGCCGGCGCGTATGGCCCCCGAAAATTGACAAAATAGGTGTGCTGGTCTATATTGAGGTCGTCAGTGATTTCCAAACAATGGAGGGGCAACTGTGTCGCACTGTGAGGGCTGCGCCAACAGCAGCAAGTGTTCCCCGCAGCAGAAGACAAACTGCGGGGTGGAGAACAACGAGAACAACCAGATCGGCCAGGTCATTGCCGTGATGAGCGGCAAGGGCGGCGTGGGCAAGTCCACGGTGACGGCCCTGTTGGCCCGGGCGCTGAAGCGCCGCGGTTTCCGCGTGGGCGTGCTGGACGCCGACATCACCGGGCCCAGCATGCCGCGGGTGATGGGCGTGGCCGGCGCCAAGGTGGACAACGGCATGTTTGGACTTGTGCCGCCGGAGGACCGGGACGGCATCCCGGTTATGTCCTTGAACCTGCTGCTGGAGCAGGAGGACCAGCCGGTGCTGTGGCGGGGGCCCGTCATCACCGGGGTCATCAAACAGTTTTGGACCGATGTGTTCTGGGGCAAGCAGGATTTCATCCTGATTGATCTGCCGCCGGGAACGGGCGACGCGGCCATCACCGCCCTGCAAAACCTGCCGGTGGGCGGGGTTGTGCTGGTGTCGCTGGCCGACGACATGGTCACCATGATCGTGAAGAAGGCGCTCAATATGTGCCGGCAGATGAATGTGCCGGTACTGGGTGCCGTGCAGAATATGGCCTACGTCACCGCGCCGGTGAGTGGCGAGCGCGTACCGCTCTTTGACGATGGCGAGGCCCGTGAGGCTCTAGCGAGCGAGGGCGTGCCGCTGCTGGCCGAGTTGCCCTTCCGCCGGGGTGTGGTGGAGGGCGACGCGGAGGTCGATGCCGCCATGGACATCTGCGCCCAGTACCTGGGTGCCTTCGCCGAGCCCGGCAAGGACGGGGAATGACCTGAACGGCCGCAGGTACCGGCGGCCGTGGCAATGAGGAGGGGAAACGATGAATTGGAATTTGGATCGCCTGTATCCATCCTTTGAAAGCGCCGAGTTTACCGCCGACGTGAAAGAGCTCGATGAGCGCATTGCAGACCTGACCGGCTACTGCCGCGCCAGCCTGCAGGGCGACCCGGCAGTGGCCATCGCCGGCGTCATCGAGCGGCTGGAGCAGTACTCCCTGCGGCTGCAGCGGCTGCTCGAATATGCCTACCTGCGCATGAGCGTGGTGGCCGAGGACCCCGATGCCAACGCCTGGATTGAGCGCCTGAGCAACAAGCAGGCCGAAGGCGTGGAGGCGACCGTCCTCTTCCGCAAGTACCTGGGCGCCCTGGGGGAGAAGCTCGCCGGCATCGTTGCCGCCGCGCCGGCCCTGCAGCCCTATGCCTTCTTCCTTGAGGAGAACCAGGGCTATGCCAAATACATGCTCTCCGACGACGTGGAGAAGGCGCTCTCGCTGATGGAGATCACCGGGTCCAAGGCATGGAGCAACCTGCACAACACCCTGACGAGCACGGTGATGGCCGAGATGGAAGAGGGCGGCGAAGTGAAGAAGCTGACGCTGCCCATGGTGCGCAACCTGGCCTACGACGCCGACCCCGCCGTGCGCCGCCGCGCCTACGAGGCAGAACTCGCCTGCTACCCCAAGATTGAAAAGAGCGCCGCCGCCTGCCTCAATGGCATCAAGGGTGAGGTGCTGACCAAGTGCCGTCTCAGGGGCTTCGCCTCCCCGTTGGAGTCCACCCTCTTTGAAAGCCGCATGGACCGCCAGACGCTGGACGCCATGATCGGAGCCATGGAGGAGTACCTGCCGGTGTTCCGCCGGTACCTCAAGGCGAAGGCCCGGATGCTGGGCCATCAGGGCGGTCTGCCGTTCTACGATCTCTTCGCCCCCATGGGCGATGTGGATCGGCGCTTCACGCTGGAAGAGGCCCGGGCTTATCTCGTCAACTCCTTCAACGCCATCAGCCCTGACATGGGCGGCTTCATCGATAACGCCTTCGCCCAGGAGTGGCTGGATACCGAGCCGCGAGAGGGCAAGCAGGGTGGGGCCTTCTGCGCCTCCGTCCACGAGATTGGCGAAAGCCGCATCCTCTCCAACTACGACGGCAGCTTCAACGCGGTGACGACGCTGGCCCACGAGCTGGGTCACGGCTATCACTCCCACTGCATCAAGGACGAGAGCGTCCTCAACGCCGACTACCCCATGCAGCTGGCTGAGACCGCCTCGATCTTCTTTGAGACGCTCATCACCAACAAGGCCATCGGCGAGGCGGCCAGTGACGGTGAGCGCTTGGGCCTGCTGGAGGCCCAACTCATGGAGTCGACCCAGGTCGTGGTGGACATCCTAAGCCGCTACTACTTCGAGTCGTCGGTGTTTGAGGCGCGGGCCGACCGGCTGCTGAGTGCCGAGGACTGCCGCGCCCTCATGCTGGCGGCGCAGAAGCGCGCCTACGGCGATGGCCTCGATGAGAACCTGCTGCACCCCTGCATGTGGGTGTGCAAGGGCCACTACTACATGGAGGTCAACTTCTACAACTTCCCGTATGCCTTCGGCCTGCTGTTCGGCCTGGGTGTCTACGGGCTCTATCAGCAGCGCGGCGCGGCATTCCTGCCGGAGTACAAGCGCCTGCTGGCCGCCACCGGCAGCGCCGACATCGCCACCGTGTGCAAGAGCGTTGGCATCGACGTGCGGGATCGTGCCTTCTGGCAGGGGTCGCTCGACGTCATCCGCGCCAATGTGGAGCGGTTTGAGGCGCTGGCCGCGCGGTAACCGCGTGACCAAGGTCACCGAACCATCCGAACAGGTGTGATACGCTGGCGGTGGGCGTTCGCGTTGTTGCGGCGTCCACCCCAGCGTGGTATAATACAATAATACTGCGTCATTCTAGCTTTACCTGGGAGGATCTGGGCTTGAAAAATGTATTTATGCGGGGGGCAGTGGTCTTCGTCGGTTTATTCGTCGTCGTACTGCTGATGTCCCTGTTCATGCCAGGCATCACCGGCACCAAGACCGAGAAGGTGGACCTGGCCTATCAGGATTTCCTGGCGGCGGTGAAGGACAACAAAGTCGCCCGCGTCAACATTGTGGAGGGGCAGAGTCTGCTCGTTGGGCTCTACCAAGACAGCAAGGTGACAAAGGAGCAGTTCCCCAAGAACTACGACTTCAAAACCGTGCTGACCAAGGACTATGAAACCGACATCAACGGTATCGTGGCCGCCCAGAAGGGCGTGGCCGTCGCCGACGTCACCAAACTGGATTGGCCCTTCGCGGTTGATTACCTGCCGCTGCCGGAGGAGTCGTGGCTCACGACCCTGCTGCCCTACCTCATCATGGTGCTGGTCATCGGGGGCATGTGGTTCCTCTTCATGCGCCAGATGCAGGGCAACCAGAATAAGGCCATGGGCTTTGGCAAGTCCCGCGCGCAGATGGTGGACGGCACCCAGCGCACCGTGACCTTCAACGAGGTCGCCGGGGCGGACGAGGAGAAGGAGGAGCTCGCCGAGATCGTCGAGTTCCTGAAGAGCCCGCAGAAGTTCCTGGACCTGGGCGCACGCATCCCCAAGGGTGTGCTGTTGGTGGGCCCTCCCGGCACCGGTAAAACGCTGCTGGCCCGGGCCGTGGCCGGCGAGGCCGGTGTGCCGTTCTTCACCATTTCCGGTTCGGATTTCGTGGAGCTCTACGTGGGCGTGGGCGCATCCCGCGTGCGTGACCTCTTTGAGCGCGCCAAGCGCAACAGCCCCTGCATCGTGTTCATCGATGAAATCGACGCGGTGGGCCGCCACCGCGGCGCGGGCATGGGCGGCGGCCACGACGAGCGTGAGCAGACGCTCAACCAACTGCTCGTCGAGATGGACGGCTTCAACATCAACGAAGGCATCATCATCCTGGCGGCCACCAACCGCGCCGATATTCTGGACCCGGCGCTGCTGCGTCCCGGCCGGTTTGACCGTCAGATCGTCGTGAGCTACCCCGACTCCAAGGGGCGCGAAGAGGTGCTCCGCGTACACTCCCGCACCAAGCCCCTGGACAACGACGTGAACCTGCAGACCATCGCCAAGATGACGCCGTGGTTCACCGGGGCAGACCTGGAGAACGTGATGAACGAGGCGGCGATCCTCTCTGCCCGGCGCAACAAGAAGAAGATCTCCATGCAGGAGATCACCGAGGCCATCAACCGCGTGGCCATGGGGCCGGAGAAGAAGAGCCGCAAGGTGACCGACAAGGATCGTAGGCTGGTGGCCTGCCACGAGGCCGGCCATGCCTTGGTGGCCCACTCCCTGCCGGGGTGCGACCCGGTCAAGGAGGTTTCCATCATCCCCCGTGGGCAGGCTGGCGGCTACACCCAGACCATCCCGTCGGAGGAGATGCATTTCATCACCAAGGCAAAACTGCTCGATGACATCGCGATGGCCATGGGCGGCCACGTGGCCGAGCGGCAGTTGCTGGGTGATGTGTCCACCGGCTCCACCAGCGATCTCAAGCACGCCAGTGACATCGCCCGGCGCATGATTACCGAGTATGGCATGAGCGAGGAGCTTGGCCCGGTTTACCTGGCCGGCGACAAGGAAATCTTCGTGGGGCGCGACTTCGGCCACGCGCGGGAGTATTCGGAGGAACTGAGCGCCCTCATTGACAAAGAGATCCGCACGGTGCTGGAGGAGGCCGAACGCCGCGCCACCGACATCATCGCCCATAACGCCGACAAGATGGACAAGATCATCGGTCTCCTGCTGGAAAAGGAGAAGATCGACGGCGAGGAGTTCCGTGCCATACTGGAGGGGACGCCGGCGCAGCCGCTGCCGGAGCCGGCCATCTGAGCAAAACGCACAACACACGACGGGGACGCAAACGCGTTCCCGTCGTTTTTTCTATTGGGACAGCTTGCTTTGGTGGGCCTGGGAATGTCGATTGATTGAAAGTTTTGTCGAATTAGTGAAATCGCAAAAAGAATTGATATATCATATTGTTAAAATACAATCGATGGTGAGGTGTAACAAATGAAGCACTCCGTCTGGAAACCGGTTCTTTCTCTCGCGTTGGCACTTTTCCTTTTTTTGGGTGGTCTGGCCCCCGCAACGGTGCTGGCATATCCCGTTGCCGCTGGCACAAAGTCGCTCACGTACCCCGACAAGTACGATACATTGGCCCCCTATACTGCGCAGCAGCAAAGCAATTGGTGTTGGGTGGCGTGCAGTGTGTCCATCATCAAGGCAAGGAAGGGCGTTACCGTGAGTCAACGGACGTACTGTGTGGACTGCCTGGGAAGCGCCAGCAATGAAGGGCAAACGCTCGCCCAAATTCGTGGTCATCTGTATACGCTCCGAAACATCAATAGCACGCTGACCAGCGGTACGGTTTCAAACACCGTCATCATGGGGCAGGTCGTTGGGAACAAGCCGCTATTGCTGTCCATGTTGCCTAGCTCAGGAAGCGGGCACGCTGTATTGATTACAGGTTATGACGATACAGAACCAGATATTCAATTTCGAATCATGGATCCTGATACTAAGGTTGGGAAGTTTACCATCAAGACTCGTGATCAGGTAGTGGATGGTTATAGAAATAGGTTTTTTTGGAGCGCAACTCTGTATAAATTTACATGAGGGGGATGAAACATGAAGCGTTTTTACAGTTTCATATTGTGTCTTGTTTTGGTTGCCATTCTGGTTCCGTCGACGGCTGTCGCCCAAAGCGACCCCTACGGAACCTTGACAACGTCCCTCGAGCAGACCTACAGCGCCAAATCGTCCGCCTGGCCCCAGGAGGAAGAACTGCGCCGCCTGTATGAATACGGAGGGCTACACATTCTCGTGGGGCACAAGGATGACGCGGACCTGAGCGAATTTACGGATGAGGAGATCGCCGACATCACTGCCTTCGATGCCTTTCCAGTGTTTGTGGACAAGGGGGAGCCGGTGAAAGTAGGCGTCGATGGCTTCTTGAAGGTGTTGCAGCACCCCAAGGCATTCGAGGTGCTTCTTTACCACGGGGAGGAGCCCATCGGTGTCATGGATGTGGTGGACAAGGGAGAGGGCTACAAGTATGGGGGGATCAAGGGCAGGGGCGAGGCGCTGGCGCTGCAGGCTGCCGCCTACCCCAATGGAAAGACGGAGGAGACTCCCATCTACCTGATGGTTGGCACCAGCGATTATGTGCTGCGGCCAGACAACACGGTGGCCGCCGCGTACACGGTGCCGGAACAGCTGTCGAAGGGGGTCGAGCTTTTCACCGTGGAGGATCTGGCTAACGATCTGCAAGCTGATATCGCCTACGCCAAGGAACACCCCGGTGTGCTGGGCGGCGGCGCGGAGGCAGCGCAGGCAACCGCGGCACCGCAGGGGCCCTCGACCGTGGCGTGGGTATTGCTGGCACTGGGCTGCGTCGCCGTGTTGGCTATCGGGGCTTATGGGGTGGTGCTGGTTCGCAGGAAGCGACGCGCGAACTGAGATTTGTTTTTGCCCCTGCCATGCTAGACTGAAGGAGGCGCGTGCCACAGAGGGTATGGGGATACGGGTTGGGTGCTGTCTAACCGGCGCACGGGGGAACCGGACGGCGGCGCATCGCTCTGGTACCATGGAGAGGCGAAAGGGGGAAGCGCCTATATGGATTGGCTGACGGCAATGAACCGTGCGCTGGACTACCTGGAGGATTGCCTGGAGGAGCCCTTTGATGTGGAGCAGGCGGCCCGCTTGGCTCTGTCCTCGCGGTTCCACTTCCAGCGTATGTTCTACATGCTCTGCGGCATGACGGTGCAGGAGTATCTGCGGGGCCGACGGCTGACGCTGGCCGCTCAGCAGCTGGCACTGGGCCGCACCCGCGTGCTGGATGTGGCCCTGCGCTACGGCTATGAGACGCCCGAAGCCTTTGCCAAGGCCTTTCGCCGGTTCCATGGCGTCACGCCCTCGGCAGCGCGCGAGCTGGGGGTTCCGTTGCGCGCCATGAACCGTCTCCGCTTTCAGGTATCGGTGAAAGGAGAGACGAACATGGAGTATCGGTTGGAAAAGAAGGACGCTCTCGTGCTGTGGGGCAAGGCCGTCGCGGTGAACCCCGAGGCAGCCAGCGTGGAGATTCCGCGCTTCTGGGACCATTGCTATGAGGACGGCACGGTGCGGCAGCTCAACGAGCTCAGCAACAAGGGCACATTCTATGGCCTGTGCCTGGATTTCGACCCCGAAACCCAGTGCTTCCGCTATGCGGTGGCCACCGCGGCGGGGGAGGGGGAATGCCCTGCGGGGCTGGAGGTCTTTGCTATTCCGGCGCAGACCTATGCGGTCTTTGCTGCGGTGGGTGAGCTGCCTCGGTCACTGCAAGCGGTGACGGAGCGTGTCTATGGCGAGTGGTTCCCCGCTTCCGGCTTTGAGCACGCCGGTACGCCGGAGTTAGAGGTCTACCCCGCCGGCGATCTCGACAGTAAGGCCTACCGCTGTGAACTGTGGGTGCCGGTGGCCGAAAAAGCGTAAGAGCGGCGACAAGAAAAGCGGCCCGTTCCCCCAAGGGGAGCGGGTCGTTCCGCGTTGTTTATGCCGGTTTGAGGGCGGCGGCATGGAACCGAAGCCGATTTATTCGGCGGAAGGGAAACGAGCAAACGCACAAGAGCGACACCAGACCCACCCGTAGACGGAATTCATTCCTTAGAAACCCGGTATGAGAACCTCGGTAAAGAAATCGCCCGGCAGCGTGTACGGCGGGCGATTCGGGGGCATGTGAATAAGTCATCTAAATCGCGGCTGACGCCGCAGTGTCAACCGCGAAGCTCCAGCACCGCCGCCATCACCCCTGTGTGGCCACGTTCCCGCCGATGGGAGTAGAACGTCGCCGTGTCACAGGCCGTGCACAGGCCCGCCACGGCGATGGACGCCGCGGGCACCCCGGCCCGCAGGAGCTGACGCTCGTTGCAGCGCCACAGGTCCACATGGGGGTGGCCATCCTGTTGTGTCACCAGGTCGTCGCCAGGGAACCGGGCGGCAAAGAGGTCAGCCACGTCGTCGCCGACCTCGAAGCAGCAAGGGCCGATGGAGGGGCCGATGGCCGCCAGGCAGTTCACTGGCAGGGTGCCGTAGCGCTCGGCCATGCGGGCCAGCGTTTTGGCGACGATCTCCTCATAGGTGCCGCGCCACCCGGCGTGGATGAGGGCGATGGCCGGGGTGGCGGTGTCCACCACCCACACCGGCACGCAATCAGCGCTGTGCTTGACGAGCGCCACGCCGCGCCGGTCGGTCATGAGAGCGTCGGCCTCCGGGCTCACTCGGTCGTCAAAGATGCCCACGCCGACGACTTCGTCGCCACATGGCTCGTACACGGTTGTTCCATGAACCTGCCGGGTGACGACGAGGTGCGCTGGATAGATGCCGGTGGCGGCGCAGAGCCGGCGGTAATTCTCCCGCACATTCTCCACCGTGTCGGCCCGCTTGGTGCTGAAGTTCATCGTGGCCGTCTCGCCCTGGCTCACGCCCCCGATGCGGGTGGAGAATGCCGCCCGCACCAGCCCCGTCTGCTCCAAAAAAGAAACGGCGTAGGTCGTTACGCCGT
The DNA here is from genome assembly GCA_023398815.1 of Bacillota bacterium. GTDB lineage: Bacteria > Bacillota > Clostridia > Christensenellales > UMGS416 > JAEYRA01. The sequence goes on from JAEWRW010000014.1 coordinate 67,683, forward strand.
TGGTTTCGTTTCGTGTAAAGCCGCCGTGCGCCATGCTCAATCCACCAGCAGCTTGTTGAGCTCGTCCCGGAAGGTGTTGATGTCCTTGAACTGCCGATACACCGAAGCGAAGCGCACGTAGGCGACCTGGTCGAGCTCCTTCAAGCCCTCCATCACCATCTCGCCCAGCCGGTCGGAGGACACCTCCTGCTCCAGGGAGTTGTAGACCTGCTTTTCAATGGAGGTGACCAGCGTCTCGATCTCCTTCATGGCGACGGGGCGCTTCTCACAGGCCTTGATGACGCCGCGCTGAATCTTCTCAATGTCGAAGGGTTCGCGCCGACCGTCCTTCTTGATGACCAGGATGACGGGGTTCTCGATCTTCTCATAGGTTGTGAAGCGTTTGCCACAACCGACGCACTCCCTGCGTCGCCGGATGGCCCAGCCGTCCTCGGTCGGGCGGGAGTCCACTACCTTGCTGTCGGTGTGGTTGCAGTACATGCAGCGCATATCGGTTCCTCCCCGTGGTTCGCTGCAGCCAGTATACCACATATTGTTATTTTGTGTCTATTTTATGTTTATTGGGGTGTGTCTAGTCAGGGGTCGGTCGGCAGGCCCCGCCCACCTTCGTCCACCCGCACCAAAATGACGTCCTCACCGATCTTCACGATGCTCTCCCAGGGGATGACGACGTCGGAGCGGTTGCCGCGGATCATGCCGACGATGTTGAACGGCCCCGGCACGGCGATGGAGCTGATTCGCCCGTCGGCGGTGAAGTGCATGTCCACAATGGTGCCCATGCGGCGGCCGTTGGTGATGTTGATGACGTCCTTTTGGCGAATGTCAGAAGAGTTCGCCATGGCACATTCCCCCCTTCCCCACAGGGTATGCGTGGGGCGGCGCGGCTATGCCGCCGTTGTAGCGCCGGGGGATTCCTGCTATCATGATGCCATTGGGAGGGATTGCCATGGATGGTGTGATTCGGCCGGAGGTGGAAGCGCTGCTTGCCCGTCTGCCGGCGCTGGAGGCTTGCCGGGGGAGCATCGCGGCGGCGGCGGCGGCACTCATTGCCTGCTACCGCGGTGGCGGCCAGGTGCTGCTGTGCGGCAACGGCGGCAGCGCGGCCGATTGCGGGCACATCGCGGGGGAACTGCTGAAGGGCTTCCTGCGCCGTCGGCCCTTGACCGAGGCCCAGCGGCAGGCCTTTGCCGCACAGGGGGAGGAAGGTGCGGCGCTGGCCGCCCGCCTGCAACGGGGACTGCCGGCCATCGACCTCACGGCCCACGGGGCACTGCTCACAGCGGCCCTCAACGACATCGGCGGGGAGGATGTGTTTGCCCAGCAAGTCGTGGCCTTTGGTAGGCCGGGCGATGTGCTCCTTGGGCTTTCCACCTCCGGTGGGGCGGCCAACGTGTGCAACGCCCTGCGGGCGGCGCGGGCGCTGGGCCTCACCACCATCGCGCTGACCGGGCAACGGGGCGGGGCGGCAGCGGGGTTGGTCGATGTGGCCATTCGCGTGCCTGCTGACGAGACCTACCTGGTGCAGGAATACCATCTGCCGGTCTACCACGCGCTGTGTGCGGCGGTGGAGGCAGCTTTTTTCGATCAGTAGGGGAGGCGCAGGTATGACCGAGGAACTCCACGAGCCGGTGCTGTGCGGAGTGGACATCGGCGGCACCAAGTGCGCGGTGACGCTGTCGGTGCCGTGCGAGGACGAGTTGCACTTCCTGGGGCAGGAGGCATTCCCGACGCCGGGTACCCCGCAGGCGGCCCTGGACCGGTTGCTGGACGCCGCGCGGCGGTTGGTGCAGGCGGCGGGGCGTGCCCCCGATGCCGTGGGCGTGAGTTGCGGCGGCCCGCTCGACAGCCGGCGAGGACTGGTGCTTTCGCCGCCCAACCTGCCAGGCTGGGATGTCATCGATGTACTCACCCCCTTTCGGCAGGCCTTTGGCGTGCCGGCGGCGCTGTGCAACGACGCCAACGCCTGTGCCCTGGCCGAGTGGCGCTGGGGTGCGGGGCGGGGCAGCGACACCCTCGTCTTCCTCACCTTTGGCACCGGCATGGGAAGCGGGCTCATCCTCAATGGCCGGCTCTTCGAGGGTGCCAACGGCAACGCCGGCGAGGTGGGTCACCTGCGCCTGACCGACGACGGCCCCGAGGGCTATGGCAAGCGTGGCTCCTTTGAGGGGTGGTGCAGCGGGGCCGGGTTGGCCCGGGCCGCGGTGGAGATCGAAGGGTTCCCGGCGGGTATTACGGCGGCAAAGCTGGCTGCGCTGGCCCACGCCGGTGACGAACGGGCGCTGGCGGTCTACCGGCGTTGTGCCCATATGCTGGGCCGGGGGCTGGCGGTAATCGTCGATCTCTTCAACCCTGATGCCATCGTCATTGGCTCCATCTATGCCCGGCAGACGGCGCTGCTGGAGCCGGAGATGCGCCGCGTGCTGGCGGCCGAGGCCCTGCCCGAGGCACTGGCCTGCTGCCGGGTGGTGCCGGCGGCGCTGGGCGACACGGTGGGCGACTACGCCGCCGCCGGGGTGGCGCTGGAAGCGTTGCGTACCGCCCAATCCTAACAAGCGAATACAGGAGGATGCAGACATGGCGAACTTCATGGGCCGGGAGATGACCCGGAGCGAGATCCTCAACAGCGTGGGGCACCTGGGGCAGTTGGCCGGGGTGCGCCCCCTGCGCTACGACGATGGGCGGGCCGGCGGCTGCCGAGCCATGGAGGTCACAACCGGCGGAGGACTGCGCTTCACCGTGCTGCCCGACAAGTGCATGGATCTCTTCGCCCTGGAGTATAAGGGCATCAACCTGTCGTTCCTGGCCAAGCCGGGGCTCACCGCACCGCAATACTTCAACCCGCACAACGAGTTTTACCATTACGCCCAGGGTGGCCTGCTGTTCACCTGTGGGCTGCGCAGCGCCGGGGCCGGCTCACTGGATGGGGGAGAGACCCACACCCTGCATGGGCGCATCGGCAATACTCCCGCCGAGCACGTTGCCGTCCACGCCGGCTGGCGGGGGGATGAGTACGACATCCGGCTGGAGGGAGAGATGCGGGAAGCGGCCCTCTTTGGCGAGAACCTTGTGCTGCACCGCACCATCGAAACGGGGTTGGGCCGCCGGTCCATCACCATTGCCGACCGGGTGGACAACGAATCCCACGTGCCGCAGAACCTGATGCTGCTCTATCACATCAACTTTGGTTTCCCGTTCCTGTCGGCCGATACCGACCTGCTGCTGCCCGCCGGGGTGGCAAGCGCCCCGCGGGACGCCGACGCGGCCCAGGGCTTGGATGTGTGGCGGCGCATGGACCAGCCGCAGGAGGGGTATCGGGAGCAGGTTTTCTACCACACCATGCCCGCCGCCCCCGATGGCACCACCGCCGCGGTGGTGTGGAACCGGAAGCTCGGGTTGGCGGTAGCCCTGCGCTACAACGTTGACGAATTGCCGGTGATGAACCAGTGGAAGTGCCTGGCCGCCGGCGATTATGCACTGGGGCTGGAGCCTGCCAACTGCCACGTGGAGGGCAAGGCGGCCGAGCGGCAGCGCGGTACGCTTCAAACCATCGAGGGTTTTGGCACCCGCCGCTTCACCCTGCGGCTGGAGGTGTTGGAGGGCGAGGAGATCGCCGCCGCGCTGGCGGCCATCGAGGCAGAGACAGGCCTGACACTGCAATGAAGAGACGCGGCGGCACGCGCCCTCCCACCCGGTGCCGGCGGACAGGGGCTTTGTCCGCCGGCACTGTTTTAACCGGCTGAAGTATTGTGCGTTTTGCGCATGAATGCCTGTAAATCCGTCACATTATGCAATTTCCCTAATAAATATGCCCGCACTTGTTCATGATTTGTTCATTGCTTTATTGAAATGGACTAAATTTACCTGCTAAAATGGCCTCGGTTTTGTAAAAAACGTGTAGACAAAGGCATATCGTCATATTATAATACAGGCGTTGAGGAAACGATTCTATTGGTCAGTATTCACAAAACGCGTTGTTTTGTGGCGTAACTTTTGTGTGTGGGGGTTTGGTAATGGCGACACTGCAGGAAGCGAACAAGGCGGCGCTGGCAGCGAAGAAAGTCCATCGCTGGGGCATCGGCGAGATCAAGCGGCACATCGAGTATGTGCTGATGGTTTTGCCGGGGTCAATCTGGCTCATTCTCTTCTGTTACATCCCGATGCCCGGCCTGGTCGTGGCGTTCAAGAACTACATGGTTCAGATGCCGGCCAAGGGCACCATGTGGCCTCTGAGCAACGTGTTCATCAACAGCGTTGTGAAGAGCAAATGGATCGGGTTACAGAATTTCAAGTTTATCTTCTCCAACGCTGACGCGTGGATTATGACGCGCAACACCGTGGGTTACAACCTGGTGTTCATCTTTTTGGGCCTCATCCTCAGCGTTGGCTTGGCCATCGCCATCAGTGAGCTTCGCCAGCGTCGTACCGCCAAGCTCTACCAGACGATCTTCTTCTTCCCTTACTTCATCTCATGGATCGTGGTCAGCTACCTCGTCTACGCCCTCATGAACAATGAGTACGGTGTGTTCAACCAAGTGCTCAAGTCCATGGGCCGTGAACCGGTGCAGTGGTACCAACAGACCAGCCTCTGGCCATGGATCATCATTATTGTAAACTTCTGGAAAAATACGGGCAATGGCTCCATCATCTACCTGGCGGCCATTACGGGCATGGACCAGGAGCTCAATGAAGCCGCAGCCATCGACGGTGCCAGCAAGTGGCAGCAGATTTGGAAGATCACCATCCCTCAGCTCATCCCCATGATGGTGTTGCTCTCCATTCTGAACGTTGGTAACATCTTCCGTTCAAACTTCGACCTCTTCTACACGCTGCCCAACGGCTCGGGCGTGTTGCGGCCGGTCACCCTGACCATTGACGTCTACGTGTACAACTCCATGCGCAGCAACTCCAAGTTGGGTCTGCCTGCCGCAGCGGGTATGTATCAGTCAGTCGTTGGCTTCATCATGATACTGATGACCAACATGGTCGTGCGTAAGTTCCGGCCTGAGATGGCACTTTTCTAGGAGAGGGTGGGTAAGTAGAAATGACAACAATTCGCGAAAATATGCCGGCCAGCCCGGTTGTCAAAAAGAGAAAGCACCGTGAGATCAACACGATTGGCACCGTTCCCAACTTAATTCTTCACCTGTTTTTCATTCTGGGTTCGTTGGCTTGTGTTGTGCCTTTCCTGATTATCATCTCCGTCTCCCTGTCGACGGAGACACAGATTTTGGCCAGTGGCTATGGTGTGCTTCCCCGTGGGTTCACGCTGCATGCCTACAAATTCCTGAATACGGCAGCAGGTAACCTTCCGCGCATCTACATGAATACGATTGTATCTACCTTAGCGGGTTCAGTCATCACCGTCATTCTGGTGGCACTCTACGCCTATCCGCTGTCCCGCAGGGATTTCCGCTTCCGGAATTTCTTTACCTTCTTCAACTTCTTCACCATGCTCTTCGGCGGTGGTCTGGTTCCTTACTTCATCATCTGCCGTGTGCTTGGGCTGTATGACAACCTTCTGGCACTCTTCATCCCGCTGGCGTTCAACCAGTTCTGGGTCATCGTCATGCGTACCTTCTACAACGAACAGGTGCCAGACGCCATCGTGGAATCAGCGCGTATCGACGGTGCAACCGAGTTCCGAACGCTGATCCAGATCGTGTTGCCGCTGGCAATCCCTGGTCTGGCAACGGTGGCGCTGTTCTCGGTCATCAACATCTGGAACAACTTCTTCCAGTGCCTGTTGCTGACCAACGGTGGCTCTGATGTCTCCAACCTTCAGTTTATGATCTACCGCGTGCTGACCAGCATTCAGTACATCCGCGACATGATGACAAGTACTTCGTCTACGACCAGCACGCTGGGCACTGAGTTGGCTGATATGCCCAACCAGACCTTCCGCATGGCCATGGCGGTCGTCACGGTCGGCCCGATCATCCTGACCTACCCCTTCTTCCAGAAGTATTTTGTCAAGGGTCTGACGATCGGCGCGGTCAAGGGTTAATGCCCCTACACGAATGAGGTTTCAATTTGCAGGCGAAACCTGCAAGAAAATAAAAGGGAGGAAAGTTCATGAACAAGCACATCAAGCTGCTCAGCGCGATCTTCGCCGTGGCTCTGCTTGCCGGCGCTCTGCTGTCTGGTTGCTCCAGCACGCCCGCCCAAAGCGCTGCCCCGTCCGCGGAAGCGTCCGCTGAAGCCACCACGGCGGCGGCGACCGATGCCGTTGCTACCGATGCGGCTGCCTCGGTTGACCCGTCGACTCTGGATGCCTATCAGATCGACTGGTTGTATCTGTGCGACGGCGCCGACGATGGCATCACCGCCATTGAGGAAGCCACCAACAAGCTGCTGCAGCCCAAGATCAACGCGACCATCAAGTTCAACATGCAGTCTTGGAATGACTACGACAACAAGGTTGCTACGTTGCTCGGCTCCGGTGAGAAGTATGACCTTACTTTCACCGCCGCCTGGAAGAACTATCAGACTTGGACTCGTCAGGGTTACTTCACTGATGTGACCGAGCTCATGCAGCAGTACGCCCCCAAGACCTGCGAGCTGCTGGGCGCCGACGTCTTCATCAAGGGTTCCGCCATTGATGGCAAGAACTACGCTGTCCCGACCCTGAAGGAAACCTGCGTGCCCGGCGGTCTGGTGTTCAACAACGCCGTTCTGACCAAGTACAACTGGGACAAGAACACCATCAAGTCCACCGCGGACCTCGAGCCCTGGCTTGAGCAGTACCACAAGGACAACGCCGACGGCACCGCCTACCTGACCGATGGCGGCTGGCTGGATACCCCCTTCACCTCCATCAGCATCACCGATGATATCGGCGTGTGGACCGATGGCCGTGACACCAAGGTCATGAACGTGTGGGAAAGCGCCGAGCAGCGCGCTCACGTTGACCTGATGTACAAGTGGGCCAAGGCTGGTTACCTCCATCCCGACTCGGCCAACACCAACTTCAGCGTCAATGACATCCTGACCACCGGCAAGTTCCTCGTGAACCCCCAGCCGGTCAAGGGCGAGAACGTCAAGGCTGACGAGCTCGAGGCTTACAACGCTGACACCACTGCTGACTACGTCGACGTGGAGTTCACCCAGACCCGTTACGTCAACACGACCCACATGTCCGGTTCCATGCAGGCCATCCCGGTGACCTCGCAGGATCCCCAGCGGGCCATGATGTTCCTGGAGCTGCTCCACACCGATGCTGACGTCATCAACACGCTCTGCTTCGGCATCGAGGGCGTCAACTACAACAAGACCGACAAGGAAGGCATCGTCGAGCTGGTTGGTGACAAGAAGTGGCAGGGCAAGCTGCCCCAGTGGATGATGGGCAACGTGTACCTCCAGTACATCACGACCGATGAAGATCCCACCAAGAACGAGAAGCTGAAGGCCGTGTCCGATGGCGCGAAGATCAACTTCACCACTGGTTTCTTCTTCGATCCCACCCCGGTTGAGACCCAGATCGCCGCTCTGAACAACGTGCGTACGGAGCTCGATCGTCCTCTGCGCACCGGCGCGGTGGATCCTGCTACCAACTACGACAAGCACCTGGCGAACCTGAAGAGCGCTGGCATCGACGAGATCATCGCCGAGGCTCAGAAGCAGCTGGACGCCTGGATGGCTGCCAACAAGTAATCCATCCATCTAGCAAAAGAGAAACCGTCCGAATCATCGGGCGGTTTCTTTTTTCCCCCACGCAGTTGCTTCCCCAACAGGTGCCTCTGCTGCGACTTTTCTTTTGGGCAGGATCGGCAGGAGATCGCCCCTGGATGCCGCAATCTTGTGGGGTTGTCGGATGGTTGCCACACTGCTACAATGAAGACGATTTGAATACCGAGGGAGGAGCTGTCATGCTGACGAAACAGGAACACCGGGAGGCGATTGACCGGGCGCTGCAGGCGCTGGATCAGGCGGGGATCGCGGTGACTGAAGAGGAGCGCAACAGGGTGGAAGTGGCTGACTTTGGCCTGAGCAATCTCACCTCGACCGGATTGCAGCTGTTGACGTATGTGAACACCGACCGTTGCTGTGCTAAGGAGCTGGTGCTGCTGCCTGGGCAGACCTGCCCTCAGCACCGCCATCCGCCGGTTGCTGGCGGACCCGGCAAGGAAGAAACCTTCCGCTGCCGCGCCGGTGAGGTATATCTGTATGTGGAGGGGCAGCCGACGGACGCCCCGCGCACCCAACCGCCCCAGCGGCCCGAAGGCGCATACACCGTCTTCCACGAGATTGTGCTGCGCCCCGGTGAGCAATACACGCTGTTCCCCAATACCTGGCACTGGTTCCAGGGCGGCCCCGATGGTGCGGTGGTGTCCGAGTTTTCCACTAAGAGCATGGATGAATCCGACGTGTTTGCCGACCCTGAGATCAAGCGCGAAACGGAGATCGCTTCAGCTTGAACAGACGTGCGGTGGTGTGTGGTGGCCGCCCAACGGCCATTGGTGTCGTGGTACCGCTGTTGCGGTCAGCGGGCTATGAGGTTACCCTTCTGAGTGAGCGGACGGCTCTACCAAATGATGCAGTCGTGCGACGCCTGGGGGTGGAGACGCTGCCGCTGACGGGGCTGGGCTGCCGGCAATGGGGCACACCGGAGGCTGCGGATGCCGTAGCACAGGCTGACCTGCTGTTGACGGACACCACGCGTGAGGAGTGGCCGGGTATGCTCTCCTCGTTGGTCGGCGGGCTGAAGCTGCGGTGGCAGCGGGGCGAAGCGTCGCCGCTGGTGCTCTGCTGCGAGGGTGGTCCCGGGCCGCACAAGCGACTCAAGGTAGAGCTCCAGGACGCATTGGGGCGTGAAGGCCAAGAGGCCGTCGAGGGAATGACGACCGTCCAGTGCCTGCTGGAAGGACGCGCGGTGGAGACGGCCGACGGCTGGGTCGCCGAGGCCGATGGCGCACTGCTGGTGGATGGAGAGACTTTGGCTGATTGGCAGGGCACGCCGGTGACGCCGGTGCGGCCCTTTGCACTGGCGCTGGAGCGCTATATCCTGCTGGAGCGTACTGGGGAGCGACTGGCAGCACATCTGGGCGTTGCGGCTGGGTGCCGCACCCTGTCTCAGACACTGGAGAACGACAAAGCTGCGGCGATTTTGATGAAAGCTTTAGCGGAAGCTTGCCGGGCGTTGGCAGCCAAGCATGGCCTGGTGCCGGAGGATGGCGCCCTTTGGGCCGAGCGTTGGGCAGCGAGGTACCGGGAGCCAGCCTTTGACTGGGAATGTGCTGCGCTCTGCCGCGATCCCCTTGACCTCATCGACCGCAACGGCCCCTTGGTGCAAGCCATTCACCTGAGCCTCAAGCAGAAGGGGAAGCCGGTTTACCTCAGCGCGGCATTGGCCGCCGTGTTCCTTTGGGACGACGCGGATGATCCCTCCTCCCAGCGGATGCGGGAGTTCATCCGCAAAAAGGGCATCGGCAAGGCGCTCGATAAGCTCTGCGGCTTGGGCATTCGCACCCAACCCCACTGGTGGGCGGTGGAGTTCTACAAAGCTTTCCGTGCAGGCGCGCTGACACGAAACTGACGTCTCACAGCGTGCGGTTGGCGGGGGGAGGCAACGCGTAAGAGGCAACTCCATAAAAAACAGCACGAACATGGTTCGTGCTGTTTTGGTTTCTGTTGGGCAGTTCAGTGTACTTCCGTGAAGGACTGCTCTTCTACGGCGGTTGCCGCGTCGGCCTGCGGCAGCAGGGTGGCCTGCGACACGACGTAGTAATTGCCGGATTGCTGCAATGTGATCTGTACAACCGTGGGGGCATCCTCGTTCACCAACAGGTTGTAGGTCTCGCTGTCCTCCTCCGGCTTGGACAGGCGCACCACCGGGTCGCCGGCTTGCAATGCAGCCAGCGCAGCGTCCAGGTCGCTGGCCTCAGGGGACAGCAGACCGTCACTCACCAGAGAATCGCGGGTGGCACCGGCCTGGCACTGGGTGGCGAACTGGTCGATGACGAGCAGGGGCTGGCTCCGCAGGGTAAACTGGTAGAGCGTGGTGCCAAGCGCCAGCAGAGCCAGCAGTAACACTGCGGCCAGTGCGGTCATGCCGATGCGCTGCGATTGCTTGGACTTCCGGTCCAGCAGGTTCTTGGCGCCGAACCAAACAATGGGAACCGCCAGCAACACGGTGAGGGCGATGTATACGATCAAAGCGGATTGCATGGATTCCTCCTACAGCACCTTGGACAGGAATTCGCGGGTGCGGGGCTTCTCCGGGTTGGTGAAGATCTGCTCCGGCGGCCCCTGCTCGGCGATGATCCCCTCATCCATGAAGAGGACGCGGTGGGCGACCTCGCGGGCAAAGCCCATTTCGTGGGTAACGATGACCATCGTCATGCCGTCAGCGGCCAGCTGTTTCATGACGCCCAGCACCTCGCCCACCATCTCCGGGTCCAGCGCCGAGGTTGGCTCGTCAAAGAGCATGATGTCCGGGTCCATCGCCAACGCCCGTGCGATGGCCACGCGCTGCTTCTGCCCGCCGGAGAGCCGCGCCGGGTACTCGTCGACCTTGTCCAAAAGACCCACGCGCGCCAGCAGCTCCCGGCCTTTTTCCTCAGCTTGGGCACGGGAGAGTTTGCCGGTCTGCACAGGCGCCAGCGTGATGTTGCCAAGCACCGTGTGGTTGGGGAAGAGGTTGAACTGCTGAAACACCATGCCGACCTTCTGCCGCAGGCGGTCAATCTCTTTGCGATGCTCCAGAAGCTCTACGCCTTCGATGTAGATTTTACCGGCAGTCGGTTCCTCCAGCAGGTTCAGGCAGCGCAAGAAGGTGCTTTTGCCCGAGCCGCTGGCACCGATGACACAGACGACCTCGCTCTTGCCAATCTCTGCCCAGACACCCTTGAGAACTTCCAGCTCGCCAAAGGTCTTGTGCAGGTTCTCTACCTTAATCACCGCGTCTCAACCTCCATTCCAGCTTGCCGGCGAAGATCGACAGCAGCGACGTCACATACAGATAGATCAGGGCCACCAGGATGAACGGCGTGTAAGGGTCGAACGTCCGCCCGCGAATGATGTTGCCCGCGCGGGTCAGGTCGTCGAGCGCGATGTAGCCGCAGACCGCCGTCTCCTTAATGAGCACAATGGCCTCGCTGACCAGGGCCGGCAGTATGTTTTTGATGGCTTGGGGGATGACGACGAAGCGCATGGATTGGAAGTAGGACAGGCCCAGCGAGCGCGCGGCCTCCAGCTGCCCACGGTCCACCGCCAGGATGCCAGCGCGGATGAGCTCGGACACATAGGCGCCGCTGTTGATGCCAAAGGCGATGGCAGCAACCAGCACCTTGGGCCAGCTGCTGCTGCCAAGGATGGCATAGTAGATGATGATGAGCTGCACGACGACCGGCGTACCGCGGATGATGTCGACGTAGAGCTTGGCGACGCGCTGCAGCCCCTTCAGCTTGAGGATGCGCGCCACAGCGACCAGCAGGCCGATGGCCACGCCAATGAGCACGGCGTAGAGCGTCACCTGCATCGTCAGCCCCAGGCCTTTCAAAAACAGCAGATAGCGATCCTCACGGATGAGGTTGGTGTAAATGGCGTCAGACAGCGCCTTGATGATGCCCATGGGCCCTCCCGGTATCAGATTGCTGGAAACAGAATTTGAGCGAGACCGAAGTCCCGCTCAAACACAGTTTGGTTGGTGTTATTCGCCGACCGAATACTTCTTGACCAGAGTGTCGATCTCACCGTTGGCGACCATCTCGTCGATGACGGCGTTGATCTCTGCCAGCAGGGCAGCGTCACTCTTGCGCACGGCGAAGGCGTACTTCTCGTCGTCGTAGGGCTGCACGTCGGCAATCTTCAGGCCTTCCACCTGCCCCACGATGATCTGGGCGGGCACGTCATCGGCGATGACGGCGTCCACCTTGCCGTTCTTCAGATCCTGGGCGGCGAGGGCGATGTTGTCATAGCGCTGCACGGTAGCGCCTTCCACTTCGCTGGCGACATAGAGGTCACCGGTGGTGCCATTCTGGGCGCCTAGGGTCTTGCCCTTTAGGTTGTCGGCAGAAGCGATGGCGGTGTCGTCAGCCTTCACGATGACGACCTGACGGGCGGTGAAATATTCGCTCGAAAAGTCCATGGTCTTGGCGCGCTCTTCGTTCTTGGTGAAGCCAGCGCCGATGAAGTCGATCTTGCCGGAGGCCAGGGCCGCGGGCAGGGAGTCAAACTCCATGTCGGAAACCTCAAGCGTCACGCCGATACGCTCGGCCACTTTGGCGGCGATGTCAGCGTCCACACCCACGACGGTGCCGTTGACGTTGGACTCAAAGGGGACAAACTGGGCGTTGGTGCCCCATACGATCTTGCCGGCCTTCTTGATCTTAGCCAGCGAATCGGTGCTGGAGCCACAACCAGTCAGCAGAGTGGCCAACAGTGCCACGGTCAGGGCAAGCGATGCAAACTTTTTCATCTCAGACTCCTCCTGTCGATTCTCTCGACGACAGTATAGCAACGCGCAAGAATAAAGTCAACAATGTTATGAATAAATATGCAGATTTCTGCCCGCAAATTTCGTTGGCAACGGGGACGGAAACGCTCCAAGGTGCATACGGAAGCAAGTGCAATGCTGGATAACAACAATAGGAAGAGGAATCCGCTTTATTGACTTACTAGTGCGAATCGGTAAAGAATGCACAGCGAAGGTTGAAAACCGGAGCACCGCAGATAACCGCGACTGATGGATGTATAAATATGCCACCGAGCGAATAAAGCGTAGAGATCGAGCCTGGAAGCTCAGCCCTTCTGCAGGGCTTTGGCCAGCGCACCGGTGGGGTTTTCCACCAAGTGCTTCCAGTAGCGGCGGGGCATGAAGCGGCGCTGCAGCGCCGGGTTCATCCGACCTTCTATAGCCATGGCGTCAAAGTAACGCCGCCACATTTCCTGGGTTTCGTCCTCGGTGTCGTGGGCCTGCACGGTATCCACCAGCCGCCCGGCAACCAGCGTCCACTCCCCATTCTCATAGGCCGCGCTGACCTGCCGCCCCCGGTCATGGATGAGCCAGGGTACGTCTGGCATGCGGTCGGCGAAGTGCTCGGCCAGCAACGGCAGGATAAAAAAGTCAGGCTCAATGACGGAACAGTATTGCCCCTGCTTGGTGCGGTGGAAGCGCAGCAGGCCCTTCAACCGGTGGGCCTCAAAGGCGACACGGTCGGCGGCGTCATGCACGGGGCGCACAAAACGGTGTAGCACCATTTCGTCCACCGTGGGGCCGGTGGCAAAGCCCAGACGAAGGTAGTTGAGGATATTCCGGCCGGCATCGGGTTCTTCTGAATACCAGCAGAGCATCACCCGCTGGGACGACTGGCTGGAAAGCTTGGTATCCATCGCCTCAAACACCTTCTCGGCCTTGGCCTCGTTGGTGCGGATGGTCTTGTAGGTGATGAGGAAGTCGGGCTGCTCGGGCAGGGCGGGCAGAATGTTGCGGACGTTGTCCCCCCTCTGGTACCAGCTGTCGTACACGGCGGAGAGAAGCCCTTCCCAACTACCGTCGGTGACGTAAATTGTATCCATGGTGGCCCTCACTGGCTCAGCGCCCGGTAGGCATCAGGCGCTGCATTGTCAAAAAGGGAAAGCTGGGTACCGCCAGTGATCTGCGGGACGCGGGAGAGCGGAAGCAACCGCATGCGAAGTTGGTTGGTTGAGAGACGAATCTCCGGCAGGAACCCGCCGCGGCAGGTGATGAAGTAGCAGGCGCGTTTCATCACCACGCCAGCCTTGCGTACGTCAGAAAAGGACAATCCCCCGAAGCGCCGGGCCTGCACCAGGCGTGTGGCCGACACCTGCCCAATGCCCGGTACCCGCAGCAGCGCTTCCATTGGGGCCGTCGCCAAGTCCACAGGGAAGAACTCCGGGTGACGCAGCGCCCAGGCGCTCTTCGGGTCCAGCGCCAAGTCCAGGTCAGGCTCCTGGGCCTCCAGAATTTCGTTGGCCTGGAAACCATAGAAGCGCAGCAGCCAATCGGCTTGATAAAGCCGGTGTTCCCGCAGCAGCGGCGGCTCCCGCAGGTCGGGCAGTTTGGGCGTCGGCGTCACTGGCATGAAGGCGGAATAGTATACACGCTTTAGCCTATATTTCTTATATAGCGCTTCGGACAGTTTGAGAATGGTCAGATCCTGCTCCGGCGATGCGCCGACGATGAGCTGGGTGGACTGCCCCGCCGGGGCAAAGACAGGTGCGTGCCGCAGTGCCTTGGCCTCCTCCGCGCCGGCCTCGATGAGCCCGCTTAGTAAACCCATGGGCCGCAGGATGGTCTCGGCGGATTTATCCGGGGCGAGGAATTTCAGGCTCTTTTCGCTGGGCAGCTCGATGTTGACGCTGACGCGGTCGGCCAGGCGTCCGGCTCGCTCCAGCAGCGCCCGGCTGGCCCCGGGGATGCCTTTGACGTGGATGTAGCCGCCGAACCCCCGGTTGCGCAGCAGCTCGATGGCCGTCACCATCCGTTCCATCGTGTGGTCAGGGCTCTTCACGATGCCGGAGCTGAGGAACAGACCCTCGATGTAGTTGCGCCGGTAGAAGGATTCGGTCAGGTCGGCAATCTCGGTGGGGGTGAGCTCGGCGCGAGGCAGGTCTCGGTTGGTGTTCACGGCGCAATATTCGCACCGATACATGCACTTGTTTGTCATCAGAATTTTGAGCAGCGACACGCAGCGGCCATCGCCAGACCAGGCGTGGCAGATGCCGGGGGCTGCCGTGCTGCCAAAGGAGCCCTTCCGGCTGCCCGAACCGCTGGAGGAGCAGGAAACGTCATATTTTGCTGATTCGCCTAGAATGGTGAGCTTATCGGCTAAGTCCATAGGTACCACCTCTGCTGCCACAAGAATAGCACAAACGTTCGCATAACACAAATGATTTTCGAGGGACTTGATACAACACAATCTCTCATCAATGACGAGAGCCGGGAAAGCTGTCATGTTCTGCCGGGAGGGACTTTCCACTTTCAAACGCAATATGATACAATACCATACATAGAACCAAAGACGGGACAATGGTTTGACAAACAAAAGAATGACCGGGGAGGGGCGTTGAGAGATGACGTACCGCAAAGGATGGACCATATTACTGTTACTGTTACTGTTATGCCTGTTGGTGCCGTTGGCGGCCGGCTGTTCGGCCCTGCCGGATCAAGTGCAGCGATCCGGCGATGGGACGCTGCTCTACACCGAGGGGACCAACACGTGGTCTTGGGCGCAGGCGAAGGGAATCGCGACCATTGGGCTCAATGACACGGCGTTTGCCACGGTGAAGGGACACGAGGCCACCGTAACGCTGGATGAGAAGCGCATCGTCAACGTTACTCTCAACCAGGAGAATGCGCCGATAAAGGTCGCCGCCGATTGGGGTGTGGAGCTGTCGGCGGCGGATTATACCCTTATGACCCAGGCCTTCCAGTTTCATAAGCTGGCCGGTGGCGTCAAGGCGACCATCCCCTGGGTGGGGGCTGTTCTGCTGTTTATATTGACGCTGGTGTTTGTGCTTGCGGTCATTTTTGCTGGTTCCCTGGTGGATTGGGCAAAGATGAACGGCTTGTTCAGCAGCTTCAACACCGGGCGGATGCTTTTTTTGGTGCGCGCGCTTGCCGGTCTGCTGGCCGTGCTGTTCTTCATCCTGTTGCTAGCTCTCCTGTTCTAACATGTACTTCCTATGGGCCCTCCGCATTGTGCGGGGGGCCCTTTTCTTTTTGTTTAAAATCATTTGAGAAAGGTGGTTGACAATCGGCGCCGGGTTTGGTATCCTAACAAAGCTGTCGCGGACGGCGGGGCCAAAAGGGACAGCAAGGCGCACCTTGAAAACCGAATAGAGCAAGAAGAGTGAGAAACACAAACGCGATTCATTTGAGTGAAAAAGGCAAAACTCCACTTGAAAGAGTGGGGATTTAGTCAGAGATTGAACATGA
>JAEWRW010000046.1 GCA_023398815.1 Bacillota bacterium
CGCCACCACACACCACACAATCATAACGCCGCACCATCCTGGTCAACATCGTTGTCCGACTTCTTGTCGCCTTGCTGCAATCGAGTGCAACTAACAGGAAAGGGATGAAACCGTGCGCCAGAACCACATGACCGGCCTTTGCGTCCATCACGAGAACCCAAATTTCGAGCTCATGCGTGCGGCGGGCATCCGCTGGTGCCGCCTGCATGTCCCCTACCCCTGGCTGGACCGGGTGGGTGGGCAATACGACCCGGCGTTTCTTGCGGCCATTGGGGAGATTGTGCTCTACCGCCGTCAGGGGTTTCAACCGCTGGTGACTACCCCGGCGCTGGGCAGCATGCACTATGACGCTGACGCCGGCGACACAGTGTGGCACCCGGGCTACCCGGCATGGATGGGTACCCCCGCTGACGACGAATACCACGCGGCGCTGGAGGCCGGCATCGAAGAGATCGTGCGCATGACCCAGGGGCTGGTCTCGTGGTGGCAGCTGGGCAACGAGCCGGACTTTGGCGTGTTCATCGGCCCAACCAGCCGGGAGGACAACGTTCGTTTCAACCGCACGATGGCACTGGCCTTCCACCGGGCAGCCCCGCAGGCAAACATTGGCATCAACCTGGCCGGCGTGGCTGGCGAACACATTACCGATTACGCGCTGTGGCTCACCGAGGAGCTCTACCGCCGGCAGAACCTGCCCTACACCTACCTGGGGCTGGATGGTTACTTTGGCTGCTGGCAGCCCGGCGGGCCGCAGAACTGGGTGGAGTACATCGACCGCATGCACGCGCTTTCCGGCAAGCCCATCCTTATCAACGAATGGGGCTTCTCCACCATCTACACCGCGCCCTTTGAGCGCGACCTCGAGCGCAAGCTCTACTACAACAACGAAAACTGCCGCGCCAAAACCTGGCAGAACCGCTGGGACGGCCAGGAACACAGCCCCGCCCTGCAGGCGGAGTTCATCCGCCAGACGCTGGCGATCTTCGCCGACCACCCAGCGTGCATCGGCAATTTCTTCTTCCGCTGGGCCGACAGCCAACCCTGCTGGCAGTGTGGCGAGCACGATTGCCCGACCGAGACCCACTGGGGCATCACCGACATCGACCAGAACCCCCTGCCGGGCTACTGGGCTCTGCAGGCGGGGAACCGCCAGCTATTCGGCGTGGAATAGACCGCAACGCATCCACTGACAAGGAGGATTCCCATGATGGAAACCATCACCAACCCCACCCCACCGGCGAAGAAGGTGAAGCGTGAGAACGCGTTCACCAACATCGCCTATGACCTGAGGAAGAACAAGGTTCTCATGCTCATCCTGCTGCCGACGCTGCTGTTCTTCTTCATCTTTTCCTATCTGCCGATGGTGGGCATCTACTACGCCTTCACCAACTACAACTTCCAGGGCGGGCTCTTTGGCAGTCCCTTTGTGGGGTTGAATAACTTCAAATACCTTTTCACCTCCGGCACGGCCTGGACGATCACCAGCAACACCGTCCTCTACAACCTGATCTTCATCTTGCTGGGGAACGCCATGCAGATTGCCACGGCAATCCTTCTGAGCCGGGTCAGCGGCCGCATCTTCACCAAGACCACGCAGGCCATCATGTTCCTACCGTACTTCATCTCCTACGTCATCATCGGCACCTTTGCCTACAACATGCTCAACTATGAGACCGGTGTCGTCAACACGTTCCTCAAAGGCCTGGGCGCCGACCCCTATGACTTCTACAACACACCATGGATCTGGCGCATCCTCGTTCCCACGTTCTACATCTGGAAGAACCTGGGCTATGGCTCGGTCATCTACCTGGCGGCCATCATGGGCATCAGTGACGATTACTACGAGGCGGCAGAGATCGACGGTGCCAACATCTTCCAGCAGATTCGCTTCATCACCCTGCCGATGCTCAAGCCCACGTTCATCATCCTGTTCCTGCTGGCACTGGGAAGCATCATGCGCGGGCAGTTCGATCTGTTCTTCCAGCTCATCGGCACGAACGGCATCCTCTTTTCCACCACCGACATCATCGACACCTTCGTGTTCCGGTCGCTGCGCTTCAACGTCAACATCGGAATGGGTACGGCGGCAGGTCTTTACCAGTCGGTGTTCGGCCTGATCATCGTGGTCAGCGCCAACTACGCCATCCGGCGCTACGACGAAGATTTTGCGCTGTTCTAAACCGCTTGTGACGGAGGAGTGACGACTATGATCAATCGAACCGCATCCTACAAGGTGTTCAACACCGTTGGCTATATCATCATCATTCTGCTCACGGCCTTCTGCCTGCTGCCGTTTCTGCTGGTCATCTCCGGGTCGCTCAGTGACAACGACACGGTGCTGCGTGAGGGGTATGCCCTCATCCCGCAGAAATTCTCCACCGAGGCATACGATGCCATCTTCACCTACCCGCAGAACGTGCTGCAGGCTTATGGCGTGTCCATCACGGTGACGGTGTCGGGTACGCTGCTAGGTGCTCTGCTCATCGCTATGGCGGGCTATGTGCTCCAGCGGCGGGATCTGAAGAGCCGCAACACCTTCTCCTTCCTCATCTACTTCACCTCGATCTTCCAGGGCGGGCTCATCCCCTGGTACATCCTCGTCACGACGTATCTGAAGCTCAGCGATTCGCTGTGGGCGCTCATCCTGCCGGCGCTGATGAATCCGTTCCTCATCATGCTCATGCGCAACTACATGAAGCAGTCGGTGCCCTACGAGCTCATCGAGGCGGCCAAGATCGACGGCGCGGGCGATTTTCGCATCTTCTACACCGTCATGGTGCCCCTGTCCGGTCCGGGCATCGCCACGGTAGCGCTCTTCCTGGGGCTGGCGTACTGGAACGACTGGTACCTCTCCATGCTCTACATCAGCACCCCCAGCAAGTACTCGCTTCAGTTCTACCTCTACAGCATGCTCAACAGCGCTAAGGCCCTGCAAGACCTGGCCCTCTCGGGCTCGGGGCTCTCGGCCACGGTGAAGGTGCCGGGCGAGACGACCAAGCTCGCCATGGCCATGGTGGCCACCGGCCCCATCATCTTCCTCTATCCGTTCATCCAGCGCTACTTCGTCAAGGGTCTGACGATCGGCGCAGTCAAGGGTTAGTCGACAGCCGCGTCTGCGGTTGAATAGAACAAGGAGGGTTTGTATCCATGGCACTTCTAAACCGGAAAACACTCATGGCAGTGCTGGCTGTGGTAATGGCCATCTCGATGGCTGCCTGCAGCGCCGGCACCCCGGCCGCCACCACGGCCGCCGCCACGACGGCTGCCGCCACCGAGGCCGCCACCAGCGCTGCGGAAACCGCTGCCGAGTCGGCCACCCCTGCCGCGGGCACCGTCGACACCTCCGAGAAGGTCGAAGTTGTCATGTGGCTGCCGGGCGACGCCCCCAAGGGTTTGGACGCCATGAACGCCAAGCTCAACGAGATGCTTCTCACCGACCTCAACTGCACCGTGAAGTTCAACTTCACCACCTGGACCGACATCGGCACGAAGTACAGCATGCTGCTGACCTCCGGCCAGCCCATTGACCTCATCCACACGGCCAACTGGCTGCAGGATCGTGTCTATGCCCGCAAAGGCGCCTTCAAGCCCCTCAACGACCTGCTGGACACCGTCGTTCCCGACCTGAAGGCCTATGTGGGCGACGACATCCTGAAGGATGGTCAGGAAGACGGCGTGCAGTACACCATCCCCTGCAAGTGGAAGGAGTACATCGACAACGGCGTCCTCTATCGCGAAGACCTGCGCGTCAAATACAACCTGCCCAAGCCGGACTCGCTGGCCAACCTCGAAGCCTATATGGCCGGCATCAAGGCCAATGAGCCTGAGATGAAGGTCACCGTCGAAGGTGGCGTTTCCAACGAGTCCTACTCGGGCTTCAGCGGCTCCGAAGTGATGCTGCTGGACAACCCCTACATCACCAAGCCCGACAACGGCCTGGTCATCGGCCTCACCTCCAAGACCGCTTCCTACCTGGACATCACCGAATACTATGGCAGCGACGCCCACAAGGCCGAGCTGGAGCTGATGACCAAGTGGGCCAAAGCCGGCTATTGGAGCCGCAACGCCCTGTCCCAGAAGATCGACGACCGCATCGCGGCCTTTGAAGCCGGCGAGTGCGCGGTGGTGCTGAGCGGCGCCAACGCCATGAAGTGGAACGGTGTGCAGACCCGTTCCGCCACCGCCAACCCCGACTGGCAGATCGGCTTCATCCCCTACGGTGTGCCCCAGGGTTATGCCCGCCCGGTGCAGCCCACCCAGAACGGCATGGCCGTGCCGCTCTCCAGCCAGAACACCGAGCGCGCCCTGCTCATGTACCAGAAGTTCAACCTGGACGAAGCTTACAACCACCTGACCCACTACGGCATCGAGGGCACCAACTACACCATCGACGCCGAGAACCACTACGTGATGGTCGGCACCAGCGACAGCAACGACTACCCGCGTGAGGCGCTGAACTGCTGGAGCTGGCGCAACCCGGATCTC
Source organism: Bacillota bacterium (assembly GCA_023398815.1). Taxonomy (GTDB): domain Bacteria; phylum Bacillota; class Clostridia; order Christensenellales; family UMGS416; genus JAEYRA01. Next base: position 4,486 of record JAEWRW010000046.1, read on the forward strand.
ATCCTTTACGCGAAGGAATATGACAACGTTAAAGCGCTCTTCGCCGAGCAGGACAAGCTAACCCAGCTGCAGTCCACCGCTTTCACCGAGGACCGCGAACCCGTCGCCAACGAGCGTGCCGCCCTGACCCAGGTCATCAACCAGTACCTTGCGCCGATCTCCGCCGGCCTGAGCAAGGACGTGGCGGGCGACTACGCCGCCTTCCTGGAGAAGGCCAAGGCCGCCGGTCTCCAGAAGATTCAGGACGAGTACAAGAAGCAGTGGCTCGAGTACTGCAACGCCAACGGCCTGAAGTAAGCCACAACTATCCAAAGCGCATCCAGAGGAACCCGGCCATTGGCCGGGTTCCTCCCTTTTTTTCCGGCGGGCTGGCCTCACGGCGGTCACAGTTTCCCTTGCTCCCTCTACCGCACATCCACCACCATCCCAAACAACAAGCCCCACCGGAAACCCGGCGGAGCTTGTTGCTGCAACAGGGGCGGAGGAACCTCCCCCTGGTATGGTTCGTTAGCGCTCGATGGCGGCCTTGCGGGTATTGATGCGCCGGATGATCTCCGGGTTGAACTTCGGCTTGCGGTCGTAGGTGTGCAGGCCGTTGACCTCCTGCTCAATGTCAGTGAGCTGGGTGTAGCAGAAGGCACAGATGCGCGGGTTCTCCAGCAGGGCCACCGTCAGGGCCTCATAGCGCGCCAGGAACTCGGCTTCTGAGGTGGGGTTGGTGCCGTAGCCCCAAGCCTTGCTGTCGGTTTGGCCCGGGTTCCACCAAATGCCGCCGTATTCGCTCACAAAATAGGGCTGGCCCTCATACCGGTCCCGGCCGGGATGGTTGACAAACGCCTCGCCGCCGGTGGCCAGCGGCGCATACCGCGCGCGGAACGTCTCGGGATTCTGGTCGTAGTCGTGTACGTCGAAAATGTCGGTGACGACGTGGACATAACCGCTGGTGTCGATGACCGGCCGGGTGTGGTCGATCTGCTTGGTGACGCGATAAACCGTCTCCAGCACGCTGTCATCCTGGGCCAGGTAGGTCTCGTTGAAGGGGCACCACCCCACGATGGCCGGGTGGTTGTAATCGCGCTCCACAGTCTCCAGCCATTCGGGCAGGAAGCTCTCCAACCCGGCGGGGCCGTCGATGTTGAGGCCCCAGTTGGCATGCTCGCCCCACACGAGGTACCCCAGCTTGTCCGCCCAGTAGAGGAAGCGCTGCTCAAACATCTTCTGGTGCAGCCGCGCGCCGTTGAAGCCCATGGCCATCGAAAGCTCAATGTCCCGCTTCAGGTCGTTGTCAGTTGGGGCGGTGTAGATGCCCTCGGGGTAGAAGCCCTGATCCAGAATGAGACGCTGGAACACCGGCTTGCCATTGAGGAGCATGGCGCGCCCGTCCCAAGAGAGGCTGCGCATGCCGAAGTAACTCTGCACCCGGTCTTCGCCATCGGGGGCCGAGAGCGTCAGCTCCAGGTCATAGAGCCGGGGCGCGCCGGGCTCCCACTTGTGCACCTCATTGAGGCAGAGAGTCACGCTGGCCTCCCGGCCATTTACACAAGCGCGGCGCTCCGCCATGGGGCGGCCATCCAGGGTGGCGACGGCCAGCAGTTTGGCGTGGATGTGGCTCGAGAGGGTCACGTCCACCTGCAGCTTGCCGTTGGCCTCATCGGGCGTCAGGCGCAGGGTGCGGATGTAGGTCTGCGGCACGGCCTCCAGCCAAACGGTCTGCCAGATGCCCGTGGTGCGGGTGTAGTCGCACCCGTGGGACTCGTACTCGCCGCTCTGCTTGCCACGGGGCTGCTTCCCCGAGCGGTTGTTGTCCTCTGCGCAGACGGTCACAACGTTCTCCCCCGCCTGCAAGGCGGCGGTGATGTCAAACTGGAACGAGGAATAACCGCCCTGGTGGGTACCGACCGACTGGCCATTGATCCACACCTCGGCCCGGTAGTCCACCGCGCCAAAGTGCAGCAGCACCCGGCTGCCCTGCCAATCCTCGGGCAGGGTGAAGGTGCGCCGGTACCACACCGCCGCCATGAAATCGGTGTAACCGATGCCTGACAGACGGCTTTCCGGGCAGAAGGGGACGGTGATCGTCTCGGGCAGCGCGTCAGCCTTGTGAAGGCCGCGCGCCCGCCCACTGACGCCAAAATCAAAGGCAAACTGCCAGGAACCATTCAGATTCATCCAGTGCTCCCGCACCATTTGGGGCCGGGGATACTCCGGCCGGGGGATCGCTTGGCAAGTCATGAGGATCCTCCTGTTACGATGTGATACTTGTATTATAACGCCACCATACGTTATGATGTAGTGTACGAATCAGCAAACGCATGAGGATTTCACGCATGAGAGAAGACATCATCAGCTTTGTGCGGGACGGACGAGCCTCCGGGCCTTTCTGGATTGAGATGGCCGGGGTTTCCTACTGCGATGGCAACTACCGGATCGAGCGAACCCACTCTGACATCACGGTGATCGAGTACGTTCTGGAAGGCCGTGGCACCGTCCATGTGGATGGGCACCGGTTCTACCCGCAGGCTGGCGATGTGTATCTGCTGCACCGGGGCAGCGACCATTGGTACACCGCTGACGCGCAGGAGCCCTGGGTCAAGGTGTGGTGCAACGTGGGCGGCCCCCTGGTTGATGCGTTGATCGCCTACTATGGCCTCTCCAACGTGTACCATGTGCCGGGCTTCGGCAACGGGGACTGTCTGAAGCGTTTGTTGGAAGCCGCCCGCCGCAACCAAAGCGACCGCTCGGCCCTGCTGGGGGAGGCAGCCCTTCTTCTCCACGAGCTCATCATCGAACTGTCAGCTTTTGTGCATCGCGATGTGCGACCCGAACAGGACGAAGCCGAACGCCTGCGTACGTTCCTGGATGGCAAGCTCTACGATAAGCTGACGATGGAGGACATCAGCCGGCAGATCTACCGCTCCCCCTCCCAGGCCACGCGCATCTTCCGCAAGGCGTTCGGCGTCACGCCCTACCACTACCTACTGGAACGTCGGCTGGAAACGGCCAAACTCCTGCTCATCAACTCCAGCCTTCCCATCCGCACCATCGCCTCCCAGCTCTGCTTTGCCGATGAACACTACTTCTCCAACCGGTTCAAGGCAAGCGTTGGGCAATCCCCCCGGCAGTACCGCAATCGCGGAACGCAGGGCGGGAAATAGCCGAACCCAAACACGTGGAACACCCCGCCGAACCAGCGGGGTGTTATATTGACTGACTCTTGTCATTTTACTTATCAATTCCATTAATTAATACGTCACCTAACCATGGTTACGCAGGCGGGCAGCTGCCCTCTGCGGTTCAGTGGATGGCGCGCTTGGCGAAGCGCTTGCCGGCGACCTCCACATTGTTGATGGTGACAAGTGCGTTTTCATCAAAGCCGTGGATGATGGACTTGAGCTTGGCGATCTCCAGCCGGGTGACAACAACGTACACAATCTGCGATGGCTGGTTGGTGTACCCGCCTGCGCTGGGCAGCAATGTCAGGCCGCGCCCCAGCCGGTCAATGATGGCCTGGGCGATGTCCTCGTACCGTTCGGAGATGATGAAGACCGCCTTGGACTCGTCCAAACCTTCTACGACGATGTCAATGGCCTTGTAGGCGATGAAATAGGCCAACAGCGAATACATGGCCCGATCCCACCCATAGAGGAAGCCGGACAGGCCCAGAATAAAGATGTTGAGGAACATGACAATTTCGCCGATGGAGAAATTGGTGCGTCGGTCTAGCAGAATGGCCACGATCTCCGTTCCATCGAGCGAGCCGCCGATGCGGATGATGAGCCCCACCCCTGCCCCCAGGATCATGCCACCGAAGATGGAAGCCAGAAACACATCGTGCGTCAGGCCCGGCACCGGGTGCAGGAAGTTGACCAGCACCGACAGGCACAACACAGAGAAGAGCGTGGAGAGTGCAAAGGTCTTCCCAATCTGCTTGTAGCCGATGATGAGAAAGGGGGCGTTGATGAGTATCAAAAACAGGCTGAGCGGCCAGCCTGTCAAGTAACTTGCCATAATGGAGATGCCGGTAATTCCGCCGTCGATGAGGTTGTTGGGGATAAGAAAAATCTCCAACCCCACAGCCACCATAAGTGACCCCAGCATCAGAAGCAGAATGCGCAGCAAAAAGCGCAATTTAAACCGCTCAATGATCCCTTTTCGTCGTCCCGCCCGTTCGTTCGTCCTCGTTTCTCTCGTCATGGTTTGGTTACCCCTCTTTCTATGATTGGTGCGACGGCAAACGCCGTCCCACCTCGTTGTCGTCAAGAACCTTTGTCTTCATACGCCTCCTCCGCGTGCCCCGCCGCCAGCTGCTTTGCAAAAGCCGCCACGACCTGCGGGTCGTACTGGCGGCCGGCCAGGGCCTGCAACTCATCCAGCGCCTCGGCCTGGGTGTATTGGCGGCTGCCATACCTGCCGCAGCGCATGGCATCGTAGCTGTCGGTCACCGCCAGAATGCGGGAATACAGCGGGATGTCCTCCCCCTTCAAGTGGCGCGGGTACCCACTGCCATCCATGCGTTCGTGGTGGCACAGCAGGAAGTCGCCCATCCACGCCAGCTCCCGGTTGGCCTTGATGATGTGATACCCAACCTCGGGGTGACGGCGCATTTCCTTCCAGTTCGATTCGCTCAGCGACCCCTTTTTGTCCAGTATTCTCCCATTGATGACGATCTTACCAATGTCATGCACCCGGGCCACCTGGCGCAGTTCTTCGTTGCGCTCCGCAGGCAGACCCAGTGCCGCGCCGGTGCGGGCCGCCAGCTCACAGACACGCTGGGCATGCTGGCGTTCCCATGGTACCCGCCGGAAGAGCTCCTCCAGCAGGGTGCCGGCCAGTTTGCCATTCTCCTGCTGGGCCTCCCGCGTCTTGTTGCGGTACATGGTGTCCTCGGCCAGGCTCATGGCGTCGTTGAAGGGCTGCACACTCTCCTGCTTGGTGTAGCTGCCCAAGGAAATGGACAGATCGACCAGGCCCACCTTGTGTCCTTGGGTCGCATTTTTGAGCCGTTCCATCAGGCTCGCTGCCTCATCGGGGCCAGTGCGGGGCAGCAGCAGCACAAATTCATCGCCACCCCAGCGGGCCAGAATGTCATCGCGCCGGCAGACGGAGGAGAGTACCTCTGCCGCCTTGCGCAGCAGGTCGTCGCCAGCCAGGTGCCCAAAGACGTCATTGGCGAGCTTCAGGCCGTTCACATCCCCCATAACAATGGTGAGCGGTAGGTTGCGTTCCACGTCCAGCCGGTGCAGCTCCTCCTCAAAGAAGCGCCGATTGTAGAGGCCCGTCAGGCTGTCGTGGTAGCTGAGGTAGGCAATGGCGCGCTGTTTGTTCTTCTCCTCGGTCACGTCGTCGAAGGCGACGACGATGCTACGCACCCGGCCCTGCTGTCGCGCGGCAGATACCCCACCGGTAATGAAATATTCCATGCCGTTGCGAGACTGTAGAATGCAACCCGCCAGCGGCAGGGTGCCCTGTTCTCTGCCGTCGGTAAAGCAATCCACCGGGCAGACATGGGGATAGCGGGTGTTCTCGTCAACGATGCGAAACACATCCTGAAGGGGCTGGCCTATGGCATCCTGTTCCTGCCAGCCGGTCAGCAGTGCCGCCCGGTCGTTGATGATGGTCACAATGCCATTGACGTCGGTGGCAATGACCGCCTCGCTGAGCACAGCAATGGTGGAGCGGAAGAACTCGCGCTCCTCGGCCAGGCGCTGCTCCGAGCGCTTGCGCCGTACGATCTGCAGCGTACTCTCCAGCAGGATTGTCACCTGCCAGAGGTCCATGGAGTCATAATCCGTCTCCTTGTTGGCCAGGCCAATCGTCAGCAGCACGCCTTCCTGGTCGTTCATCGGCATCAGCAAAAGGGTGCGAACCTCGTCGGTCAGCTTTGACAAGGGCGAGGGGGGGATGGTGTCGCCCACCCCCAGCAAAACCGGACGCTGCCGTTCCTCCACTTCCCGCAGGAAATCCACCGGCCCCGCAACCAGCGATGCCCACGCATCCGCCTGCCGCGCCCGAGCTGAACGGGACCACAGCCACCGCTCTGCCTCACTTCCATCGCCTTTGTTGATGATAAACCCCAGAGCGCTGCCGGTCAGCTTCAGGATCTCCTCCAGCACGTAGGCGAGAATCTCATCCTCGCCGTCGCCGCTGTGGTTGAACACCTTCACCAAGCTTTCGTTGCGCTGGTTGCTTTTGCGCACCTCTTCCTGGGCCAGCACGGTCTCGGTCACATCCCGAAAGACCGTGACGAAGCGCCCCGGTTCGTGGCTGAACACCGACACATCCAGGTACTTCCCCTTGGGTGCGAAAAAGGACTGAAAGCGATCGGGCTGGCCGGTGCGCACCACCCGGGCGTACTGCTCCAGGAACGCGGGTTCCTCCGTGCCATAGAGTTCATCCCCCAGGCGGCCGATGGCCTGCTCCCGTGAGATGTGCATGATTCGCTCAAACCCAGGGTTGACGTCCAGCGTGCGGTAATTGACAGGCTCCCCCGTCTCGTCATACACCATCTCCCGCACGCAGACGCCCTCGGTCATCGACTCAAACAGCAACCGATAATGGGTGGTACTGACCAGAAGCGGCTGACTTGTTCCCCAGCGCCTCTGCAAATCCCGAACAAAAACGAGCCGCAGCGGGGTCTCCAACTCCACCGATGTGGAAGACACCTCCACCGGGAAAGGACGGCCATCCTTGTGGAAGTGGGTCGTTTCCAGCGGCAGCCCCTCAGCCAGGGCCTGTTGGGCCAGGCTGTCCGGGAACTCCCCCCTCCACAGATCTGCCAGCGTCAGCGCCAGCATTTCCTCCTGGGTATAGCCATAGGCAACCAGCGCAGCTGGGTTTGCCTGCAGAATGCTTCCCTCAAGGTCGGTGACGAGCACAATGTCCCGGGCCTTTCGAAAGAGGGTATCAAAGCGTTGCAAATGGCGTTACCGCCTTTCCACAAATATCATTCATACCAAAGAGCATACGCGCTGGTGGAAACCGCCAGGGCCCCCGCCGCCAAGGCGTCGATGATCTCCGCCCGTTCGGTCACCATGCCGCCGGCGATGACTGGCCTGCCCGCCCCACCAAACTGCCCGATGGCCTTGGGGATGAGGCCCGGCATGATCTCCACAAAATCCGGCTCGCTCTGACAGACCAGCTGGATGCCGCTGCGGATGGAGGCACTGTCCAGCAGGAACACCCGCTGCACCGCCAGCAACCCCAGCTCTCGGGCTTTGCGCACCAGGTTTGAGCGGGTGGTGATGATGCCCGCCGGCTTCCAGTGGCGGGCGGCGTAAGTGAGCCCCGCCTCGTCCCGCCCCACGCCCTCAATGAGGTCCATGTGCAGGAACACCAGCTTGTCTCCGGCGGCAAGCTCCGCCAGAATGTCATCCATCGTGAGGATTGTACCGCCCAGCACAAAGACCACCGACACCGGGGAACGCGCCGCGTTGCGGGCATCCTCGGCCGTCTTCACGGCGGCGATCACCGGCCCGTCCACCATGGCAGCGTAGGCCTCTTGAAAGGTCATGGTGCTCCCTCCCCACCCATTTCTTTCCATTATACCAAAGGGAACCATAGCACACCATGGGCATATAACGCTTGCCAAGGCAGGCAAGCCATTCATTTGTAAAATGAGGGGGAAGCGTGTGCTTCCCCCTTTGGATGCTATTTTATGATACGGTACCTGCCGGTTTCCTGTCAAGGAAAAATACGTTCACGCCGTCTCAATGGCGTCGGCTTCCTCCAGGTGCAGCAGGGCGACGCCCATCTCCCGCAGCTTAAACTTTTGGATCTTCCCGCTGGCCGTCATGGGGAACTCCTCCACAAAGTGGATGTAGCGGGGCGCTTTGTGGCGGGAGAGCCGCTCCCGGGTGTAGGCCACCAAGTCCTCGGCTGTTGCGCCACCCTGCTCCTTCAGGATGACGAAGGCATAGACTTCCTCGCCGTAGACCTTGTCGGGCACGCCGACGACCTGCACATCCCGCACCGCGGGGTGAGTGTACAGGAACTCCTCAATCTCCCGGGGGTAGATGTTCTCCCCCCCGCGGATGATCATGTCCTTCAGCCGCCCGGTGATCTTGAAATACCCATCTTCGTCCATCGTACCCAGGTCGCCGGTGTGCAGCCAGCCAGCCTCGTCGATGGCCTGGCGGGTGGCCTCGGGCATCTTGTAGTAACCCTTCATAATATTGAAGCCGCGCGCGACAATCTCCCCCTGGGTATCGGGCGGCAGGTCCCGACCGGTCTCGGGGTCGACGATCTTCACTTCCATGTTGGGCAGCACTTTGCCCACGGTGGCGACCCGCTTCTCGATGGGGTCGTGGGTACGCGTTTGGGTGACGACCGGAGAGGCCTCTGTCTGGCCGTAGGCGATGGTAATCTCCGACATGTTCATCTCGTCCACCACCCGGCGCATCACCTGCACCGGGCAGGGCGAGCCGGCCATGATGCCGGTGCGCAGTGACGAATAGTCGTATTTTTTGAAGTCGGCATTCTCCAATATGGCGATGAACATGGTGGGTACGCCGTGCACTGCCGTGCAACGCTCCCACTCCAGCGCCTGCATCACCTTGAGGGGATTGAAGTGCTCAATCATGACCATGGTGGTGGCGTGGGTGACGGATGCCATGACGCCCAGCACACAGCCGAAGCAATGGAACAGCGGCACCGGGATGCACAGCCGGTCTGCCGTGGAGAACGCCATGCAGTCGCCAATCATCTTGCCATCGTTGATGACGTTGTAGTGGGTCAGCATCACGCCCTTGGGGAAACCGGTGGTGCCGGACGTATACTGCATGTTGATGACGTCGTGGGGTGTGAGCTCGGCCTTGCGGGCGGCGAGCGCCTCATCGGACACCGCCTCGCCCATGGCATAGAGATCGTCAAAGGCGAACATGCCCGACTCGCGCTTGTCCCCCACCAGCACGACGTTCTTGAGGCAGGGCAGCCGATGGGAGACGAGCTGCCCTGGTTCGCTGCCCGCGAGCTCCGGGCAGAGCTCGTGGACGATGTCGGTGTAGCTGGAGTCCTTAAACCCCTGCGTCAGCACCAGCGTGGTGGAGTCGGACTGCCGCAGCAGATATTCGGCCTCAAAGATCTTATAGTTGGTGTTGACCGTGACCAGCACCGCACCCATCTTGGCGGTGGAGAACATGCACAGCAGCCATTCGGGGTAGTTTGTGGCCCAGATGGACACATGGTCGCCCTTGCCCACCCCCATGGCCATGAAGCCCTTGGCCAGCCGGTCACAGCGGTCGTTGAACTCCCGATAGGTCCAGCGAACTCCCTCATGGGGGTAGACGACCGCCTCTTGGTCGGGGTGGTCCGCCGCCTGTCTCTCCAATAGTTGCCCCATCGTGCAATTGAGCATCTGTTCCATGGGTTCCCCCCACCTCTCTCACAAAAATAACACGACCCTTCGCCTGCCAGAGGCGAAGGGTCGTTTCGCGGTACCACTCTGATTGACGCCGAAGCGTCATCTCCACGGGCACGGATGATGCCCTGTCCGGGGTTACGGCCGGCTACCGTCCAAGCCTACCAGCCCGCATTGCTTGCAATGCCATTGCCTTCGGTTGGCTACTCCGGGGCGAGAAGGAAATCACTTGCCCTGCCACCTTGCACCATCCGGCGGCTCTCTGTGTGGACGTGGCGTTTCCGCATCCCCATCGTCGTATTTTCCGCTATTTTATTGGGATTATATGCCCTGCGCAACCAGTTGTCAATCCTTGTGGCCCCACCGCATTTCCGCTTTATTGTCTAGATTTGTCGAGCGTGCCATTGCGCGGTGGCGCTTGGGGTTCCATCGCCGCTCTTGCGTCCCGCAGGCGGATGTACTCCTGCAGGCAAACCGGCAAGTAACGGATCTCGGTGCGGTTGTCAATGGCGACTTGCTCGCCAGTGAAGACCGGCTGGCCATCCACCAACCGCAGGTGAATGGTGGCCTTGCGCGCCCGATTGGGTGTCAGCTGGCAGATGGCCCGTGTCGTGACCTCCTCGATGTCCTGCGCCAGGGCAAAGAGCACGCTGCTGCCCTCAAAAGGGTTGCCAAAGGCATCTACCTTCAGGCCAAAGCAGATGACCGGTAGATCGAGGTATGTCACCACCCGGCAGAGATCCCACACGTTGGCGCGGCCCAGGAACTGTGCCTCATCGATGAGCACGATGGCCGCCGGGTTCCTTTGCAGCTCCTGCGCGATACGCTCGTAGAGCCACCCCTCCTCCTCGGCCGTATCAATGAGGAAGTCGCTTTGGCGGCGAATCTGCCCATTCTCCAGCCGGCTGATGACGTAAGGCCCTTCCTTGGTGTCCATGGCGGGCTTCAGCACCAACGCCCGCAGGCCGTTGTTGGCCTCATAGTCGTGGGCGATCTGCAGCAGTTGGGTGGATTTGCCCGCATTCATCACCGCGTAGCGAAAGTAGAGCTTGGCCATCGTTGCGTTCCCCCTCCAGTGTTGGCAACCAGTATACCCGATAGGGCCTGCGATGCCAACGGGTGGATTCAGCGCACCAGGAAGTAGTTGTCGTGGCCGGGGATGACGATGTCGGCATTGCCCCGCACCCAGGCCAAGGAATGCTGGGCGGCTTCGGCATCCTCCTCGTATTCGCAGGTAGAGTGGCGGAAATGGGGCCGCGACATGACCGCGTCGCCGGTGGCTACGATGCACCGCCCCTCGTGGCAGAAGGCAACGCCGTGGACATCCCGTGTGTGGCCGGGCAGTGGCACCACGCACACGCCGGGCAGGAACTCGCCTTCGGCGGGCAGCACACGGCTCTCGTCAATGCCCGGCGTGCCCTTCAGGCGCTCGATGGTCGCCGGGGCCGCCAACCATTGGGCCTGGGGGAAGCAATTGCACCCCACAGCGTGGTCGCCGTGGCAGTGGGTGATAAAGCAATGGGTGACGGCCTCGGGCCGCAGGCCGCTGCGGCGGTTGAGGTCAAACCAGAACTCCTCGGGCTCCACCCGCTCGGTGGGGTCGATGACCAGCACATAGGGCGTGCCGTCGGCCTGCACCCCGCGCACCAGGGTGGATGTGCAGGTGAAGGGCTTCCCGCGGGGGCGGTTGTCCTCCCGCTCGCCGTAGTAGCGGTTCCAGCTGATGTGACCAATGACAAGGATTTCGTAATCGCGCACGCTGCCTTGCAGGGTGGGGAAGGAAGTGGACATGGTAAACCTCCGGTTCCGTCGGCGGGCGACGGGTTGTGGCAGCAGTATAGCAGGTTTTGGCTGGTGCCGCCACGCAGGGGTATACAACAACGGGGCAGCCGCTGCTGCCCCTGATCCTTCATTCCGGCCGCCGCAGCCGCCCCAAACAGCGGTGCACTGCACGGAGAGTCTCGATGAATTTTCTCTTTTGACATGATTATATTACCACAAATTTAAAGAAAAGTCAAGTCTTGTGGCCCCACACACAAAGGAGTAAAGAATAGGAGAAGGAGTTGATGCACATGCAAAACACAAGCACCACCGCGCTGGTGAGCGCCTTCGCCCGCGCTTTCCATCACCGGCACCACAACCCAACCATCTACGACGACCCGCTGGCCGACCGCCTACTGACCCCGCAGGAGTACGAGGGCATCGCCCGCCACATGAGCCAAGGAATCGGGTTCTTCTGCCCTGGCTTTACCGGCAGTGAGGAGGATGCCCTGCGCTGGGTCGCGGCCCAGCAGCTCTGCCCCACGCCGGTGGGGCGGGCGGCATTCGCCGAGCAGGCGTTGGAGATGGCTTGCGGACAGGGCTTGACACAGTACGTGAACGTTGCCGCAGGGTTTGACACCTTCGCTTTTCGCGCGCCTGCCTGGGCCGGGGGCCTGCAGGTGTGGGAGCTGGACCACCCCGCCACCGGGCAGGAGAAGCAAGCGAGGTTGCAGGCTGCCGGCATCGCCGTGCCCGGCAACGTCCGGTTTCTCTCCATCGACCTCAATGAGCAGAGCTGGGCCCACGCTCTGCATGCCGACCCAGCGTTCCACCCCGAGCGCCTTTGCTTTTTCGCCTTCCTCGGCATCGCCTACTATCTGCCGGAGGAGGCCCTGCGCAACGCCTTCCGTTCGCTGGCGGCGCTGTGCCCCCGCGGCAGCCTGCTTGCCTTCGATTACCCCGACGAGGACGCCCTGACAGACCGCGCCAGTGACCGTGCCAAGCGCCAGGCAGCGCTGGCTGAGGCAGCCGGAGAACCCATGTTGGCGGGGTACTCCCTTCAACGGATGGAAGCCCTGCTGGCGGACTGTGACTTCGGTGTGGCAGAACACCTGACACCGCCGCAGATCACCGAGCGGTTCTTCCGCACCCACAACGAGGCCGACCCCGCCCACGCCATGACGGCCTTTGATAACGTCAACTACTGCCTGGCCGTACGGGCATGAAGAGACCCCGCGTGGAAATCTGCGCGGGGCCTTTTGTCAAACTTCCAGTCTTTGTGATGGCCATGCCGTCGCTCACTTGTCTGCGTCAGGCAGCGTCGTCGGTATGCGTTTCTGTCGACGCCTCCTCTTCTGACTTTGGCAGAAACCGCCGCAACAACCCAGCTGGCAGGGAGAGTTCAAATAGGCACCAGACATACAGCAAAAAGGCCAAACTCCCCCGCGCCGTGGAAAGCTCGTACCCAGGCACAACAAACGGAAGCACAAAAACCGAGGCCATGGCCGCCAACGCGGCGAGCAGGACGGCGCTGCGCAGCACCACCACCCGTGTCGGCAGCCGCCGCCAACCAGGTGTGAAGTACTTCTCCACACAAACGAGCCCCAGGGCGGCGAACAGCACCGGCGGCATGGCGCTCTCCACCTGCTCCGTGGCCAAAACGGCCACCCCCGCCAAGGCCACCGCCGACAGCAACACCGGCCAAAGAACGCGGCTCTTCATGCACGACCTCCCCTTCCCACTTGCACAGCGCCGCATGAACCCTCATGCGGCGCTGCTCTTTTCCTTCTGGTTCCGACGTCCCTACGCCAATGGCTTCCCAGCAGCATCCTGGCTGCCCTCGCTGCCGGGCACAGGCGGCAACAGTCGCTGGAAAATGCCATTGGGCATCGCCAGTTCCAATGCCCCAAGCCCATAGAGGGATATCCCAACCAGGCCGACCAAAACGATCAGCGCCAGCGAATCGGAAGATACCGCATGACCCCAATAGAGCACCGCCATCCCCAGCACCGCACCCAGCAGGGCAAGGGTACGAATCTTGCGGTTGGCTGCTGGCAATTCCTTTCGCTTTGGCGAAAGATAGTTCTTCAGGCACATCAAGAACATGATAAGCGAGAAGCACAGGTAATTCTGTGTTTGCCATGGTTCGTAAAACGCAGTGGCAATCATCACTGTCAGCGCCAAGCCGAACACAATGCCCCAAACCACCTTGCTTCTCATAGCTTCCGCTCCTTCCGCCGCACAGAGTCAGATGTACCCGTTACCGCTCCGTCACTCCCCCGCCACGCTCAGGCCCTTGATGAGCAACGTGGGGCAACCAATGACACCCGCACCGGGGAAGCCGAACTCCAGATCGCTGCCCACGGTGTCGATGGCCTTGAGGAGGGTGTAGAAATTACCAGCCAGGGTGATCTGCTCCACCGGCACGGTCTTTTTGCCACCCTCCACCCGGAAACCCCGGGCCGAGAGCGAGAAGTCGCCGGAGATGGGGTTGGCGCCGGCGTGCAGGCCGTCGAGCTCGGTGATGAGCAGCCCATCGCCCAGCTTGGCTAGCAGGTCGTGGAAACCCAGTGTGCCGGGCTTCACAAAGAAGTTGCTGGGGGACACCCGCACCGAGCCCGAGAGCCCGGCCTTGCTGGCGTTGCCGGTGGATTGCACCCCGGCCTTGGCGGCGGTCTTCAGGTTGTGGAGCAGGGTCGTGAGCACGCCGTCCTCCACCACCGATTTGGTGTAGGTGGCCACGCCCTCGTCATCAAAGGGCGCGCTACCAAAGCCATCGGGCAGCAGCGGGTCGTCCACGATGGATACGCAGGAGGCAGCAATGGCCTTACCCTCCTGCCCGGCAAGTTGGCTCTTGCCCTTCTGGGCCTCCTCGGCGCTGAACACGCCGGCGAATGTCTCCAGAAAATCGATGGCGACCTCGTTCTGCAGGGCGATGTTGTAGGTGCCGCTGGGCACGCACACCGCGCCCTGCCGTTCCAGAGCCCGCTGGGCGGCCTCCCGCCCGATGGCCGCCGGGTCGAGCCCCGTCGGAGCCGTGGCCAGCTTGGCTTTGAAGGCCGTGCTGACCTTGCCGTCGGTTCCCTCGGCCACCGCCATCAGGTACGCGCCGATGACGTTGGAACGGTGGGAGAGATCAAGGCCCTTGGAGTTGGTGAGCCGCACCGTGCCGCCGCCCTGCATCACCGTGCAGTACTGCACGCTCTTGATGCGCGGGTCCACGGCCTTGGCGGCTTCCTCCATCGCCCGCACCATGGCAATCTTCTCCCCGGCGGTGCAGGCATCGGTGGCCGGGCTGAAGCTGTCCACCGTCTGGTACTTGGGGCTGCCGGCAAAGATGAACTGGGGGTCGTCGTTCTCAATGACCCCGGCGTTGCCGATGACGCGCTCCACGAGCATGTCAATGGCAGCGTCGTCGAAGGCCTCAGTGTAGGCATAGCCCATGCGGCCGCCGCAGAGGGCGCGGAACGACAGGCCCACGCTGGTGTTCACGTCGTAGCCGTCGAGCTCGCCCTGGAAGACGGTGACGCGGAAGCTGTCACCCCGGCGGAAGTAGGCCTCGTATTCGGTGAGCCCGACCGCCTGGGCACGGGCAAAGAGCTTCTCAATGAATTGCTGTTCGTTCATGGGTTCCCTCACTTTCTGCCGCCGACGATCATCTCGGACACGCGCACCATGGGCTGGCCCACATCCGCCGGGATGCTGCCGGACGCCGACCCGCACATGCCTTGGCCGAAATCCAGCGCCTTGCCCACGCGGTCAATGCGTAGCAGCACCTCACTGCCCTTACCGATGAGCGTGGCCCCGCGCACCGGCCGGTCAATCTTGCCGTTCCGGATGAGGTAGCCTTCCAACACGGCGAAGTTGAACTCGCCGGTGGCTGGGTTGACCGAGCCTCCGCCCATCGTCTTGCAATAGAGGCCATCGGCCACCGAGGCGATGATCTCCTCGTTGCTGTGGGGGCCGGGGGCGATGAAGGTGTTGCTCATGCGGGAGGTCGGCGCGAAGCGGTAGCTCTGCCGCCGGCCGCAGCCGGTGGGGGCGGCGTTCATGCGCCGGCCACCCAGCTTATCCACGAGGTAGCTCTTCAGCACGCCGTTCTCAATGAGCGTCAGGCGCTGGGTGGGCATGCCCTCGTCGTCGATGTTGCCCGAGCCCCAGGCGTTGGGGATGGTGCCGTCGTCAAGGGCCGTCACCACGGGGTTCGCGATGACCTCGCCCAGCTTGCCGCAGAACACCGAGCTGCCCTTCGCCACACTGGTCGCCTCCAGCGAGTGGCCGCAGGCCTCGTGGAAGATGACGCCGCCGAAGCCGTTGTCGATGACGACGGGCATGCGGCCGGCCGGGCAGGGCTGGGCACGCAGCATGGTGACGGCGATGTTGGCGGCGTAGCGGCCCACCTCAGCGCAGTCCACCACGGTGTCAAAGAGCTCAAAGCCCATCTGACGGCCAGGGCGACGGGCGCCGGTCTGGGTCTCGCCCCCCTCGCTGGCCACGGCGGTGGCGTTGATCTGGGTATAGGTCTGGCTGTCACCGGTAAAGAGCCCCTCGCTGTTGGCGATCCACTTGCGGCGGGCCCAGTCGCGGTAGATGACCTCCACCTGGGAGACGACCGGGTCAAAACCCGCGGCGGCGGCATAGGCCTCGCGCACGCGGTCGGCCTTGCGGCTGGCGGCCACCGTGGCCGGCACGATGGCGATGGGGTGGGCCTGGGGCGTGTCGTGCCAGGCCAGGCGCACGTCGGGGCCGGTGCCTACCGCGCCGATAGCCGCAGCAGCCTGCTCAGCGGCAGAGAGAAGCCCCGCCTCGGTGCAATCGTTGGTGTAGACATAGACGCTGCGGTTGCCCTGGAACACCCGCACCCCCGCGCCAAAACTGCGGCCGCTGTTGGCGGTCTCAAGCTTGCCACTGGCCATGGTGAGGGTGGTGGCGTCGGTGTCCTCCAGGTAAATCTCCGAAAAGTCGCCGCCCGAGGCCAATGCCCTGGCCAACACTCGTTCGGCGGTGGATTGGTTCAACATGGTCACTTCTCCTTCTTTCTCAGTTTGCGCAGTTCGCGTATTTTCAGCTCATACCCCTGGTCACTGGGGTTGTAAAATTGCTTGCCCTTCGACTCCACAGGCATGTAGTCCTGCTCCACCCAGTGGCCCTCGAAGTCGTGTACGTACTTGTAGCCTTCGCCGGAGCCGATGCGTTCATGCCCCTTGTAGCTCGTATCCCGCAGATGCACGGGCACCGGGGCGAACTCGGCCCGTTCAGCGTCCTCGGCGGCGGCCCCCAGGGCAGCCACCACGGCGTTGCTCTTGGGGCTCTCGCAGATGAAGACAATCGCCTGGGTGATGGAGAGCCGCGCCTCGGGCAGGCCCACCATCTCCAGCGCCTGGCCCGCGGCCACGGCCTGCAGCATGGCGTTGGGGTTGGCGAGGCCCACGTCCTCGCTGGCGTGGGCAATCATCCGGCGGATGAGGATGCGCGGGTCCACCCCGGCGTGCAGCAGGCGGAACGCCCATGCCAACGCCGCGTCGGAGTCGGAACCCCGCAGGCTCTTGCAAAAGGCACTCAGCATGTCGTAGAAGTAGCTCTCGTCACAGCGCATCTGCCGGCGTTGGATGCTCTCCTCCGCCACGGCCAAGGAGATGCGAACGACGCCGTCGGCGTCTGGCGTGGTCGTCAGCACCGCCAGCTCGATGGCATTGAGGGCACTGCGGGCGTCGCCGTTGGCCACGCTGGCAATGTGCTCCAGCGCGTCGTCGGCCAGCTCGGTGGGCACATTGCCAAAGCCCCGCTCCCCATCACTGAGGGCCGCGCGCACCGCGAGCTTCACGTGCTCCTTGTTGAGGGCCTCAAACTGAAAGACCCGGCAGCGGCTCACGATGGCCGGCGTCATGGCGAGCATGGGGTTCTCGGTGGTGGAGCCGATGAAGCGGATGACGCCCTTCTCAATGGCCGGCAGGATGCTGTCACTCTGGGCCTTATTCCAGCGGTGGCATTCATCCAGCAGCAGGTAGGTCGGCTGGCCATAGAGCTTCAACCGATCCTCGGCGGCCTTGATGACCTCCCGCACGTCGGCCACGCCGGAGGTGACGGCGTTGAGTTTGGCGAACGCCGCGTGGGTGGTGTTGGCGATGATGTTAGCCAGCGTCGTCTTGCCGGTACCCGGCGGACCGAAGAAAATGCTGGACGTCAGCCGGTCGGCCTCGATGGCGCGGCGCAGCAATTTGCCCCGTCCCACCAGATGCTCCTGCCCCAGGAACTCGTCCAGGGTACGGGGACGCATACGGTCAGCCAGCGGGGCCTGCTTCTTCATTTGGTTGGTGAACAGGTCGTCCATCTTGTGCTCCTTTGGGCCTTCAGTATACCATATTGCCCCGCCCTTGACAAAAGCAGGAACCCTTCCCAATGCCGCCCTATTCGGGTATATTAGTGGATGATAGTATCCAAAGGACGGGCTGTATGAAGAGACAACGTTTGACCGGCAAGCACCTGCGCGTTGTCGGCTATGGGCTGATGATTGGTGGCCTGCTGGGTGGCATCGTGCTGGGCGACCGGTTTCGCATCCCCAGCTACCATGCCGACGGCACGGCCTACATGATGTTTGACATGGGGCTCATGTTCAGTGTGGCCCTGGCGGGGTTGCTGCTGGGCTTGTTGCTGCTGGGAAAGGGGCTGGGCCGCAAATGAGCGCGATCAATACCAAACTCCGCCTGCGCCCCATTGCCCGCTCCGACCTCAGCGCTTGTGCAGCATTGTTGATGCGCACCTTCAACGCCCCGCCCTGGAACGATGGCTGGAATGAGGCCACCGCGCGGCGCTACCTTGCGGAGTTTGAGGACGCCTCGGGGTTTGTGGGCTACCTGGCCGAGGAAGATGGCGAACTCGCAGGCGCGGTGTTCGCCCACCGCAAGGCCTGGTGGGCGGGCAACGAGCTCCTGGTGGACGAGCTCTTTGTGGCTGGCGAGCGGCAGGGCGACGGCATCGGCCGCCTCCTCATGGAACGCTGTGAGCGCCACTGTGCCGAGCACGACCTCGTCTCCATCCTTCTGCTGACCGACCGGGACACCCCGGCCGCCGGGTTCTACCGCCACTTGGGCTTCCACCCGGTGGAGGGTATGGAGCTGCTGCACAAGGCGGTGGACGGCAAGGAAAAAGGGTAACGGCACAAAGCTATAACAACGCCTCTGGAGTCCCAGAGGCGTTATTTGTAGTGGGCCTTTCCGCCCCATCAAATCTCCCGTTTGGGTCGGATGTACTTGGACAGCGCCAGCGCCACCAAGAAGATGGCCACGGCGAAGCCCAGCTGGATGAGCATGGCGCTGACCACCCCGGAGATGCCGGCAAGGGAGAAGTCGGTCAGGTCGCGGATGTCGCTGACGGCCTTGACATACCAGTACACAGGCTCAAAGCGCGCAAAACGCAGCACTCCCTCCCCCAGGAACATCTGATCCACAAATACGCCGCTCAGGAAGCTCAACCCCAAGGAGACGACGTTGGCGATGGCGTTCTGCACACCGCGCTGGCGCACAAACTTGCCGGCCAGGAACGCGATGCTCAGCGCCACCAGCGTGATGACCAGGGTGTTCACGCACAGCAGCAGGGTGCCCAGGTTCCACGGCACACTGCCATACACCGCGAAGGACATGGCGCAGCAGATGACCCACACGACGAGCGCAAAGACGGCGTTGCCCAACACCAGCTGCAGGTTCATGCGCAGGGGGCGCACCGGCGAGCACTGGTTGCGGTTGCTGAGGTCGGCGTCGTTGAGCGTCATCATGAAGGTGGTTACACCCAGGATCATGATCGCGAGGATGCAGTAGGCCAGGTAGCGGAAGTAGTAAGACAGGTCGCCGGTTTGGGTGGAGTTGCCGTAGAGGTTCACCTTGACCTCGGCCTGCTGCTGCAAGTCGTGAGCCACGGCGGCAACGACGTCGGCGGCGGTGGCATGGGGCTGGCCCTGGGCGTGCAGCTGTGCCAGCCGCAGGTAGCGCTGCACCTGAAAGTCCACGGATACGCTGGTGTCCAACCCCGACGCGGCGATCTTCTGCACCGCCACGTCGTTGCTGCCACCCAGCAGGCTCTGGGAGAAGCCTGCGGGGATACGCAGCGCGTAGCTGATGTTGCCGTAGAACATGGCGTCCTGCACGGCTTGGTCGTCGTTGTCCACCGCCACCAGCGTGGCGTTTTGGCCAAGGTACTCCGCCAACCCCGCAGCCAGGGCTTCGTCGCCGTCTTCGTTAAAGAGGGCTATGTTGGTGCGGGTCTCGGCAAAGGCGGCGTCGCCCTGCTGGCGCAGTTGGCCGGTAATGATCATGGACACGCCGAGGAACACGAACACATAGATGAGCAGGGAGCCAATGTTGCGGCGGATGATCTTGAAAAACGCATCAAAGACTATCATATTTCTGCCTCCGGGTGAACAGGTAGATGATGAGGCTGAAGGCGACCGAGAACACGCCCAGCAAACCAAGGTTGAGCAGGAACCTGCTGTAATCCGTGTAGGCATACAGCGCGTAGAAGGCATCGGAGAGCACGTTGGCCGGGTTGAGATAGGCCATGGCCGGCACGGCGTGGATGACCGTGTACTTGATGGTGGACACCATGAGGCCCGCCAGGAAGCTCAGCGCCAGGCTGACCGTGATGAGCACCGCAATCTTGATGCCCTCCTTGCGGATGGGCAGCGCGGACAGGAACGCCCCGAAGGTGACCCCCATGGCGCTGCCCAGCAGACTGGCCGCCAGCATGGGCAGCGGTGCCGCGAAGTGCACACCCAGTGCCAGCGCCAGGTAGGCAATCAGCACCAGCAGAGAGGCAAACTGCAGCAGGATGGCGGCGCACATGCCAGCCACCAGCGCCTTGAGCTTGTGGATGGGGGCCACCCCCAAGCGCTGGCCCAAGTCCGATTGATCTGCCTGGGCGTCGTTGACCTCCCGCTGGCCCCAGAAGCCGCCAAAGAGCGCCGCCATGGCGATGAGCGCATAGAAATAGGGAAGCGTGCTGTTGCTGGCCATGCCACCGGGCGTCGCGTCCTCGATGGCAACCTCCTCCGGCACATTGGACAGGCTTTGCAGCGCGTCCGGGTTTTCCGTCAGGATTGCCGTGTAGGCCGAACTCGTTTGCAGGTAGCTATCCACAAACTGCCGCAGGATACTCTGAGACACGCCGGAGCTGTGCACCACCACGCGGATGGTTCCGGCCTCCCCGGCTTCCCCGTCCTCCAGCACCAGGTAGCCCACGACATCACCGTCCTTGAGGCTCTGGTTTGCCTGCTCCTGGCTCGTCGCGGTGACCGAAAAGAGCTTCTCCCCGGCGTCGCCGGCGCTGGCATCTTGCAGTGTGGTGCGGAAGGCCTCGTCGGCCTGCCAGGCGGCGTTCTCCACCACGGCGACGGGAATGGCAGTGAAGGGGCTGCTGCTGCCGATGTTTTGGAACGCAATGCCAAAGAACGTGCCCAGGGCGATTGGATAGAGTAGCGTCCAGAAGATCAGGATGCGATCGCGCAGCAGAACCCGCAGGCGGTACGAAAAGATGTGTGCAAACATATTCTCACCTCAGTCCCGCAGCTCTTTGCCGGTGATTTCCAGGAACACATCGTTGAGCGTTGGCGGCTCGCAATAGATGCGCCCATAGGGGATGTTCTGGTCCTTCAGCAGGTCCATGAGCCCCTGCAGGCAGTTGCGGCCAGCGGCACAACGCACCACCAGTTCACCTTTACGCGCGTCGGCGCTGACAATTCCCTCCAGCGCGCCGGCCTGGGTGGCCAATGCCTGGTCGTTGCGCAGCAGCTCCACGGTGATCTTCTCCCCCGAGCTGACCATGGCCTTGAGCTCGGCCCCGGTGCCGGAGGCAATGACCTTGCCCTTATCCATAATGGCGATGCGCGTGCAGATCTGGTCGACCTCCTCCATGTAGTGGGAGGTGTAGATGACCGTGGCGCCCTCGCGGTTCAGCCGCTGGATGCCCTCCAGGATGCTGTTACGGCTCTGTGGATCCACGGCCACGGTGGGCTCATCGAGAATAATAAGCTTGGGCTTGTGGGCGATGCCGCAGGCGATGTTCAATCGCCGCAGCAGGCCGCCGCTGAGCTTCTTGGGCAGGAACTTGCGGAAATCCTCCAGCCCGGTGAAGACGATGGCTTCCTCCACCAGCTTGGCCCGCTGGGCTTTGTCCCCCACATACAGGCCGCAGAAGTAGTCGATGTTCTCAGTAACGGTGAGCTCCTTGAACACGGCGACGTTCTGCATCACGACACCGATGTCACGCTTGATGTCGTAGCTGTCGGGCCGCATGGGCTTGCCAAACACGCGGATGTCGCCCTTGTCATAGCGCAGCAGCGAAAGGATGCAGTTGATGGCGGTGGTCTTGCCGCTGCCGTTGGGACCAAGCAGGCCAAAGATTTCGCCCTCCTCCACCTGCAGGGCAAAGTGATCGAGCGCCAGCAGCTCGCTGTATCGTTTGACCAAATTGTTGACTTCGATGACCATGGTGTTCTCCTCCCTTTCTCTTCGTCGCCATTGTACCGCGCCGTGCTCTTCCATGGCAGTGAAGTCCCTCCCGAACCCGATGTGACATTTGTCACTGGCTTCGCGTTGCGCCCGCGCCTGCACTTTGTTACAATCGAGCCATCACCGGAAACGAGTATGTGCATGAGCCGATTAATCGACAAACTGATGCTCCTGGCGTTGTGCGCAACGTGCTTTTTTGGCATGTACCAGGATCTCTATGCCGTGGTACCGCTGCTGGTGGCCATCACCGCCGCGGCGCTGTGCACCTATTTTGAACGGGACGCGGTAGTGATCGCGGTCTTCGCGGCCTACTGCGCAGCCGCGACGTTCGTGGCACCGTTGGTTGCCTTTGTCCCACTGCTATGCTATGACGTCAGCGGCAAGCGCCACCCTTGGGTGACGCTGCTGGCGCTGGTGCCGGCCATTGGGGCGCTACCGTCGGCCGGCCTGCGCAATGGTGTGACGCTGGTGCTGCTGGCCGGGCTGGCGGTGATGCTGCAGCGGCGGACTACCCATGGCGAGCGCACCCACCGGGAGGCTCTCGCGCTGCGGGACACCACCCAGGAGTTTGCCCTGCAGCTGGAGCACAAGAACAAGGAGCTGCTCGATAAGCAGGACTACGAGCTGAACCTTGCGGTGCTAGATGAACGCAACCGCATCGCACGGGACATCCACGACAGCGTGGGACACACGCTGAGCAATGCCATTTTGCAGACCGGCGCACTCATGGCCCTCAACCACGACGAGGCGCAGCGGGAGCGCATGGCGACGCTGCGGGACACCCTGAAGAGCGGCATGGACTCCATCCGCACCAGCCTGCACGACCTGCACGACGATGCCATTGACGTTGGGGTGGAAACGCGGGCACTGGTGGGCGGCTTCTCCTTCTGCCCCATCACGCTGGATTATGGCATCGACAGCAACCCCGACCGCAACGTGAAATACGCAATGATCGCCATCCTCAAGGAGGCCCTGGCCAATGTCATCCGCCACAGCAACGCCACCCAGGTGCGGGTGGTGCTGCGGGAGCACCCGGGCTTCTACCAGCTCATCGTGAGCGACAACGGCAGGAAAACAACCCCGCCCGGCGAAGGCATGGGTCTCAAGAACATCGAGCAGAGGGTGAGCGCCCTGAGCGGCGTCGTCACCATCACCCAGGAGGACGGCTTCACGGTGTTCGTCTCCCTGCCCAAGAAGGAAAGGACGGCCCAAGCATGAACATCCTGGTGGTGGACGACGACAAACTGGTGGCCCTCTCATTGAAGACGATCATTGAAGCCAACGACGGCCTGCGTGTGGTGGCGGTCGGGTCCTCCGGCGAGCAGGCCATCGCCCTATACGACCAGCACCGACCCGACGTGCTGATGATGGACATCCGCATGGACGGGCTGACGGGGCTCGAGGCCGGGGAACACATTCTGAGCCGGCACCCCGACGCGCGGCTGCTGTTCCTCACCACGTTTGCCGACGATGAGTACATCGTGCGGGCGCTGAAGATGGGGGCTAAGGGGTATCTGCTCAAGCAGGACTTTGAGAGCATTGTGCCGGCGCTGCGAGCGGTGTACGCCGGGCAGACGGTGTTTGGCAGCGATGTGGTGGCCAAGCTCCCCACCATGCTGGCCCAGGGCCACCGGGCGGACTTTGCGAGCCACGGCATCACCGATAAGGAGCTTGCCATCGTCGAGGGCATTGCCGAGGGCCTGAGCAACCGGGAGATTGCCGCTAAGCTCTACCTGGGCGAGGGCACTGTGCGCAACGCCATCAGCGTGATTCTGGAGAAGCTCAGCCTGAAGGGCCGCACCCAGATCGCCATCTTCTACTATAAGAACCGGGGCTGAGGCAATGCCCCGCCTGTGACAGGTGGATGCGAGGCCAAACAAAGGAATGGGAATTGACGGGTCGTCTTTTGCTGCAAAGGAGGGTGTCATTTCATGCCCAGAGGGATGATTCTGTTTGGCGCGATGGGTGTGGGCGATACTACCCTTGGCAAGGAAGTGGCCAGACGGCTAAACTACCAGCATTTCGATTTGGATCATTACCATTGGTGCTGGGACACGGAGATTCCCTACACCATCTTTCGCTCCAGAGAGGAACGAACTGCTCATTTGATGGGTGACATATCAAAATGCGAGCACTTTGTCATGTCAGGGTCGATGTGGAGCATCCGCAAGGCGTTTGAACCGATGTTTGAAATGGCGATCTTTATGACGGCACCTGCCGAAATACGCGCAGAGCGGATTCGCTCCCGCGCCATCGCCCGCTGGGGCGACAGGGTACTTCCGGGCGGGGATATGTACGAAGCCAGTGCGGTATACCGGGATTATGAAGCTTGCGCCCGAAGCTATGACACGGACATCTCGCCGCAAGCTTGCATGGTGCAGCACGAACGATGGGTGGCAGAGTTACATTGCCCGGTGTTGCGGGCAGACGGAACGAAAGACATCTGCGAGAATGCGGAATGGATCGTGCAGGAGTATTTATCAAAGGTAGGTGAATAGCAAACGCGGGCTGGCAGCGCCAGTTTGCCAGCCACTTTACAGAGAAACACTTCTGTTGTGCGCAGAAGTGTTTCTGTTTTTCTTGGTAGCATATGGTTGCTATGGATAGAGGCCTTTCAATGGGCATTGCCCCAGTTGCCCCTCATTCGATGGCAGCGTCCTCTCCGTTGCCATCCACCGCCCGCACCCCGGCCACGCCCAGGGCGTCCAGCACGCGCTGCCAACGCTCCCGCATATCCGGGGCGTAAAGCACGGGGACCCACCCCATGCCTAGGTAGATCTTGATGGCGGCCAGCCGGTGGTCGTCGGTTGTCAGGATACAGTCGGGCAGCCCCAGTTCCTCATTTCGCAACAGCACCGCCGTGGTGACGGCGGCCCCCGCACCCCTGCCGCGGGCCTCCGGCCGCGCCGCCACGAAGTGCAGGTAGCCCAAGGTGTTCCCGGTGGGCGGGTACTTGCCGCGCTCCTCGGTTGAGATGAACCTGGCCGCGGCGGTGGCCATGGGGGTGCCCTCGGGGTTGCAAGCAAAGAACACATTCTCCGGCTTCACGCCTGGGTCGTTGCCCATCACGCCCTGCCAAAGCTCCTCCGGGCTGCGTTGGTCGTCGGTGAAAAAGCCGGCGGCCACGATGATGCCTGCCCAAGCCGCGCCTTCCTGCGGGGCCATGGGGCGTACCGTCCAGCCCGGCTGGGGCGACAGGGCCGGCACCGGGGCCGCGCGGCGCAGCATCATCAGTTGCTGGGGGGTGTTGCCATTGTTGCTCATAGGTTCTCCTGCCTTTCGGGCTCACTCGTCATTTGGGGTGATTGATTGAACATTCGACAGCGGCGCACGCTTCCCTCCAAGCCCCACACAGGCAAAAAGCCGCCCGGCGCGTCAGCGCCGGGCGGCTTTCGTTGCAGTGGTTTATTCCTCGGTGGCCTTAACGACTTCAGCTTCGCCGGCCTTCTTGCCCAGGTACTCGGGCAGCTGCATGCCGGCCATGTCAAAGAGCTCGCCCAGCGGCGGCACCGCACCCATGAGGCCGGACAGGAAGTTCGCCGTGGCGGGCTTGCCGTCCTTCATGCTGTCCCACACCGTCACCTTGTCGATCTTCAGGTTCTTGACGGCCTCGACCTGCACCTTCACGAGGTCCTCCATCTTGTCGGCAATCAAGAGTCGGATGGCGGCGTCGGTGTTGCCGCCGGCAGCCTGCACGATGCGGGCAAAGCCTTCGCCCTGGCGGTTTAGAATCTCCATGATGCCGCGGGCGCGGGCCTCCATGGTGGCGTAGATGGCGTCAGCCTCACCACGGGCGAGTCTGCGCGCCTTCTCGGCCTCGGCCTCGGCTGCAATCTCCATGCGGCGCTTTTCAATCTCGGCCTTGACGATGATGTCGGCCTCCTGTGAGGCCTTCTCCCGCTCGGCACGGCCGATTTCGGCGTCGCGCTCGGCCTTGTAGGCTTCCTCCAGCGCGCGGGCGTGCTGCACCTTCTCAGCGGCGTTGGCGCGTCGTTCGGCCTCAGCCTGCTGCTCGCGGAGCGTGGCGTTGGAGTTGGCGATGGTAATCTTGGCCTCGTTCTCACCGGTAATGGCCTGGGAGTCGGCGGCGGCCACCTGCACACGCTGCTCGCGGTAGGCGTTGGCCTCGCCGATGGAACCGTCGCGGTTCTTCTCGGCCACGGACTTACGGGCGTCGTTGATGGCCTTGGACGAGGCTTCCTTGCCCAGGGCCTGGATGTAGCCCGACTCGTCGTTGATGTCGGTGACGTTGACGTTGATGAGGCGCAGGCCGATCTTTTTCAGTTCGGTCTCCACGTTGTTGGAGACGGCGGCCAGGAACTTGTCGCGGTCGGTGTTGATCTCCTCAATGTCCATGGTGGCCACAACCAGGCGCAGCTGGCCGAAGATGATGTCCTTGGCCAACTCCTGAATCTGGGAGAGGTTGCGGCCCAGCAGACGCTCGGCGGCGTTCTGCATCACACCCTCCTCGGTGGAGATACCCACCGTGAAGCGCGAGGGCACATCGATGCGGATGTTCTGGCGCGAAAGCGCGTTGGTCAGCATGACCTCGATGGACATGGGCGTCAAATCGAGGAACGCGTAGGCCTGCACCACCGGCCAGACGAACGTGGCGCCGCCATGCAGACATTTGGCACTGCGGCCCTTGCCGCCGGACACCAGCCCGTAGACAACCAGGATCTTGTCGGACGGGCACCTCTTGTAACGACTCAGAATGGCCATCAGCGTGCCGAAGAACAACACGACGATGACAACGGTGGTCAACAACCACTCCATGGCTTCTTCCTCCTCACCTTATTGCATTGGTTCCACAACCAATTGAGACCCCTGTAACACCCCAACTACCCGCACGTTGCTGCCGGTGGGCAGGGACGCGAGGGCGTCGGTGACGGCGTCGCACTCCAGCCACCGCTCCTGCACCAGCAGGTTCACCTTGCCCACGCCCGCGCGGGCCGCCGGCACCGTCAGGTATACCTCTGCCGTGTGGCCGACGGCATTCTGCAGCGACACGTTGCCGCTCGATTGCAGCTTCTGTATGCCGTAGACCATCCAAGCCGTGAGATACAGCGCCACCGTGCCGGCCACAAACGCCACCAGAATGGTGACGACCGGCAGGGCATCGCCGCTGTCCATGGCGATGCCAACCCAGCCGAACACCACCAGGAACGACAGCACCCCCCGCAGCGAGAAGAGCCGGAAGGAAGCCGCGTCGGCCGCCTGCAGGGCCGGGTCGGCGTCGTCGGGCAGGCCACCATGTGGCACAGCCGGTTGGTCCACGTGGCCAATGACGCCCATGTGCCCCACCGTGCTGTGGCCGGTCACAATGGCGTCGTGCAGTGTGGCGTCACTGCCGGGCAGCCCGGCCATGTCACCGTGGCCCCCCAGGCCAAACACCAGCAGCACCGTCTGGAGCACCATGACGACAGTCGCCGGGATGGCGATGAAATACAGTGCCTTCTCCAGCACCGTGAGACCCGCCCACCAAAGATCCATGCACACACCCCCATTCGGTGTTCTGGTGCCATTGTATCAGCCGGCACGGTGGGCGGCAATCGCTGCCCCCCAAAAGGGGCACACGGGGTGCTCAACTGTCGCGTCAGGTGTGCCAAAGCGCATTGGGCGATCGAAGTGCTGTTCTTATCGCACAACAAAAAGCCAGTCCGTCGCGGTTGCGACGGACTGGCCAGTGAAGCCGGATGTGGTCTAGAACAGCTCCTGCCGCACGATGGTCTGGACGCGGTTGGCGCCCACGCCGATGAGGGCCACCGGCACGCCGGTCAGTTCCTCAATGCGCCGGATGTAGGCCTTGGCGGCCTCGGGCAGGGCATCAAAATCGCGGAGGTCGCTGATGTTGTCCGACCAGCCCTCCATCTCCTCATACACGGGAGTGCAGCCGTCCAAATCCTGCAGGCGGGCCGGGAAGTCGGTGATGACGCGGCCGTCCTTCTCGTACCCCACACAGATCTTGACCGGACCCAGGCCGCCCAGCGTGTCCATTCGGCTCACGGCGATGTGGGTGGTACCATTGACGCGCACGGCGTAGTTGAGGATAACGGCGTCCAGCCAGCCGCAGCGGCGGGGGCGGCCGGTTGTCGCGCCGAACTCCTGCCCCTTCTGGCGGATGGCCTCACCCCGCTCGTCGTTGAGCTCGGTGACAAACGGGCCCTTGCCCACGCGGGTGGTGTAGGCCTTGACCACGCCCAGCACCGCATCGATGGCCGTGGGGCCAACGCCCGCGCCGGCACTGACGCCGCCGGAGGTCGGGTGGGAGCTGGTCACATAGGGGTAGGTACCGAGGTCAATATCCAGCAACGTGCCCTGTGCGCCCTCAAAGAGCACTTTCTTGCCGGCCTTGCGCTCCTGGTGCAGCAGCGCGATGCCGTCGCAGACGTAAGGGCGCAGGCGCTCGGCCGCGGCCTGCATCTCGGCCAGGGTCTTGTCGTAATCGACAGGCGCAGCGCCATAGATCTTGGTGAACAGCGCGTTCTTCTTCTCCACATTGCGGCGGAGCATGCCGGGGAAGGCCTCCCGATCCATGAGGTCGCACACCCGCAGGCCGCTGCGCTCGGCCTTGTCGGTGTAGGCCGGGCCGATGCCGCGCTTAGTCGTGCCGATGTCGCTGGCACCGCGGGCTTCCTCGGCCAAGCCGTCCTCCACCATGTGGTAGGGCAGCACCACGTGGGCCCGGTCGCTGATGCGCAGGTTGTCCATGGTGATGCCGCGGGATTTCAGGTGGTCAATTTCCTCCAGCAGGGCGGCGGGGTTGATGACGACGCCGTTGCCGATGATATTCATCTTCTCCGGGTACAGGGTACCGGCGGGCACCAGGTGCAGCTTGTACTGCTCAGTACCGACCTCCACGGTATGGCCGGCGTTGTTGCCGCCCTGGTAGCGCACCACCACGTCGGCGCGTTCCGCCAGATAATCGACGAACCGGCCCTTGCCTTCGTCCCCCCACTGCATGCCAACCAATACGACTGTCTTCATGGTCAGGCTCCTTTCTGCTCTGCTATATCTCCATGCCCAGAATGTCGCGGGCAACCACAATGCCTGTCACTGACGCCTGCATGAGCCCGCGGGTAATGCCCGCGCCGTCGCCGATGGCATAAAGCCCTTCGACCGGCGTCATGAAGCGATCGTTTACCGTCAGCTTCGACGAATAGAACTTGACCTCCACGCCGTAGAGCAGCGTGTTGCGGGAGTAAAGCCCCGGGGCCAGCTTGTCAAAGGCGCGCATGGCCTCCAGAATGCTGGTGAGATGCCGGTGCGGCAATACAAACGACAGATCGCCGGGCACGGCAGTCTCCAGCGTGGCGCGGGTCGTGGACTTCGCAAGCCGCGACCAGGTGGTGCGCCTGCCCATATCAAGGTCACCCAATCGCTGCACCATGACGCCGCCGCCCGTCAGCATGTTGCCAAGCCTCGCGATGTGCCGGCCATACTCAATGGGCTGGTTGAACGGCTCGGTGAAGCGGGTGGACACCAGCATAGCAAAGTTGGTGTTCTCGGTGTGCAGGCTCGGGTCGCTGTAGCTGTGGCCGTTGACGACGGCCAGCCCGCCCTCGTAGTATTCGCTCGATACCACCCCGCCCGGGTTCATGCAGAAGGTACGCACCTTGTTCTCAAAGGTGTCGGAGTAATAGACCAGCTTGGCCTCATAAAGGTGGCGGGTCAGGTGATCCATGATGCTGTTGGGCACCTCGACACGCACGCCGATGTCGATCTCGTTGTTGATGGTTTTGATGCCGGTTTTCTCAGCGGTCTCGGCCAGCCACTGGGCACCGCCACGACCGGGGGCCGCCACCACGGCAGGAGCCTCCACCTCGACCATTTCCTTGCCACGCAGCAGGGTGACGCCGACGACCTTGCCGTCGCGGATCAACAGATCCTGCGCCGTGGTGCCCGCCCAGAAGGCGAACCCCTCCATGGCGGCCAGGTGGTCGTACATGGCCTTGAGCACGTCAAAGGCATGGTCGGTGCCCAAGTGCCGCACCGGGCAGGACACGAGCTGGATGTTGTGGCGGCGCGCCTCGTAGGCGATCTCGTCCACCTTTTTGTCGTTGAGGCCGTGCACCACATCGGGCGCGCCGAAGCCCATGTACACGCTGTCAGCATAGCGGATGAGCTCCTCGGCCTTGTCCTTGCCAACGTAACTCGCAACCTGGCCGCCCACCTCGCTGCACAGCGAGAGTTTGCCGTCAGAGAACGCGCCCGCGCCGGACCAGCCGTGCAGGATGTTGCAGGGTTTGCAATTGATGCAGCGACCCAGTGTCCGCGCCGGGCAGGAGCGGCGCACGATCTCAACGCCGCTGTCCACCACCAGGACGGACAGGGACGGTTTATGCTTTTTCAGTTCTAACGCGGTAAAGATGCCGGCCGGGCCGGCTCCAATGACGACGCAATCGAAACGCTGGTTCATGTTGCTCCTCGCACTGTTGCAAATATTCGGATAAAATCCCGATTGGGGCCAGGTTCCCACACAAGCCCAAACAAGTATAAGAAACAAGGGAGCATGTGTCAAGCAAAACGAAGCGAATACCGAACTATATTTTTGGTTCGGCTTATAATGTTCGTACATATAGCCCGGCCTCAACAGTCTCGTGGACCGGGAAGCGCTGCCAGAGCGGCCTCAATCTCCTCCCGCCACATGGGTTCGCGGGCCATTTCCAGCGCGGTGCGCAGGGCTTCGGCCGCACCGGGCCCGCCCAAGCGACCCAACGCCCACGCCGCGTGGACGCGCACAGCCAGTGCTTGTTCGCCCAGCAGCGGGGTGAGCAGGGGCACATACCGCCGGTCGCCGCTGTTGCCGGCGCACAGCGCCGCCTGGGCCATCAGGCGCCCCCGGCGGGCAACATTCGTGCCAATCACCACCGCCAGCCGCTCGCGCTGCCCGGTGTCGCCCCGCAGCAATCCCTCCAGATCACAGGCCTCCGCCAGTGTCTCAGGCACGGGCTCCTCCTCGGCATGGCAGTGCGGGCAGGCGTGCTGGCATTCGGTGCAGCCGAGGAGCCGCATGCCCATGGCCTGGCGCAGATGCCGGGGCACCGGATCCGGGGAGCCCATCTGCGCCCGCAGGCAGCGATCCCAGTGGAGCCGCCCGCCCTCCAGGGCGTTGGTGGGGCAGGCCGCCACACACAGCCCGCAGCCCCCGCAGGGTACCCTGGGATGGTCGTCCTCCTCGGGCGGCAAGTCGGTCACCAAGAGCTGCAGACACACCAGCACCCCCAGTGAGTGGTGGATGAACTGGGTGTTCTGCCCCTGGCAGCCCAGCCCCGCGCGCACCGCCGCCGCCTTGTGGGGCAGGTTCGGGTGGGCCGCAACCCGCACACCGCGCTCCCCCAGCCACCGGGCCAGCTCGGCCGCCTGGGCGTAGCCGCTGTTGGAGTTGGCGTAGTAGTGCGCCACCTGCGCCGTACCCTTGGGCCACGGGCCGAAGCGCCCGTACCGGCGCACCAGCACAACGAGAGACCTCGCCCCAGGCAGGAAGTCGACAGGGTTGGTCTGCACACGGGCACTCACATAGGGCTGCCCCTGCGCATCGCCAAAGGGTGCTGCCGAACAGACCCCGAGGTCATCAAACCCCAGCGCCCGCGCCTGCTGGCGCAGCTCGTCCCAGTCAGGCAGTCTCACACCCAATCCCTCCCCCGCATACCCTGTGAGTAGGCCGTTCCAATGCAACCAAAAGGAGGGTTCTCACATGGGATGTGGCAATCATGACAATGTGCTTGGTGAAAGCACCGACAACTCCAGCTTGTTGTTCTTCTTCCTGCTCCTCGTCGTCCTGTTCTGCAATTGCGGGATGTTTGAGGAGAGCGGGGACAGCCTTCTGTTCTTCTTCCTGTTGCTGGTTGTGATCTTCTGCAACTGCGACATGTGGAACTGACGCAGGGGCCGCTGCACATACCGGCACGGCAATGGCGGAGGGATTCCCTCCGCCATTGTTTCCACTCGTCCTTTAGTGGTTCTGATTGCGAAGAGCGTAGGCCAGCAACAGGCCACCGGCCGCCAGCAAGCCAATGGGGAACAGATACCGCCAGAGGCTGATGTGGAACACCGACTCCACAATGATATAAATCCCGGCGAAGATGAGAAGCCCCGCCAGCACCATAAGGGGCCTGCCGCCCTGCAGGCTGTGCCAAAAGCGCTCGTCCCCCGGTGCGCCGGCTGGCGGCTGCATCACCGCGGCCAGCACCACATAGCCCACCGCGGCCAGGAACCATTGGCCAAAGAACAGAATAACCCACAACACCCGCATTAGCATCACATTCATGCCGATGTACTCCGCAAGGCCCGCGCACACGCCGAACACCATCGTGTTCCGGGATCGCGCAAATCGACGTTCGTTCATGTTTTCGCCTCCAACCAATTCATCGCAAAGTTCATTGGGGGTTGAGCCCCGCCCCCAGCGCCCGCCACAAGGTGTCTGTGCCAAAACCCGCGCGCCACACCGCCGCACCGGCCACCCGGTTGTACCACAGCAGCCCGGCCTTCAGCTCAATGGAGTCGGCGTCCTCGCAGTAGACGACGTGCAGTTTGTTGTCGGTCGCCAGGAAGGCGTAGCGAGTCATGCCCAGCTCATCCTGCCAGGTGCCACGGTCAATCCACTGCTCCACGGCCTGCTTCTTACCCCCGCTGGAGTAGCTGCCGCTGCTCTCCAACTTTGCCAACTGGCTGGGCAGCATGGTGCGGCTGTCTTCGGCGTCGCCGTCTGCCGGCAGGGCCTCGTCCGCCACGGCTGCGGTGTCAAAGACCAGATCGGCACCGTAGAAAGGGATGCCCAGCAAGAGTTTCTCCGCCGGCACCTGGTCGAGCGCGACCCGCAGGCGGCTGTGCACCCAGTCGATGGGGGCCACCGGCCCCGGCTCAGCGCTGTCATAGGCCATCATCGCCACATAGTCGGCGGCCACACCCAGCCCCTTGCGGTCGTAGCACTGCCACCAGTTGTCAGGGCTCTCCCGATCCAGCGGCACGGTGACACACACCGAAACAACTTTATCCTCCGGCAACGCTTTGTTGGCCGCCGCAATGAGGGCGGTAAACGCTTCGGCGTCGTCGGGGTCCATCTTCTCAAAGTCAAAGTTAATGCCATCGAGGTGGTAAGCCTCCACCCAGCCTGCCAAGCGCTGCAGGAAGACGGCCTGCCGTTCCTCGTCGGTCACGATCTGTTTGGATAGGTCGGGGTCAAAGCTCACCACCACGCCCCACACCTTGGCATCTCCCTCGTGGGCCTTGGTCACATACTGCTCCGGCTGCCAGCCGGTAATCTTCTTTTCCGTCAGGTGCGCCAGGTCTACCACCTCGGCCCCATCTTCGCCGTCCTGCACGTAAAACCACGTGGGGGCCAGCACATCCACGCCATCGGGCACGGCCTCCAGCGTCAGCGGCCGGTAGTCCCACGTCATGGCGATGGGGTCGGCATCGGCGCCCTTGGGGATGCGGGTGTTGCCGTAATCCACGCCGGTGGTCTTCCACGGCACACGCCGGGGGCGGACACCCGCGGCATTCAGGTACAGCGCCATCCACGAGAAGGGCGACGTGCGCAGGTAGGTATTGCCATAGGACAACGCCCGGCTGGCGTCCGTGCCCACGGCGGCCCAGGCCGTCACCGACCGACCCGCCAGACTGACTGGCGCGAGCGCCAGCGCCAGCATCGCCAGCGCGTAGAGCGCCAGCACCGCCGTTGCCAGCAGATTCTGCCCTTTGCTGAGGGGTATCCGTCGTTTGGCTGTGCCGGCGTCGCCGGCCTTCCGAAACCGTCTTTTGCCTCTCATAGACCCAGTATACCAGATTTCACCGGGAATGGGAAACCCAGCATCCGCCGGAAACAAAAGGCCGCCCGGAACCGGACGGCACCCAAGAACGATCGGCTGGCGGCGTGCCGCCTAGCTCCTGCCCTGAAGGAAACGGAAGAGTTCGTCGGCGGCCGGCGGGGCCAGCGGCTCTTCTTCCTGCCCCACCAGCAGCACGGAGGGGCCCTCGACAAACTCGCCGATGGCAGCGGCCTCAATGCCCTTGGCGGCCAGCGACCGCACGATCTGCCGGCCGTTGACGGCGGCCATCAGCAGGCACCCGCTGGAGATGAGGCGGTAGGGGTCGAGCCCCGCGCCCTCACAGAGTTTGCGTGTCACCGGCAGCACCGGGATACGCTCCCGCTCCACCCGGATGCCGCAGCCAGATGCCTCGGCCATCTCCCACGCCGCGCCCAGCACCCCACCCTCGGTCACGTCGTGCATGGCCGTCACCGAAAGCTGGGAGGCGATGCGACCCTCGGGTACAACGCTGATGCTGTCAGAAAGCGACCGGGCAAAGGCCAGCTCCTCAGCCGTCAGCCACTGCCCCACCTGCTCGGGGAAGTCGCTGGCCAGGATG
Organism: Bacillota bacterium; assembly: GCA_023398815.1. Taxonomy (GTDB): domain Bacteria; phylum Bacillota; class Clostridia; order Christensenellales; family UMGS416; genus JAEYRA01. The sequence goes on from JAEWRW010000046.1 coordinate 38,470, forward strand.
GCCGTGCCCTCCAGCCCCGCCCATTTGCTCAGCACCAGCTCGTCGCCGGGCCGCGCCCCCATGGCTGAGAACACACGGCCATCCTCCGGCGCAAGGCCGATGGCGGTGGAGGAAAGCACCACCCGGGTCACCGCGTCGGTGTACTCGGTGTGGCCACCCAGTATCTCAATGTGCAGGCGAGCAGATTCCTCCTGCGCCTGGGTCACAAGCTCCGTGAGGCGCGACGCAGGTGTGCCCGGCGGGGCCAGAATGGTCAGCAGCAGGCCCACCGGTTCGGCCCCGGCTGCGGCCACGTCATTGGCGGAGACATGCACCGCAAGTCGCCCGGCGTCGGCTGCGGCGGCGGTGATGGGGTCGGACGAAAACACGCAGACCCGCCCGCCGGTGCGGATGGCACCGCAATCCACCCCCACGCCGGGGCGCAACAAGACATCACCCCGGTTTGGGGTGATGCCGCTCAATATGATGGACTTCAATTCCTCGTTGGTTAATTTTCCGATGCCATCCATGGACTCTCGCCAATCCTCTGCAAAAACTCCTCTTCCGTGAGGCAGGGAATGCCCAGCTCCTGGGCTTTGTCGTATTTGCTGCCGGGGTCGGCCCCCAGCAGAACGAAACTCGTCTTGCCCGAGACACTGCCGCTGGCCCGGCCACCGTGTTTCTCCACCAAGGCCTGGGCTTCCTTGCGCCCCAGGTGAGGCAGCGTGCCGGTGATGACGACCGTCTGGCCCGTCAGCACCCCACCCTGGGGCTGGGCCTCGGCCTCCTGCGGCTGCACGCCGGCGGCAAAGAGACGCTCCAAGGTATCGCGGGTGTGCTCATCGGCAAAGAAGTCGACGACCGACCGGGCGACGGCGTCCCCCACGTCCCGGATCCGAATCAACTCATCATAGCTGGCCTGCCCGATTTTGTCAAACGAGCCGAAATGCCGTGCCATGTCCCGGGCGGTCTTCTCCCCCACCCCAGGGATACCCAGGCCGAAGAGGAACCGCTCCAGCGGCACGTGGCGGCTGCGGTCGATGGCCGTCAGCAGGTTGTCGGCCTTCTTCTGCTGAAAGCCCGGCAGGCTCAGCAGCTGCTCCCGTGTCAGGGTGTAGAGGTCGCCCACGTCCCGCATATGCAGGGCCTCAAAGAGCGCCTCGGCGGTCTTGTCGCTGAAGGTCTCAATGTCCATGGCGTTGCGGGAGGCGTAGTGCACCAACCGCGACACGGCCTGTGGTGGGCAGGAAAGGCCGTTGGGGCAGAAGAGGTTGGGCCCGATGGGCACGACGGGGCTGCCGCAGGCCGGGCACCGGTCGGGTTTTTCGGGCTCACTGGTGGTGAGGGCCTCATCCTCCACGCTGCCCATGATCTCTGGGATGACGTCGTTGCTGCGGCGGATCCAAACCCGCCCGCCGACCTTCACCCCCTTGCGGCAGATGTCCTCCCAGTTGTTGAGAGTGGCGCGCCGCACGGTGACGCCGGCGATGTCCACCGGGTCAAGCTCGGCCACCGGCGTGAGCTTCCCGGTGCGGCCGGCGTCCCACACGATGTCCCGCAGGATCGTCGTGCTCTCCTCGGCCTTGAACTTCCAGGCCACCGCCCAGCGAGGGAAGCGGTTGGTGAAACCCAGCGCTTCCCGCGTGCGGAAGTCGAGAATCTTCACGACCATGCCGTCGATGAGGTAGTCGAGCCCCTCGCGGCTCCCCCCATCCTCGGCAATGACCTCCAGCACTTCATCCACCGTGCGGCAGACCTTGAGGAACGGGTTGCAGGGCAGCTTGTTGCGGCGGATGAACTCAATCATCTCCACATGGTCGTGCAGGGTGTGTCCCTCCAGGAACCCGACGTTGTAGAAGAAAGCGCTGAGGTGCCGCTGGGCGGTCACTTTTGGGTCGAGATTGCGCAGGGCCCCGGCCGCGCCGTTGCGTGCGTTCTTCAGGGGCTCGGCGGCGGTCTCATTGTACCGCGCCAACTCCGAGAGCTTCATGATGCACTCGCCCTGCACCTCCATGCGGCCCTCGAAGGGCACGCGCAGGGGCACGCCGCGAATGGTCTTGACTTGCTCCAAAATGACCTCGCCCACCTCGCCATTGCCGCGGGTGGCGGCCTGGGTAAGGGCCCCGCCCTCGTAGGTCAGGTTAACCGTCAGGCCGTCGAACTTCCGCTCCACACTGAAGGCGAGGGGCGGCAGCTCCTCGCCGTTGGCGGTCTGCCAATCCTCCCGCAGGCGGGCAGCGCGGTCGGCCCAGGCACGCAGGTCCTCCGCCGTGCGCACCTTGTCGAGGCTCCAAAGCTGCGCGAGGTGCCGATGCTGGGCAAAGGCCGCCAGCGGCTCCCCACCCACCCGCTGGGTGGGCGAATGAGGCAACGCCACACCGGTCTCGGCCTCCAACGCCAGCAACTCGTCGTACAGCGCATCGTACTCGCTGTCCGACACCTTGGGCTCATCCAGCACATAGTAGCGGTATGCCAGGTCGTTGAGGAGGTCGGTGAGCTCCTCCATCCTCTGCCGTTTGTCCATTTCAGCCTCCTGCCGGCTTATAGCTTTTCGAGCGGCGCGTAGCTTTCGGCCAGTTCCTTGACGCCGGAGCCCTTGAACGCCACGCGGAAGATGCGCTGGGGGGCAGCACCCTCCACCCCGACGAGGATGCCCTCGCCAAAGAGCTTGTGGCGCACCTTGTCGCCGGTGGCCAGCTCACCCACTGCGGCGCGGGGTGCCGGGCGGGTCGTCGGGGTGCCCAACGGCCGGGCGGGCTGCTTCGCCTGGGGCGAATGAGCAGACTGCTTTGCCTGCGCCGGGCGGGCCGGAGTGGCGGCGCGGCTGCCAAAGTCGTAGCCCGCGCCATGGCGCTCAAAGAAGGGGCGAGCGTTCTCCTCCCGCAGGAGCCGGCGCGAACTCTCCCCCCGGCGTACGACGAGGTCCGCCGGGATCTCCTCCAAAAACCGGGAGGGGATGCACTCGTTGATGTTGCCATAAAGGAGCCGCCGGAGACTGTGCAGGAGATAGAGCCGCTCCCGCGCGCGGGTGATGCCCACGTAGCACAGCCGCCGCTCCTCCTCCAGCTTCTCAGGGTTGTCGGCGCTTCGGCTGCTGGGGAAGATCCCCTCCTCCATCCCCGGCAGGAACACCACCGGGAACTCCAGCCCCTTGGCGCTGTGCAGCGTCATCATTGTGACCGCCGAGCGGCCACCCTCCATGCTGTCGAGGTCGGTCACCAGCGCAACGTTTTCCAGGAAGTCCTGCAGGGTCACTTGGTCGCGGCTGGCCATGAAGTCGGCGGCAGCGCTGCGGAATTCCTGCAGGTTCTCCATCCGGCTGCGGGATTCGTCGTCCTCCTGCTCCTGGTACATCTCAATGAGGCCGGTGTCCCGCAGGGTCTTGTCCACAAACTCGGTAAGGGCCATGTGGCCGGCAGCGTCCTCCAGCTCCCGCACCACGCGCACAAAGAGCTCGATCTGCCGGGCAGCCTTGGGGGTCAGCTCCTGCACGGCGTCGCGGTCGTTGAGGAGCACCCACAGCGGTTGGCGGCGGGTCTCGGCGGCGCTCTCCAGCCGGGCGACGGTGGTGTCGCCAATGGCCCGGCGCGGCACGTTGATGACGCGCTTCAGGGCGACGGTGTCCACCGGGTTGCTGGCGAGCTTGAGGTAGGCCACCAGATCCTTGATTTCCTTCCGGTCGTAGAAGCGCATACCCCCGTACACCAGGTAGGGAATGGCGCTCTTCATCAGTGCGTCTTCCAGCGCGCGGGACTGGGCGTTGGTACGATACAGGATGGCCACATCGCCGTAGCCGTATTCGCTGGTGAGTTGCAGGATGGTGCGCGCACAGAAGGACGCCTCGTCCCGCTCACTCTCCGCCGTGTAGAGGGTGATCTTCTCGCCGCCGTCTTTCTCGGTCCACAGGCGCTTCTCCTTGCGGGCGGTGTTGTTGGCGATGACGGCGTTGGCGGCGTCCAACACCCGGCTGGTGGAACGGTAGTTCTGCTCCAGCCGGATCACCTTGGCGTCGGGGAAGTCCTTCTCAAAATCGAGGATGTTGTGGATGTCGGCCCCGCGCCAGCCATAGATGCTCTGGTCGTCGTCGCCCACCACGCAGATGTTGCGGTAGTGGCCGCTCAGCAGCCGCACCAGCAGGTACTGGGCGTGGTTGGTATCCTGGTATTCATCCACCAGCGCATAGCGGTAGAGGTGCTGGTAGTAGCTCAAAATCTCCCGCTGCTCGGTGAAGAGCTCCAGGGTTTTGAGGAGCAGATCGTCAAAGTCCATGGAGTTGGAAGCCTTGAGCCGCGCTTCGTACCGCCCAAAGAGCACACTGACCTTGTCTGCCATGGGGCTGTCGGATTGCTGGCGATACTCATCGGGCGTCAGCAGGCTGTTCTTGGCGCCGCTGATGGCCGCGCGCACGGCCCGGCGCGGGTAGTACTTCTCAGAGAGGTCCATGTCCTTGGCGATCTCGTTGATGACCGACTGGCTGTCGTCCTCGTCGTAGATGGCAAAGGAACGGGTGTAGCCCAGGGCCGTGGCGTGCTGGCGCAGCACCCGGCAGCAGAAGGAGTGGAAGGTGGAAATCTGCATCTGGGCCGCGCCGGCACCAACGAGCTTCTCCACCCGCTCGCGCATTTCGGCGGCGGCCTTGTTGGTGAAGGTGATGGCCAGAATCTCCTGTGGCCGGGCGAGCTTGCTGTCAATGATGTGGGCGATGCGGCTGGTGAGCGTGCTGGTCTTGCCGCTGCCCGCCCCCGCCAGAATCAAAAGAGGCCCTTCCGTTTGCAGGACGGCCTCCAGTTGCTTGTCGTTCAGGCCATAGTTTCTCATGTCTCCTCCGAAGTGTCTCCCCCCGCCTGGGCCGCCGCCAGGCGTTCCAGCACCAGGCGGTACCCGCCGGTGCCATAGTTGAGGCACCGGTTCACGCGGCTGATGGTGGCCGTGCTGGCCCCGGTGCGCTCCACAATGTCGTGGTAGGTCACCTCCGCGCGCAGCTGTCGGGCCACCTCAAAGCGCTGTCCCATGTCCTGCATCTCATGCACGGTGCACAGGTCTTCAAAAAAACGATAGCAGTCCTCCAGCGTCTTCAGCTGCAAAACGCCCTGGAACAGCCCGTCGAGCTGCTCCGATTGAATCACCGGTTGATAGGCCATGTCCCTTACCTCACTCGATTGCGCAGTGTGCCGATGCCGCCGACCTCCACCTCGATGACGTCGCCGCCATTGAGGGTGCCGATGCCGCCGGGGGTGCCGGTGGTGATGATGTCACCCGGCTCCAGCGTCATGACGGCGGACACATACTCCACCACGCGATCCACCGGGTGGATGAAGTACCGGGTGTTGGAGTTCTGGCGGATTTCGCCATTGAGGCGCGACTGCACCATGGCGTTGGTGGGGTCAAACTCGGTCTCAATCCACGGGCCAATGGGGCAGAAGGTATCAAAGCCCTTGCCACGGGTCCACTGGCCGTCCTTAGCCTGCAGGTCGCGGGCCGTCACGTCATTGAGGCAGGTGTAGCCGAAGACGTAGCGATCATAATCTTCCCGTAGGATGTCCTTGCCCCGGTGGCCGATGACAACGGCGCACTCGGCCTCGAAGTCCACCCGCTGGGACTGGGCGGGGCGGATGATTTCATCCTCCGGCCCGATGACCGACGAGGGCGGCTTGAGGAAGATGACCGGATCCTCCTCGTGGACGTCCTCCTTCATCTCCGCCGCGTGGTCGCGGTAATTGACGCCCACGGCGATGATCTTGCCGGGGCGGCAGGGCGCCAGCAGACGCACCTCGGCCAGCGGAGCACGCTCCCCGGTGGGGGCGCTGTCCTCGTTGAGGATCGCGTCAGCCTGCAGCAGGGCAACCTCATCGCCCTCCACATAGCCCCAGACCTCCCGCTGCCGCCAGATGCCTCGTATGTATTTCATTGCAATCTCCTGTCCGGTAATGCCCTTATTTTAACATAGGAAAGCGCAAGTGGAAAGGGTTGGCCCGCGCACGACAAAGCGCCCGGGCTGGCAAAAGCTGCCAGACCGGCGAGTCCTCCACCGTCAAAACATCATCTGGTCGAGGAACGCGTCCTGGAAGTCCTTCCGGGCCGAAAGCTCCACGTAGCGAACGGCACGTGCCAAACGCCGGGCTTCGTCCATGGCCTCCCGGCTCAAGAGCGCCGCCTTCGCCCCCGCGCCGGAGGCATTGCCCACGGCCACGGTGCGATCGCGTAGTTCCTTGGGCAGCAAGCCAATGCGGCAGGCGCTGTCGCGGTCGAGGTAGCTGCCGAAGCCCCCGGCCAGGCAGACGCGCTCCACCTCGGCGGCCCGCACCCCGGCCTGTGCCAGCAGCACTTGGATACCCGCCGCGATGGCTCCCTTCGCCAGCTGCACCTCGCGCACATCCCGCCCGGTGAGCCAGATGTCCCGCTCCCGGTCCACAGCCACTCGGCCGCCCTCCAGCGTGAGCCACCCCGGCGCAGTGTCCTCGTCCATGCGCCCGGTATCGTCAATCGCCCCGACATCCAGCAGCACCGCCACCAAGTCCAGCAGCCCCGAGCCACAGATGCCCCGGGCCGGGCCGTCGCCGATGGTGCGGCAGAGGAGCTTCCCATCCCCCGTCGTCACCCGGTGGATGGCCCCGGCCACCCCGCCCATGCCGGCGCTGATGTGAGCCCCCTCAAAGGCCGGGCCGGCGGCGGTGGAGCAGGCATACAACGCCCCACCGGCCGCCAGGGCAATTTCCCCATTGGTTCCGATGTCGATGAGCAGCGTGGCCGGGCCGTCCTCCCGGAGACCGGCGGCGACCATGGCGGCCACGGTGTCGGCCCCCACATAGCCGGCCACGGCGGGCAGCACCGTCACCACCGCATGGGGGTGAAGGGTGAGCCCCAACCCGCCGGCAGGCAGATCCAGCGTGCCCGTCCACACCGGCACAAACGGTGCCTGGGCGATCTGCGCGGGCGACACCCCGGCGAAGAGGTGCAGCATCACGGTGTTTCCGGCCACGGTCATGTGGAAGACCTGCTCGCGGGCCGCACCCACGCGCGCGCAAAGCCGCCCCACCATGGCATTGAGCTCCCCGGTTACGGCGGCCTGCAGGCCGGCAAGTGCCCCGGCCCCGGCGGCGTCGCACCGGCTGATGACATCATCCCCCCAAGGCTTTTGGGGGTTCAGGGCTGACTCGACGGCCAGCTCGTCGCCGGTCTGCAAGTCCAGAAGGTACGCGGCCAGCGTCGTGGTGCCGATGTCCACCGCCACACCCAGTGCGCGGGGCGGGTTGACGTCCAATAGGGTCTCTGCATAACAGACGGTGGTCACCGTCCAATCTCCCTCTCGCAGGACTTGGGACAGGCGCGTGAGCGTCTCCGGCCCGGCAGTCAAGCCCGGCAGGCCCAGCCCATCGGCCAGGCGGTTGAGGTCGCCCCGCTGGTCGCCGAGGGCTGGCGGCGGCAGCTCCACCGTGCGCACCTCCACCGGCGGGCGCAGGGGGTAGGCCACGGCGCTGCCTTCGGTGGCGATGTGAGCGGTGGCCGGCGGTTCCTCCACCGTCACCACCATACCATCCACCGGCAAGGTGTGGCAGGCCAGCCGCACGCCGTCGGCCAGGTCTTGGGCAGAGAGCAGCGCCCGCTCGGCCCCGGTGGGCGTGGGCGCATCGGCGATGCGCACCCGGCACTTGCCGCAGCGGCCATTGCCGCCGCAGGGCGCGGTGAGCCGTACCCCCTGCCCCGTGAGCAGCGTGTGCAGGTTGGTGCTGCCTTCCGGCACCTCCATTGTTCGTCCGTTGACCACAATGCGCATGACAGTTCCCTCCCGGCGGCAAAAACCGCCCCGATATACCCATTCCTACAGAGTATATCGGGGCGGTTGGCACGACGCAAGGGTCGTCAGCGGCGCAGCATCCGCGCGATCTGGTTGGCGGCCTGCATGCCGCTTTGCAGAGCCCCCTGCATCCACCGGTGGGCGGCACTGACGTGATCCCCGGCAAAGACGACCCTGCCGTCGTACTCGGGCTGGGCCATGACCCAGCTGAAGAGCCGCTTCTGCTGGGGGGTGAAGAACGGCAGCGCCCCCCTGCTCCACAGGTTGGTGTTCCAGTCCATCGTCTTCATGCCCACGGCGATGTTATTGAGGCCCCCCGGTGGCAGGCCATGCACCCGCTCCACCTCCCGCTTCACCTCATCAAACCGCAGAGGCGGCGTCATGTTCGCCAGGCGCGTGGCGTCCAGATTGTAGCCATAGGCGGCGATGAGCACGCCGGGCTGGGCGGCCAGCTCCCGTTGGTTGGCCGGTGCTTCCAGCCGGTGATAGGGCATGGCGCCGCAGGGGCACTCGAGGCCTTGCCGGCAGAGGGACGCATGATCCGAGGGGTACCAGATGGATGTGATGGGCAAGTCGGTGTAGGAGCCGCCGCCGATGATGCGCTCGTCGGGGCCGCCCTCCTCCCAAAAGCGGCGGTTGCACCGCAGCAGCGTCTTTTGGGCGGGGATGTAGTTGACCTCGCGGATGGCCTGCATCTTCCCGCCGGAGAAGAGCGGATCGACCTCCACCGTCCGCAGGGTGGAGAACGGGATGGCACAGACGACCCCGTCAAAGCTCTGGCGCACGGTGCCGGCGCGGGTAAGGGTGGTGAGAACTACCCGGCCGTCGCCGTCCCTGCCGATGCCGGTGACCCATGCGCCCATCCGCACCTGGGCCGGGCCCAGCTGCCGGGCCGGAATGTCGCCGTACTCGCCGCCGCCATCGCCCACAATCGAGCGGTACAGGGCGTTTGGCAGGGTGGACGTGCCGCCGACGAGCTCATAGAGAAATGCCAGGTTGCCCGAGTAGTTGGCTTGGGCAATGTCCACGTAACTGGCGTAGAGGTTCTGCCCCTGCAGTGGGGCAAAGCTCGAGAGCATGTCAATGGCCCCCAGGCTTAGGCCCTGCCTCTCCAGCATCCGGCGGTTGTCGGTAGCGTCCCAGTCGGTGACAGCCGGGCCGTAGCCGGGCAGCACCTGCAGCAGTTCGGCCCGCTCGGCGGCGCTGGCGGCAAAGAGTGGCCCATCCTGCCCGTGGAACAGGAGTTCCTGCCAGGGTGTGACACGCTCAGCAGGCGTCAGCGGGTATTTGGGGTAAATGTGCTCCATCACGCCCCGGCCCATGGGGTCGTTGCGCACCCGGGTGTCCTTGAGGTAGATAAACGCGTTGGGGTTGTTCTGCACAAAGGGCCGGGTGCGCAGGCGCAGCAGATCAATGTAGTGCCAGACGGTATTGTGGCTGGTGGGGATGCGCATGGCCCCCAGCTCGCCATAGAGCCCCGGCTGCCGCCCGAAATGATAGGTATACACACGGCCGCCCACCCGCTGCTCGTCGGCCTCCAGCACGGTCACGTCCGCGCCGGTCTTGCGCAGCTCAAAGGCCGCAGCCAGCCCAGCCAACCCCGCGCCAATGACCGCCAGCCGTACGCCCTGCAGGCTCCCCGGCGGCGCAACGGTGCCGATGTCCTCCGTTGGGGCGGTCAATGCCTCAATGTACGGAAAGTCCCCCGGCCTACCCCGCTCCTGCAGGGCATAGGCGGTCAACCGCAGGCGATCCTGCGGCGTTGGGCAATCCGGCTGCGGTGGTGGGCTCTCCCTGCGTTCCATGTCCATCCCTTCACCCCCACAAAAAGGCGGCCGCGCCCGACGGACGCGGCACGTTCCCCTATTCTTATGTGGGATGCAGAGGAAACCTGCTATGGTTTGATCGACTGCCAGTGAAAGTGCCCGGCTTTCTATTTCCTCCAAAAAGCAGAACAGTCGGCCTTGTCGAGAATGTTATATTCGATCAGTTTCTGCAGCAAGGAATAATCCACCGGCCCATTCCAACGGATGCGTACCAACTCCTTGGTGTGGTCGTAGCCCGCCCCAACGATCTCCTCAGAAAAACGCTCAATCGTTACCCGCTCCGGGGCAACGGCCAAATGCGGCTTGGCCACGCTGAACCCAATGATGAAGGTGCCGTGGTCGGTGAACATCGGCTGGTTCCACGCAATCTTCCCCAACAGGCGCGGGAAAGTCGCCATGACCCAACGCAGAACCTCCTCCACCCGGGCGCGGTGCTGCGGGTTGTCAATGCGGGCCAAATACTCTGCGAAGACCTCCATGTTGCTCCCTCCTGTCGATGGCGGTGATGGGGGATAAATGCGTGGAGCGACCACGCTTGTGCTACAAATTCAGCATACCAAAAAGAAGGGCATGCCGCAACGGCACACCCTTCGCGCAATGTGCACTCCTCAAGCCCGGCAGGTAGCCATGGCCCTTATATAGTCAGAGTGCTTTCACCTCAGCGTCTTTCAAATCCGGCTGCAGGGGCCGATATTCAGGTAGTCAAAGGGGTTGCTGCTCATCACGTGCCGGATGCAGCCATCCTCCACCGCCACCTTCACGCCGTTCCAGGTCATCGTGGGCACCTGGGCCGGTTCCTGCTCCAGGGGATTTCGTTCGATGAGTTGCCGGGGCACCACGCTGTACATCATGAGGGTTTCGCCTCCCCCTGTGCTTGTTCCTGCCCCTGGCGCTGGGCCACCAGGCCCTTCAGGCAGGAAAGCGCCCGCTCCAACGTGCCCATCTCGTTGATGAGCCCGCATTCCACCGCCTCGTTGCCAATGAGAATGGTGCCCACATCGTTGGCAAGCTCGCCGGTGGCCGTCATGAGCTCCATGAACTTCTCCCGGGTGATGTGGCTGTGGGCTGTCACAAAGCTCACGACCCGATCCTGCATCTTGTTGAGGTAATCAAAGGTCTGGGGCACGCTGATGATGAGGCCATTGAGGCGCACGGGGTGGATGGTCATGGTGGCCGTGGGCGCGATGAACGAATGGGTGGTGCTCACGGCCAGCGGCACGCCAATGCTGTGCCCGCCGCCCAGCACGATGGACACCGAGGGCTTCGACATGCCGGCGATCATCTCCGCAATGGCAAGGCCAGCCTCCACGTCGCCGCCCACGGTATTTAGAATGACGAGGAACCCCTGGATGTCCGGGCTCTCCTCAATGGCCACGAGCATGGGGATGATGTGTTCGTATTTGGTTGTCTTGTTGTGGCTGGGCAACACCATGTGGCCCTCAATCTGCCCCACAATCGTCAGGCAGTGAATGGGGCTTTTGGGGGCCAGCGGCGCAATTTGCTCCGGCATGCCGTAGTTGATCGTCGTCTCCGGCGGCGTGGGAGTGGGCGGCGCGGGCGCGGTTTCGGGCAGCACCGGCGTCACGGTGGCCTGCTGCTTGGGCTCCATGTGGTCCACATCCTTTCGGTTTGACGATAGTCTTGCCCGGGTGTGGACGGTTTATGAAAATGCGAAATTGTCAGATTGACGGCGGCGTCAATCGCTTTTCCATGCAGATGGATTGGGGCATGCAGCGGTACGGCCCGTAGTTTTCGATGACGACGAACCCCTCAGCCTCATAGAGGGCGCAGGCCTCCGCCAGCACACGGCCGGTCTCCAGCACCATGCGTTGGAACCCGGCGGCAGCGGCCCGCCCAAGGAGCAGGCACACCACCTGCCGCCCCAGGCCACGGCGACGGGAGGTGGGGCGCACGAAGACGCGCTTCATCTCCGTCGTGTACTCATCCAGCCGTTTGAAGCCACCGCAGGCCAGTGCCGCGCCATCCTCCGCCAGCAGCACCACGTCGTGGATGTCCACGGTGGCGTTGAGCGGGGTGTAGCAGGCACGCTGGGTCTCGCCACCCACGGCGTCGTTGAGGTGGCCATCGAGCTCGGCGCAGAGCGCGAGAAAACGTTCGTCGGCGCCGTCGGTCCAGATGATTTCCATGTGTCGGTTTCCTCCCTTTGTGCGGATTATGTCCGGCCACCGGCTCACCCACTGCCCCACCGGGCATCCGGTTCCCGCAGATGCAACGGTGGCGCTTTTTGTCAAACTCTACCTGCCACCAAAATATGGTGGTTGACCGGGTTCAGTCGCCGCTTTGGGTTGCATCGTTACGCCTGGGTGCCAGGCGACACCCCCTCGCGGCATGGCGCGGGGCAAGCCAGCCACCCGGTGTGGCTGATGTGGCACCAGCCCAGCGCAGCGCGGTTTTTCCCATCATAGCAGACCGCCCGCCTCATCGCAACGGACGGGGCGGGCGGCAGTCAGTCAAATGGGGTTAGGCATCCAACCCATAAGCCCGGCGGTAGAGGGCGACCAACTCGCTCACCAGCGGCAAGCGCGGGTTGGCGGTGGTGCACTGGTCCTCGAAGGCCCGATCGGCCAGCTCCGGCAGGGCGGCGAGGTAGGTGGCTTCGTCCACCCCGCAGGCGGCCACCGTGGCGGGCACGTTGAGCTCGGCCATGAGGGTACGAATGGCGTCGATGAGGGAGCGCACGCCCTCTTCGGCTGTCGCCGCCGGCAGGCCCAGGGCACGGGAGATCTCGGCATACTTGCGGTCGGCCACGAACTCCCCGTACTTAGGGAAGGACGCGAACTTCGTGGGCTTGGTGGCGTTGTAGGCGATGACATAGGGCAGCAGGATGGCGTTGGCCCGCCCGTGGGGGATGTGGAACTCGCCGCCCAGCTTGTGGGCCAGGCTGTGGTTCACACCCAAGAAGGCATTGGTGAACGCCATGCCAGCGATCGTCGAGGCGTTGTGCATCTTCTCACGGGCCAGGGCGTCGTCGCCGTCGCGGTAGGCCCGGGGCAGGTACTCAAACACCAGCTGGATGGCCTTGATGGCCAGGCCGTCGGTGTAGTCGCTGGCCATCACCGACACATAGGCCTCGATGGCGTGGGTCAGCACGTCCATGCCGGTGTCGGCGGTGATGGCCGGGGGCACCGTCATCACGTACTGCGGGTCCACAATGGCCACATCCGGGGTCAGTTCATAGTCCGCCAGCGGGTACTTGACGCCGCGAACCTTGTCGGTGATGACAGCGAAGGAAGTGACCTCCGACCCGGTGCCCGACGTGGTGGGGATGGCGACCATGCGCGCCTTGTTACCCAGCTTCGGGAACTTGAACACGCGCTTGCGGATATCCAGGAACCGCAGCCGCAGGGAGTCGAAGTCGGTGTCGGGGTGCTCGTAGAAGAGCCACATGCCCTTGGCCGCGTCGATGGCCGAGCCGCCGCCCAACGCGATGATAACGTCGGGCTGGAACTTCTCCATCATGGCGACGCCGCGCTGGATCGTCTCCACCGAAGGGTCGGGTTCCACATCGGCAAAGATCTCGCAGTGCACGTACTCCTGGCGCTTGCGCAGGTAGTAGAGCACGCGGTCGACGTAGCCGGTCTTGGCCATGAAGGGGTCAGTCACGATGAAGGCGCGGTGGATGTCGGGCATCTTCTCCAGGTACTGGGTGGAGCCGTACTCAAAGAAAATCTTCTCCGGAATCTTGAACCACTGCATGTTGACCCTCCGCTTCGCCACCCGCTTCTTGTTGATGAGGTTGACCGTCGTCACGTTGGACGAGGTCGAGTTGCGGCCATAGGAACCGCAGCCCAGCGTCAGCGAGGGCAGGATGGCGTTGTAGATGTCACCGATGGCCCCGTGGGAGGACGGCGAGTTGACGATGAGCCGGCTGGTCTTCATCCGCGCGGCAAAGGCGTCGATGACGGCCTTGTCGTTGGAGTGGATGACCGCCGTGTGGCCCATACCGCCGTACTCCACCATCTGCTCAGCCCGGGTGATGCCCTCCTCGGCGGTGTCGACGATGTAATAAGCAAGGATCGGGCTGAGTTTCTCCTGCGACAGGGGGTAGTCGTCGCCAACACCACCCTGGCGAGCGAGCAGGATCTTGGTGTCAGCCGGCACCTCGATGCCCGCCAGCGCGGCAATCTCACCGGCGCTGTGGCCCACGATGGCCGGGTTGATGCTGCCCTTGCCCTCCACAATGACGGCCTTGATGAGTTTCGCCGTGTCCTCCTTGCCCAGGAACACGCAGCCGTTGTCCTTCAGGAAGGCCTCAAAGTCCTTGGCGATCGCCTTATCCACAATGACGGCCTGCTCGCTGGCGCAAATCATGCCGTTGTCGAAGGTCTTGGAAAGCATGAGGTCGGTGGCCGCCCGCTTGAGGTCGGCGGACTTCTCAATGTAGCAGGGTACGTTACCGGGGCCGACGCCCAGGGCCGGCTTGCCGGTGCTGTAGGCCGCGCGCACCATTCCCGCGCCGCCAGTGGCCAGCACCGTGGCGATGCCTTCGTGGTTCATCAGGTACTGGGTGGCCTCGATGGACGGTTGCTCCACCCACTGGATGCAGTGGGCCGGCGCGCCGGCGGTGATGGCGGCATCGCGCACCACGCGGGCGGCCTCGGCGCTGCACCCCTGCGCCGCCGGGTGGAAGGCGAACACGATGGGGTTGCGGGTCTTGATGGCGATGAGCGCCTTAAACATCGTGGTGGAGGTCGGGTTGGTCGTGGGCGTCACCGCGCACACCACGCCCACCGGCTCGGCCACTTCGTAGTAGTCCTCCTGGGCGTTCTCGTCAATGACGCCCACCGTCTTGTCATACTTGATGCTGTGGTAGATGTACTCGGTGGCGAAGAGGTTTTTGGTGATCTTGTCCTCGTAAACGCCGCGGCCGGTCTCCTCCACCGCCAACTTGGCCAGGCGCATGTGCTGGTCCACACCGGCCAGCGCCATGGCCCGCACAATGTCGTCCACTTTTTCCTGGTCAAAGGTCATGAATTCATCGAGTGCGCGCCGTCCGTTGGCCACCAAGGTGTCGATGGCCTGCCGAACCGTGTCCTGGGTGTTTTCGGGTTTGTTGGTTTCTTTGCCTGCCATGGTTGTTCCCTCCAAATTGTCTCGCCGCTGTCCGTTGCCGGTGTTTGGCGGCGTTATTTGTTATTTATTTCACAATCATAGTGTAGGCTATCGTTAAATATTTGTCAATATAGTTTGGGTGCGATCGAGTTCCAAAATTACATTGACAATTTTGTAACATTCTACGACAGCATTCGGGCGGCGTCCAACGCCGAAATGGAGCTTTCACCACCCTTCCCGATGATTAAATACGGTTTCCTTTGCTGCCCCGGTGCGGTATACTATGGAAAGCTTTCCAGACAGAAAGGGGATTGCCATGCCCATCCGCATTGACGAGACAAATAGAGTGTTCCACCTGCAAGCGGGCGATATGAGCTACATTCTGGAGGTGCGGCCTTCGGGCCACCTGTGCCATGTACACTGGGGCCGGCGCATCGCGGCGCTGCACCTCACCGATGTGGTGCGCCCAACCGACCGGGCCTTCTCCCCCATGCCGGATCTTGACGACAAAACCTACTCGCTGGACACGCTGCCGCTGGAATACCCGGCTTACGGCAACTCGGATTTCCGCGCGCCGGCCTACCAGATTGAGCTCGCCAACGGCACCACGGTGACCGACCTGCGCTACCAGAGCCACCGGGTACTTCCCGGCAAGCCCGCCCTGCCGGGCCTGCCCGCCACCTATGTGGAGGCCGACAGCGAGGCTGACACGCTGGAGATCACCCTGCGGGATGCCCTGACCGGCCTCCGGGCGGTGCTGCTCTACACGGCCTATGCCGACCGCCCCATCGTGACCCGTTCTGTGCGGTTGGAGAATGGCGGCTCCGCGCCCCTGCGTGTGCTGCGTGCCCTCTCCATGAGCGTGGACCTACCCACGGCTGACTACGAGATGCTGCATCTTTCCGGCGCGTGGGCGCGGGAGCGCCACGTCGTGCGGCGGCCCCTGACCCCCGGCACCCACAGCATTGAGAGCCGCCGCGGGGCCAGTTCCCACCAGCAGAACCCATTTGTTGCGTTGCTCTCCCCCGGCGCGACCGAGACGGCCGGCGAAGTGCGGGCCGTGAACCTTGTGTACAGCGGCAATTTCCTCGCGCAGGCCGAGGTGGATCAGTTTGCCACCACGCGACTCTCCATCGGCATCAACCCGTTCGATTTCTCCTGGCTGCTGGAGCCGGGCGAGACCTTCCAGACCCCCGAGGCGGTGCTGGCCTACTCAGCCAACGGCATGGGTGGGCTCTCCCGCGCGCTGCACGGGCTGTATCGCAGCCGGCTCTGCCGCGGGCGCTACCGCGATGGCGGGCGGCCCATCCTCATCAACAACTGGGAGGCCACCTACTTCCAATTCACCCCGGCCAAGATTCTGGAGCTCGCCAAGGCCGCCGCCGGCTGCGGCATCGAGCTGCTGGTATTGGACGATGGGTGGTTTGGCCACCGCGACGACGACAAGACCTCGCTGGGCGACTGGTTTGTGCACAAAGCAAAGCTGCCCGACGGTCTCAAGAGCCTGGCCGAGGGCGTCAACGCCGCCGGGCTCAAGTTTGGCCTGTGGTTTGAGCCGGAGATGGTCTCGGTGGACAGTGAACTTTACCGCGCCCACCCCGACTGGTGCCTGCATGTGCCCGACCGCACCCGCAGCGAGGGCCGCAACCAGCTGGTGCTCGACCTCTCCCGCGCTGAGGTGCGGGACGCCGTGGTCGCCATGATGACCGAGATTCTCTCGGGCGCACCCATTGGCTACGTCAAGTGGGACATGAACCGCCACATGAGCGAGGTGGGCTCCGCCGCCCTGCCAGCCGAGCGCCAGCGCGAAACGGCTCACCGATATCTGCTGGGCGTCTATGAGATTATGGAGCGGCTGACGGCGTCCTTCCCGGATGTGCTCTTTGAGAGCTGCTCCGGCGGCGGCGGGCGGTTCGACCCCGGCCTGCTCTACTACATGCCCCAGGCTTGGACCAGCGACGACACCGACGCCATCGAGCGCCTGCACATCCAGTGGGGCACCAGCATGGCCTACCCGGCGGCGGCCATGGGCTCCCACGTGTCGGCCTCGCCCAACCACCAGATCGGTCGTGTCACGCCCATCACCACCCGCGGCGCGGTGGCCATGAGCGGCAACCTTGGGTACGAGCTTGACTTAACGGCCCTGCCCCAGAGCGACTTGGACGCCATCGCGGCCCAGGTGGCCTACTACAAGGGCATCCGCGACGTCGTGCAGTTTGGCGACTTCTACCGCCTGCTGAGCCCTGAGGATGGGAAGGAATGCGCCTGGATGTTTGTGACCGCCGACCGTAAGCGGGCCTTCGTGGTCTACGTGCGAGTGCTGGCCATCCCCCATGGGCCGCTGCAGCGCCTGCGACTGGATGGCCTGGACGCCGGGCTCCTCTACCGCACCGGGAACGGCGCGGTGGCGGCCGCTGGCGACGAACTCATGGCCATCGGCCTTGCCATCCCCGATCTGCATGGCGACAGCCAGTCCGTCACCTGGCTGCTGACGGCGGAGTAACCACAACGGACAAAGCACCGCCCGCCACAGCATTGTGGCGGGCGGTGCTTTGTGTTCATCAAGCAGAAGCTCCTTACACGCGGATGGACTTCCACCGGCCCTGCCGCACCCGCCAGGCATACAGGCCCGTGCGGATGAGAAAATCGGCCAGCAGCATCCAGATAACGCCGATGATGCCCATCTGCCAGAAGTGATGGAGCCCCCAACTCATGGCGATGCGGATGATCCAGATGCCAAGAATGGTGGAATACATGACGAACTTGATGTCTCCACCGGTGCGCAGCGTGGCCGAGAGGATGGTGACAGCCGCCATGAACGGCGCCCCCAACGCCAGCACGCGGATGCACTGCACCGACAACGCTAACACGTCGGCCTCATCGGTGTACGCCCCGGCAATGGGCTGGGCAAACAGCGCCAGCGCGGCGCTGATGACGATCATCATGGCAATGGCAAGGGCCGTGGAGCAAAAGTTGATGCGCTCGGCCCGCCGCGGGTCGCCCGCTCCCAGGCTGTGGCCCACCAGCGTGGCGGTGGCCATGCCCAGGCCGAAGCCCGGCATGAAGGAGATGGAATTGATGTTCATGACAATGGGATAGGTGACCTTATCGACGTCGGCCATGGTGTAGATGACGATGTTGAGCACCAGAAAGCCGCCCTGCATGACAATCTGCTCCATAGCCGCGGGCAGCCCGATGTTGAGGATGCGCTTGACCATGCCAAGCTCCAGTCGGAAGCCATCGTGGCGGTTGAGGCTGATGCGCCCTCGTCCGCGGTAGAGCGCTACCACCATGATGAGCCCACCCAGGAACCGCGCGGCAACCGCCGCCCAGGCCGCCCCAGCAATGCCCATATCCAACACATTGATGAGGAAGAGCCCGACGATGAGATAGGCGACGTTAACGATGAGCGACACCACCAGCGGCAGCAACATGTTGCCCACGCCCCGGTAGATGCCTGAGATGACAATGTTGATGGTGAGCGGCGGCAAGCTAAAGAGAAGAATGCGAAAGAGAATCGCCCCCTGCTCGTAATACTCCGGCTGGGTGGCACGAGGGATGAACAGATTGAGAAGCGGCTCATAGAAGACCAAGCAAAGCACCGTCAGCACCACTGAGCAGTACACCACAAGGATGAGGCTTTGCAGCGCAGCCTTGCGCACGCCGACGCCGTCACCCTCGCCTGTGAGGCGTGAGATGATGACCGTGGCCCCGGTGGACAGCGCCGCGAAGGCCGCTTGCAGGAAGAAGAACAGCGAATTGACCATGCCAGAGGCCGCCAGTGCCACCGCGCTGATGCCGCCCACGAGCATCGTCATGAACACGCCGATCATCATGACCAGCACCTGTTCCAGGATGGACGGCCAGCCCAGCTTCAAAATGTCGGCGGTGATGCCCCGCCAGGCGGCCAGCTTTCCATCCGGCACGTGTGTCTGCATGTGCGTCTCCCCCGTTGGCGTCTGCCGCTGGCGCCATTGCCGCGGTTCCTCCATCATAGCCGAACCGGCCCCCACTGGCAAGGAAAAACCGGCTCCTTGGCGCATTCTGCACAGGAACGGCGCACATTTCCTGACGTTTCCCACATTGTGCCGGCATTTCTCATTTGCTATAATAGTTTGGTCAAAGACTGTGGGAGATGGGAATGACTGTGGTTGGCGGCGCCAATCCGGCGTTCTATCTGTGCGCTGCAAACAAAGGAGTGTGCCCATGTCCGAGCGGAATTACAGTTCGATCGCCAAACAGGTCATTCGGTTGGAGGGCAGCGCTGTCGCGCGGCTGGCCGATAATCTGGACGGTGACACCTTCAACGCGCTGGTAGAGCTGCTTCTCAAGTGCAAAGCCAGCGGCGGGCGCGTCATCGTGACCGGCAAAGGCAACTCCGGCATGGTTGCCCGCAAGATCAGCTACAGCCTGTGCTGCGTGGACATCCCTGCGGTGTTCTTGGCCTCCGGCGAGGGGGTTCATGCCACCACCGGCCTCATTCAGCCTGGCGACATCCTCATTGCCGTCTCTCGCGGGGGCGACTCGGAGGAAGTGGTGGAGCTCATGAAAATCGCCCGGCAGCGCAGCGCGCGCATCGTGGCTGTCACAGCCAACCCGGCGTCGCCCATGGCGCTTTTGAGCGACCTCATGCTGCGAGTGTCCATCGACCGCGACGCCGAGGCGCACGACTACCTGGCGACCTCCAGCATGCTGGCGATGATCGCGGTATTCGACGCGGTGGCACTCTCCATCCAACCCAGTAAACGCCTGCAGCAACTGGCCGACAAATAACCAGACTTCTTCCGCCGCCCCCATGTGGGGGCGGTGTGTTTTTTCCTCACCGCAAAGGCAGAAAGGAGAACACCATGATCTCACCGGCTCTGCATTTCCCCGGCACCTGCGAGGAAGCGATCAACCTCTACGAGCGGGTGTTTGCCGCCACCGACAAGCAGATTCAGTACTACCGCGACGCGCCGCCCAACCCTGGCTTTGAGGTGACAGAGGGCATGGCGAACCAAGTGATGCACGCCAGCCTCACCATCTGCGGCACGCCCGTCAACTTCAGTGACAGCACTGAGCCCACCTTTGCCGGCAACATGATCTGCCTGAACGTGTTCTTTGACTCGGCGGACGGCGTGCGCCGTGCCTGGGAGGGCCTGAAGGACGGTGGAACGGTCGTGGTGGAGCTGGGGCCTCAGTTCTTCAGCCCCCTGTATGCCGCCGTGGTAGACCGCTTTGGCATCAAGTGGCAGCTGATCTCCTGACCCACCCAAGGATAACAACGACAGAGACCCGTCAGCAATGACGGGTCTCTTCTGTTCAGTCGGTATGCCCGGAGCGACTCCTCGCGCCGGTGATGTGTACCGGAGCATTGATTTCATCGGGGTTCCGTTCATTTTCTCAGTATCCTCTTGTGCGTGCCAATACTCAGAAGCTCATTCTCATCATGAATAGCAAATAGAGAATGGCTGGTAGCCCGATGACAGATAGTATGGTGACCGCAGTACGCACCCTTTTCTCACCGCGCAATGCCAATAGCAAAAGCTTATAGCCCACGATTCCAATCCATCCACCCAAACCATTGAGAATGATATCATCAACGTCAGCTGTCCCAATGCCCATAAACCCCTGCACGACTTCTACAAACAAACTCACCAGAAACACAACCAGCAGGTTGGGCAGTGCGCTTTTCGTTTTTCTGAGCAATGGTAGATAGAGGCCAAGGGGCACAAACATAACGATATTACCGATGACATTGCCGAAAGCAAATGCCTTCATGTCCTCCGAATTGCCACGTACGTACTCCATGATGCTATGAAATGGAATGAGGTTGATTGACCGAACCAGAGTCCTCTGGCTATGAAAGAGCTCCAAGGGCGAAATCCTTGAAAAGAACACTATTTTCATGAGCAAGAGGGTGTAACAAACGAAAACAACAGACAAAAAGACAGCTTGCATTCGCTCCCGTCTACTCATAATACTGCCACTTTGCATTTCATTCCTCCTGTATCACAACGAGTCCCAGCCCCACCCCTTATTCGGCAGGCTATTGCAGCCGGTCACGCCTGGGGTTCCACCTTGGCAGCCTTGGCGCGGGCGGGGCGAGTGAGCTTGGCATAGTAGCCGCACCAGGGCCGCACCGGGCACAGCTCGCACTCGGGCTTGCGGGCGTGGCAGATGACCCGCCCGTGGCGGATGAGCCAGTGATGAGCCCGGCTCCACTTCTCCTGAGGGATGGATTTCATCAGCTGCCGCTCAGTCTCCTGGGGCGTTTTGGCGTTGGCCAGGCCGATGCGGTTGGTAACGCGGAACACGTGGGTATCCACGGCGATGGCGTCTTGCCCAAAGGCGTTGGACAGCACGACGTTGGCGGTCTTGCGCCCCACCCCCGGCAGGGCTGAGAGTTCCTCCATGCTATCCGGCACCTGGCCGGCGTGCCGCTCCAGAATGGCGCGGCTCGTCAACAGGATGTTCTTGGCCTTGGTGTGGTAGAAGCCGCAACTCTTGACCCAGGGTTCCAACTCCTGCTGGGTCAGCGCGGCGAAATCCTCCGGCGTGTGGTAATGCGGGAAAAGCTCTGCCGTCACTTTGTTCACCTGCCGGTCGGTACACTGGGCCGAGAGAATCGTGGCCACCAGCAGTTCGAAGGGCGTGCCAAACTCCAGTGCGCAGACGGCCTCAAAATGGGCGGCCTCCAGCGCTTCCAGCACCTGGGCCGCGTCCTGTTTTTTCATTGGTTTCCCCCCCATGGCAGTGAACGCCGCCAAGGCGTTTTCACCAGTATACGACGGGGCCGGGGTGCGTTCAAGAGTGGATGGGGCGGGACTTTACTGCCGCTGGCATCGCAACGGCGCATCTGACCGTGGCCGCCAGGCGGTCAGTCTACCCGGTCCTTCCCCACGTTTCCGGCCATCACAGCGGGGCGCCGCCGGGAAGCGGCGCCCCTATCTGTGCGGATGGCCTACCAATGCCGTGCTGTGCGGGAGATGGGCTTGCAGACCAGACGACTGCCTGCCCAATTGGCCTCATAGACGCCGATGAGAGCGGTGGGCCGTAGCGTGTCACACAGCGTGAGGACAGTTCCGACCTCCGTCAACGCGAACTTCACCGACAACCCGCACCCCATGCCAATTTCATGCGGCGTGTTGATGAGACGGCAGTCCACCGTCCGCTTTTTCAGCGCCGATTCAAAGGCCGCCGTCTGCTGGCGGGAGCGGAACGCCACAAATCCGAAGGACTCACGGGACACTTCGATCACCTCGCTTGCGGCGGGTCCTTGTGACCCGCATTACAGGATACGAACGAGGAGAGCAATTGGTGCCGCGGGTGAAGGACTCGTCCCCTTGCTGCGCTCATCGCAAGCTCCCCTCTCCGCCGCAGACAAAAAGGCCGAACGGGCGTAATGCGCCCGTTCGGCCCACTGCCGCAAAGCAGATGACGTTAAGGGATGGTAACTTGCTTGACGGCGCTGTATTTGCCGTAGATCTTATAGGATCCCAGCTTTTTATAAGCGCGCACGCGCACATAATAGGTAGAACCGCTCGCGAGGCCGCTGATGGTTGTGCCGGTGGCGGTGCCTCCCTTCACGGTGAGCGATTTCTTTCCTTGGGTGAAACCACTGTTCGTGGCCCACTCCACCGAGTACCCCTTGGCTTTGGAGACGGCCTTCCACGTCAGCTTGGCTGCCGTGCCGCTCGCTTTCGCTTTGGATAGGGTCCCCTTGGAAACCTTGGGCGGCGCAATCACACCGTTTGTACTGGCCTTGTAGCTGACGCCATCAATCTTGACGGTTTTACTCTTCTGCAGCTTACCAGAGCCATTGAAATAATAAAACTTGCCGTCGATCTTTTTGAGCCCCAGGGTACGCAGACCGGTCTCGGCATCCAGATAGTATTTGCTGCCACTCACCGTAAGCCAACCCGCGAGCATGGCACCGGAGCTTCCAAAATACCGGCAGTTGCCCGTTTTGGTGTCCTTCTTCCACCCGCCGGTGTAGATGGCTCCATTCTCATTCATCGTGTAGGTTTTGCCGCCGATGTTGACCAGCGGCCAGCTCTTGCTGCCCACCTTTCGGTATCCGGTTTGGGTGCTGAAGTAGAACAGGTTGCCGTTGATTTTTCGGAACCCGGCGTACATCTCGCCTGTCTGCAGGAAATACCGGTGCTTACTGCCATAGGAACGCCAGCAGACATATGCGCCGTCGTCGTAATACCCTTTTTCCATACAGCCGCCGGTACCAAGGTAATAGTACTTGCCGTCAATCTTCCGCACGCCCTTCAAAGGAACCCCGGCGGCATTGAGGTAGTACTTGTCGGTCTTTTCAATCGCGCCGTCAGCTCCCTGTACGGTGACCCAGCCCTTCAATTGGTTGGTCGTCGTCTCCGTCCCACGGTAAAGCTTCACTGCGCCGCCCCGGACGGTTATGAGAAGATCCTTCTTTTCATCGCCCACCATGTAGGGTAGCCCATACTGAGAGACGTTCTTGCGGGAAGTGTAGGTTTTACGGAACTTTCCCTTGGTGTCACCGTTCTCGTCCTTCACCACCACCAGCGCCGTGAAAGCGCTGTTGAGCGCAAAGCCGTAGGTCGGCTTTACCGCGCCCACGAAACTCTCAGTGTTGGAGGTGGAGCCTAGCCCATGGTGACTCATTTTATAGATATCAGCCTTCAACCCGGCCGTGCCGTACTGCTTGAGGAGCGCCTTCTCCTCTTCCTTTTCGATGTCACCAGCGGTCAGGTACTTTGTTGTGCCGCAGGTGACCATAGCTACCAGCGAGTAATTGTTGAGGTAGTGACCGGACTGGTCGCCACTGACACCATCACTGTCCTCAAAGCTGGACAAATGGAAGGTGCCCACAGGGCCAATGATGGAAACCTTCGCCTGCCCCATGGCAAAGGACGAACCGACTTTCAGCTCCTTCACCACCGCGCCTTCCTCAGCCGCGTCATCGTAGAGATTGTCATAAATCTCGCCATGCAGAGGGTATTCCACCCCATACTGTTTGCTGGGCAGATAAAGCGTCTTTACCTGAAAGTTTTTGTAGATGGCGGGTAATGCCCCTCTGTGGTCATCATGTGTGTGGCTGATGTAGACGCTCAATGTCTTGACGCCGCGCTTTTTGAGCGCATTGACGACATAGTCCGCCGAGGACAGCGCACCGGTGTCCATCAGGAGGTAGTTGCCGCCTGACTCCAACAGCACGGCGTCGCCACCGGGCTCCTGGTCGGAGTTGTCCTTGCCGGTCGTGGTCGTCTCACCTAGCCAGATGGCCTGAATGGACATCGCGTCGGACGACGCTGCCAAGGTAGGATTCTGCAAACCTATGGCGAAGACGAAAGCCAATACGAAGAGCAGATACCGTTTACACAGGTTCGGTTTGATGGTTCTCACCCTTTCCATCCAGATGACACGCCAATACCCAGCGATCCCTGGGCGAAAGCAAAGGCATGCCACGCAAAATAAGGCGCTATCTTCTACATACCCCACCAGCCAAAACGATAAACTTATTTTATCCGTTCTCGATGGCAAAATAAGTCCGCTTTGCGCTGGGGCTCTCCACCAGCCTCTAGAACCTCAGCGAACGAGGCTCCGCCCCCGAGAATATACTGCCCTAGAACCATTCGGGAGGATGCCATGATCTACCTCGACAATGCGGCCACCTCGCTGCCAAAACCCCCCGCCGTTGCCCGGGCCACGGCGGCAGCCATCCAGCGGTATGGCAACCCCGGCCGCAGTGGGCACCGTGCCTCGCTGGAAGCCGGCGAAACCATCTTTGCCTGCCGGCAGGAGATGGCGGCCTTGCTGGGGGCCGATGACCCGCTGCGGTTCGTCTTCTGCGCCAACTGCACCGACGCGCTCAACGAGGCCATCAAGGGCATGCTGCCCGATGGCGGCCATGTGGTGCTGACGGCACTGGAGCACAATTCCGCACTGCGCCCCCTATTCACGCTGGAGGCCCGCGGCGCTGTGACGCTGACCGTGGTGCAACCCCGACCCGATGGTTACATCGACCCTGACGACTACGAGGCCGCTCTTCGGGCCGACACCCGATTGGCCGTGGTCAACCATGCCTCCAACGTGACGGGCGCGGTGCAACCCGTCCTGGAATTTGCCGCGCGCTGCTACCGAAAAGGCGTGCCGATATTGGTTGACGGGGCTCAGTCAGTTGGCTGCGTACCGCTTGACCTGTCCCAATGCCACATTGATCTGCTGGCCTTCCCGGGCCACAAGGGGCTGCTGGGGCCTCAGGGCAGCGGTGCGCTGTTCGTGCGCTCCTCCTGCGCCCCGCGCCCCCTGCGGGAGGGTGGCACCGGCAGCGCCAGCCTGCTCATGACCCAGCCGCCGGATCTGCCAGAGCTCTACGAAAGCGGCACCCAGGCCACGCCGGCCATCGCCGGGTTGGCCGAAGGCACGCGCTACGTGCGCCGCCATTTTGACGCCATCGTCCAGCGGGAGGATACGCTGACCGCCGAGCTGTGGGAGGGCCTGTCATCGGTGGGTGGGGTGGTGCTCTATGGCCCACCCCCCGGCAAACCCCGGGTGGGCGTCGTCTCCTTCAACATCGCCGACCTGGACGCCTCGGCCTGCGCCGACTGGCTCTCAGGCGAGCGGGATATTGCCTGCCGCGCCGGGCTGCACTGCGCGCCGCTGGCCCACCGGTTCCTGGGCACGGCCGAGCGTGGCGCGCTGCGTTTCTCGGTGGGGCCTTTCACCACCAGCGAGGACATCCGCGCCGCCGTGCGGGCGGTGCATCACCTGGCCACCAAGGGCCTGTAATCTTGCTGTTTTCGCATACTCGCTTGCTGTTCTTTCCTGCTGTCCTTGTCATTCCTGCCGTCGCGCAGTACGATGAGCAAAAGCCACCGAGGAGGGCCACATGCTCACGAATACGGTGGAGGACATTACGCGCTTTATCTTTCTGGCGGATGAGCCGACACCTGCCGACATCCTCTTCCTGCCCGGCGGCTCGCACCCCGAGCAGGGCGAGCGCGCCGCCGCACTCTACCACCGTGGGCTTGCGCCCTGGGTGCTGCCAGCGGGTGGGGTCAGCGTCAAGCGGGAGAAGTTTGACGGCGTCAAGGCCAGAGCCGACCTCTATGACGGGGAATATGAGACGGACTGGGCCTTTCTGGCCGATGTGCTGCGCAAGAACGGCGTGCCAGACAGCGCCATCCTGCGGGAGGATCGCTCAGGCTACACCAAGGAGAACGCGCTCCTCTCCCGCCGGGTGACCGACGAAGCGGGGCTCACCATCCGCCGGGCCATTCTGTGCTGCAAGTGCTTCCACGCCCGCCGGGCACTGCTGTGCTACCAGCTTGCCTACCCCGAGGCGGAGATTCTCGTCTGCCCCGTCCCCTATTTTGATTCCGAACACCATGTGGATATCTCTGCCGCCAACTGGCACCGCAGCGAAGCCGGTATCCGGCGGGTGCTGGGGGAGTTGGCGCGCTGCGGCAACCAATTTACTGAGGAACTTCTGGCGTTCCTAAAAACCACCCCAACACAGACATAGCAACACAGACATAAAAACAGAAGGAAGAGGGGGACTCAACGATGTGGAAGCCCGATTTTCAGCTCTTTCTGGATGCCTTGGCTGGCCGCCGGACGTCACGACCGGTGTTGTTTGACTTTCTCATGAGTGAGCACATTGCCGAACCGCTGGCAGGCAAACCTGCCGATGACAGCCCGCTGGCACTGTGCCAGCGCAATGCCGAAGCGCTGCGACTGATGGGCTACGACTACGCGCCGGCACAGCCACCGTTCTTCCACTTCCCCACCAAGGCGGCAGCCAACAAGGAAAGCCAGCACATCAACGACACACAGATCGTTGCCAACTGGGACGACTTGGAACGGTATCAATGGCTGGAGCCCGACGAGAGAATTCCAGAGTTTCTGGCCGCCTTCGCTAAGGTCATGCCCGAAGGCATGAAACTCTTCGTTTACGGCCCCAGCGGCGTGCTGGAGAACGCCAGCGCCATCCTAGGGTTTGACAACATGATGATCCAGCTCTATGAGGATCCGGCGCTTGTCCGGGCCGTGGTGGACGGCGTAGGCAGCCGGTTGCTGCGCTACTATGAGCTGGCGCTGCAGGCACCGGGCGTCGGTGTCATCATGTGCAACGACGACTGGGGCTTTCGCACGGCGACGATGATGAGCCCCAAGCACATGCGCGAATACATCTTCCCTTGGCACAAGAAGGCCGTGGAAGCCGCCCACGCGCACGGCATCCCGGCAGTGCTGCACTCCTGCGGCTGGCACCGGGATATCATGGCGACCGACATCATCGCCGACATGGGCTACGACGGCAAGCACTCCTACGAGGACAACATACAGCCGGTGGAACAGGCCTGGGAGGAATACCACGACCGCATCTCTATCATGGGCGGCATGGACATGGACTTCCTCTGCCGGCGGGAGCCAGCGGAAGTCTACGCCCGGGCACGGGCGATGCTGCTAAAAACCCGGGAAAAGGGCCATTACATGCTGGGCACCGGCAACAGCCTGGCCCGCTACCTACCTTTGCCGCAGTACGCGGCCATGCGGCAGGCAGCCTACGACCTGGCTCGCGAGTGGTAAGGAGCGCGTCTACCGGGCGGATTGCTCCCGCCACAGGTCATAGAGCATGACCCCGGCGGCAACGGCGGCGTTGAGGGACTCGGCGGGGCCGGGCATGGGCAGGGCATAGCGCCCAACGCAGAGCGCGGCCACCGCCGGGCTGACGCCCGCTCCCTCGTTGCCGATGACCAGCGCCGTGCGGGCATGGGGCTGGCGGGCAAAGAAGTCCGTACCGCCGAGGTGCCCGCAGGCCGTGTGCCACCCGGCGGCGTTGAGGGCCGCCACCGCTGCGACCGCGTCCTCCTCTAGCACCAGGGGCAGGTGCAGCACCGCGCCTTGGGAGGCCCGCACCACCTTCTGCCCCCAAGGGTCGGCCGTGCCGGCGCAGAGTACGGCATAGTCCGCCCCCACGGCCAAGGCCGTGCGCAGGATCGTACCCAGGTTGCCTGGGTCCTGCACCCGCTCCAGCAGCACGGCCAGCCGCCCGCCGGTCAGGTTTGCCTGCGTCAGCGCCAGAGGCCGCTGCTCCACCGTAGCCAGGATGCCCTGGGGCGTGCGGGCGTCGGCCACCGCGGCAATCAGGCGCTCCGGCAGGGCGATGAGCTCGGCCCCCACGGCTTCGCAGGCGGTGAGGAGCGCAGCGTAGCGTTCGGCGTCATCCTGCCGCACCAACACCTGGCGCAGGGTTGCGCCGGCACGCAGCGCTTCCTCCACCAGGTGAGGCCCCTCGGCCAGGAAGAGCCCTTGCTCCCTCCGTCCTTCGGCACGTTGCAACGCCCGCCAGCCCTTGACGAGTGGATTCTCAGCGCTGGTGATGGTCTTCATTGTCCCTCCTAGGGCTTATTCACCCAAGTAAAATCGGGTTCCAGCCTAGGGCGGATTTTCTTGTGTGAATCCACCCTAAAACAAAAGCCCTACGCACGGGGCGCAAGGCCGATGTTTCGTTTCAAAGATTACGCGCTCAGCGCCTGCTTGGCCTTCTCCACCAAGCTCGCGAAAGCCTTGGCATCGGTGACGGCCAATTCCGCCAGGATCTTGCGGTTCATGTCCACGCCGGCCTTCTTCAGGCCGTTCATCAGCTTGCTGTAGCTGAGGCCATTGAGGCGGGCAGCAGCGTTGATGCGGACGATCCACAGCGAGCGGAAATCGCGCTTGCGATGCTTGCGGCCCTCATAGGCATGGGCCATGGCCTTCATCACTGCGGACTTTGCGACGCGGTATTGCTTGCTGCGGGCACCGTAGAAGCCCTTCGCGAGCTTCATCACCTTCCGGCGCTTCTTCACAGCGTTAACGGCTCTCTTAATTCTTGCCATTGACGTTCACTCTTCCTTTCACGATATCCGGCTCACTGGTACGGGATGAGCTGCTTGACAACCTTCGCCTCCTGCGCGCTCACATAGCCGCCGTGGCGCAGGTTACGCTTGGTCTTGCGGGTCTTCTTGTTCAGGATGTGATTCTTGCCGGAACTGGCCCGCTTGATCTTCCCGCCGCCGGTCATCGTGAACCGCTTGCTGGCAGCCTTTCTGGTTTTCATCTTCGGCATGGTGATGCCCTCCCTTTTACTTCTTTCCCTTGGTGCGCGGGGACAGGATCATGTGCATGTTTCGCCCCTCCAGCACCGGCTTGCGCTCAATTATGCCAACTTCCTCAACCCGCTGGGCGAACGCGGACATCACATCGTAACCGATGTTGGCGTGCGCAACCTGCCGGCCGTGGAAACGGATCCCCACCTTTACCTTGTCACCCTCAGTCAGGAACTTGATGGCGTTCTTGGCCTTGATCTCAACGTCGTGCTCCTCAATGGTGGCGGACAGGCGAACCTCCTTGAGCTCGGTCACCTTCTGGTTCTTACGCGCTTCTTTTTCGCGCTTGGCCTGCTCAAAGCGGAACTTTCCATAGTCCATCAGTCGGCAGACAGGCGGCTCAGCATCCGGCGCGATGAGCACCAGATCCAACCCCTTCTCCTCGGCAATGGCGAGCGCATCCCTGCGGGACAAAATGCCCACCTGGCTGTTGTTCTCATCCATTAAGCGGACTTCTTTGGCACGAATTTCCTCGTTGATGGCACGTTCCTGGCTAATGATTCACACCCCCACAACAATAAAAAATGAGCGGGCAGACTACCCCGCTCACTCACAATACTCCCTTATGGAAGAACCAGCCTGGCAAAACGCCGGAAGGTGAGAAGCGGGTGCTTCTGCTTTGCAACAAGTAGGATACCACACCCAATGGTGGTTGTCAAATGTTTTTACTCGTTGTTTGGGGTGGTCAGTGCCTCCCCAATGGCGCGCAGCATGTCGTCCCGTCCCAGCTTCTCCAGCGAGGAAGTGACGATGGCCCGGCTGCGAAACGTCATGCCCAACCGGTCTGAGAGGTTCACTGCCGCTAGCCCCCGCTGGCTTTTGCTCACTTTGTCAGCCTTCGTCAGCACCAGGCGGTAGGGCAGCACGTTGTGCTCCATCCATTGGGCGGCCTGCCGGTCGTCGTCGTTTGGGTCACGGCGGATATCCATGAGGAACAGCACCAGACGGATGTTCGACGACGCGGCAAAGTAACCCTCGATCATCTGCCCCCATCGCTCCTTCTCCGCGTGGGAGACGTTGGCGTAGCCATACCCCGGCAAATCCACCAGGTAGAACTGGTCGTTGAGCAGGTAATAGTTGACCTCCCGGGTCTTGCCGGGGGTGGAGCTGACACGTGCCAGCTTGCTTTGGCGGCCCAGGCCGTTAATGAGCGTGGACTTGCCCACGTTGGAGCGGCCCACGAGTACGATCTCCGGCAGGATGGAGCGGGCAAACCCGGCACGGTCCACCGCCGTGAAGGCAAAACGGGCGGTCTTAATCTCCAGCATATGCCCTCCTAGCGGGTCAACAGTGCGTGCTGCAACACCTCATCCAGGGTGTTGACAGGAATGAACTTCAGCTTCCGGCGAATGTTCTCCGGGATGTCGCGGATGTCGGACTGGTTGCCGTCGGGCACCAGCACGGTGGAGACGCCCTCGCGGAAGGCTGCCATGGACTTCTCCTTCAACCCACCGATGGGCAGTACCCGCCCGCGCAGGGTGATTTCGCCCGTCATTGCCACGTCGCCGGATACCGGCCGGCCCGTCAGGGCCGAGGTGATGGCCGTGGCCATGGTGATGCCGGCCGACGGCCCATCCTTGGGGATGGCACCGGCGGGCACGTGCACGTGGATGTCGAGCTTGGTGTGGAACTCCGGGTCGACCCCCAGCTCCACGGCGTGGGCGCGCACGTAAGAGAGCGCCGCCCGGGCCGATTCCTTCATCACATCGCCCAGCTGGCCGGTCAGCTCCAGCTTGCCGCTGCCGGGCATGGTGTTGACCTCCACCGCCAGCGTCTCGCCGCCAAAGGCTGTCCAGGCTAAGCCGGTGGCCACGCCGATCTCGTCCTTGCGGTGCATGTCCTCCCGCTTGTAGCGGATGAACCCAAAGTAGCGCTCCACATTGGTGCGGGTGACGCGGATGTGGCCCTTGCCCCGCTCGGCAATCTGCCGGGCGGCCTTGCGGCACATGTGGGCGATCTCCCGCTCCAGGCTCCGCACGCCGGCCTCCCGGGTGTAGTGCTCGATGACAAAGCGCAGCATCTCGTCGGAGATGGCCACCGCGTCGGGCGCCAACCCGTGCTCCTTCAATTGCCGGGGCAGCAGGTGCCGCCGGGCAATGCTGACCTTCTCCACGTCAGTATACCCAGTGAGGCTGATGATCTCCATGCGGTCCAGCAGGGCCGCGGGGATGGTATCCAACGTATTGGCCGTGGCCAGGAACATGACCTGCGAGAGGTCGAAGGGAATCTCCATGTAATGGTCGCGGAAGGCGTTGTTCTGCTCAGGGTCCAACACCTCCAGCAGGGCTGAGGCCGGGTCGCCGCGGAAGTCGTTACCGATCTTGTCCACCTCGTCGAAGAGGAAGACCGGGTTGCGGGTGCCGGCGGTCTTGATGTTGCTGACGATGCGCCCCGGAATGGCACCGATGTAGGTGCGCCGATGGCCGCGAATCTCGGCCTCGTCCCGCACGCCGCCCAGCGACATGCGCACAAACTTGCGGTTGAGCGCCCGAGCGATGGAACGGGCGATGGAGGTCTTGCCCACACCGGGAGGGCCCACAAAGCACAGGATCGGCCCTCGCATCGACTCGGTCAGCCGCCGCACCGCGAGGTATTCGACGATGCGCTCCTTCACCTTATCGAGCCCGTAATGGTCCTCATCCAAAATGCGCTGGGCATTCCCGAGGTCCATGTTGTCTTCGGTCATCGTCTGCCAGGGCAGATCGAGAATCCAATCGAGGTAGGTGCGGATGACCGGCAGGTCCGGCGAGCCGGACGATGTCTTCTCCATGCGGGAGAGTTCCTTGATCGCCTTCTCCCGCGCTTCGTCGTTCATCTCCAGCGCCTCGATGCGGGCACGCAGCTCCTCCACCTCGCTGGCTTCGTCCTGCCCCAGCTCGGTCTGGATGGCCTTGATCTGCTCGTGCAGGTAGTATTCCTTCTGGCTCTGGTCCACCTGCTGCTTCACGCGCATGCTGATGCGCTTCTCTACCTGCTGAATCTCCACCTCGCGGCTCAAGAGCACGTGGAGGCGCTCGATGCGCTCCAGCACATCGAAGCAGGCCAGGATCTGCTGCTTCTCCTCCTGCTTTTTGAGCACGCTGGCCGCAATGGTGTCGGCCAGCTGCGACGGGTCGGTCAGTGCCGCGGCGGTGATGAGCGTCTCCGGCGAGACGCGGCCCGAAAGGCCGGCGTACTCCTCAAAGAGTGCCTGCAACCCACGCACCAGCGCGTCCACATCCACGCCCTCAGGCGCGGGGGCGTCGTCCTCCTCCCGCACCATCACGCGGAAGAACGGCTCTTCCTCCACAAACTCCAGAAGGCTGGCGCGGCGCACGCCCTCCACAATGACACGCACGTTGTCACCGGGCAGCCGCACGATCTGCCGGATGTGGGCCACCGTGCCCACAGTCTCAATGTCCGCCGCGCCGGGCTCGTCGAGCTCCGCGTCGGTCTGGGCGGCCAGCAGCAACAGCTGATCCCGATCCATGGCGTCGTCCAGCGCGGCCATGGATTTCTCCCTGCCCACGTCAAAATTCAACACCACATGGGGAAAAATCGTCAACCCCCGCAGCGGTACCAGCGGGAGAATTCTCTCGTTTTTATCCAATCCCATCACCTGCTCCTTTGCTATAAGCAGCATCATTATATCTGTTGCGACACATTATTTCAAATACAGTAAATAGCAACGATGCCATTCGGCCGGAAAGCAAACCGCCGGCCTCCTGCATTTGCAGAGGTCGGCGGCATTGGTCACATGGCTCGGCTGTCAGCCAACCGCATCCGATTCAGTCGGCGTGGGCTCCGGTGTCGGCTCCGGCTCTGGAGTCGATGTCTCTGGCGTCGGGGTGTCTGCCGGCTCCTCGGTCTCCTCGTCAGGCGTCGGGGTGGCCTCCGGCTCGTCGGTGTCCGAACCGCCGCTATTCATGTCTTCCTTGGCCTTCTCAAAGATCGGCAGGGCCGTGCTCTCCAGCCGGTTGGTGGCATCGCCCACGCCGGCGTAATCCTTGTTGTCCACACAGCTCTGCACCGCCGCAATGAGCGACTCAATGGTAGCCCGGTCGCCGGAGGAAATGTAGTCGCTGTACTTGCTGAGGCGATTTTGGGCCCAGCTGATCTTGTCCTTGCCGGCCTCCACGGCCTCCTTGCGCCCACCGACTTTGCCGTAGAGCACGTTGTACTCGGTCTCCACATCCAGCTGGCAGTCGGCCATCTCTTCGCTGTCCCGCCGGCCGTACGCCTTGTTCCAGGCGTAGATGGCGCTCTTCAGGCCGCTGGCTTCGGCGCTGGTGTAATAACCCTTGTTGTTGTCCAGGAAGTTCTGAGCAGTGGTGACGATGCTCTTGCCGTTGCTGTATGCCTTTTTGATGAGGTTCTGCATGTAGGAGGCGCTCTCCTCCGAGCGGAACGGCACATCGATGCCAAAGACCGCCTTGAGGATCGTCGCCTTCTCCTCCTGGTTGGCCACCACGATGCTGCTGCCGTTGATCGTCATGGTGGAGCCAGGGATGGTGTAGCGGGTGATGCTCTCCACATCCACATCCATGCCGAACCAGGCCAAGGCCGCAATCTGCAGCGGATCCATGTTGGTGGTGAGGTTCTCCTTCACCGCGTCGTAGAGCTTGGGGACCGAGGAGAGCTGCTTGTTCTCCTTGAGCTGCTCAAAGAGAGCGACGATGATCTTCTGCTGGCGATCCACCCGACCGAAGTCGCCACCGCTGGAGTGCCGGTGCCGGGCATACCGCAGCACGGCCGCCCCGTCCAGTGTCGTCCAACCGGGGGTGAACTTGTGTCCGCTAATCGTCACGTCCAGATCCATGTTGAACTTCAAGCCGCCGATGGCATCCACAAGTTGCTTGACCAAATCCATGTCAAAGGTCACAAAATAATCGATCGGAACGCCACCCAGGAAGTGGCTGACGGTGTTGACGGCGTAGTCGACGCCGCTCTTGCTGAGGCCCCCGCCATAGGCAAAGGCCGCGTTGATCTTGCCGTAATACCCCAAATAGGATTCCTTGCCGTAAATCTTGGTGTAGGTATCCCGGGGGATGGAGATGAGGCTGATCTTCTTGGTTTCCAGGTTGATGGATGCCAGCATCAGGGTGTCGCTGCGGGCGTTCATACCCTGTTCCTGGCGCTTCTTGCTCAGGTCGGTGCCCAGGATGAGCACGGTGATCTGGTTTTCGTCAAATTGATAATCCGGCGCGGTCTCCGTAGGTTGCACCACGCCCACCGCGGCCGTGCTATCGGCGTTCCCGGTTGTGGAAGCGGTGGAGGTGGCGCCGGGGGTGGTGCGCACCAGTACCTCGGCCGGGTTTTTCATGGCATTGACGGCCAAGGCCACGCCGACCGCCGCGGTCACCAGCAGCGTGGTGACCGACGCCACCAAAACGAGCTTCCAATACCGTGTCCACCAGCTTGTCGGCTGGGGGGCAACCGGCCGCCCCACTACCCGCTCGGACGGAGCAACGGATGGCTTGCGCTCCCCCTGCACAGTGGGGATCTCCCCGGTGTCGACGGGCACCAAGTCCCGCACGGGCACGGCATGGCTGGCCTTTTCCAACAGGCTGGCCTGAGCGCGCAGCACCTCCCGGGTGTCAATGCGCTTGGTCTCCTCCATGCCAATGCTAGGCGAAGACGCAGTACGTTCCCCTGTGGTGGGCTCGTTGGCGCCCTCCGTCGCATCCGACGGCGCGCTCGGGTTCAACTGGGGTTCCTTTTCCATGCCATGCACTCCTGTGTTGATTGCTCTAAACCAAAATCTGTATGAATTATGATGGTTTCCGCCTGCAAAGTCAAGTGAAACCGAACCGAGACCGAAGCTCCATCCATTCATCTCTTTCGACGCCGCAGGTCGCCGCCGGGTTCCCAGAAAAGCGAGACGAGGGCGACGACTGCCACAGCAGGCAGCCACACTGCCTGTCATGCCCCGCACCTGGCGGCACGCTCGCGCCTCGAGAACAGCACTCGTTGTTTCACTCCAGCTAAACACGATCTTTCAAGATATCTGTTTGGGGAATACTATATGGATTCCCATACAATTCGCAGGAATTCATTGACAACGTTCGGCTTTCTGCTACAATGGTGGCACTAGAACCTGGGAGGAATGCACATGCTCAATCGAAACCGTCGACTGCTGCTGCTGGTCACCTGCGCCATGCTGGTGGCTCTGGGCGTCGTGTTGAAACTATACAGCATCTCCATCAGCCTGACGGCTAAGATGAGCTTCGCCCCGGTGCCGGCCATGGCGGCGGGCATCCTCTTCGGGCCGCTGGCGGGCCTCGTCGTCGGTGCGCTGACCGATGTGATGGGCTTCCTGGTGCAGGGCGGCGGGCTTTACATCCCGACGACCACCATCATGTATGGTCTCTCCGGCGTGGTGCCGGCGCTGTTTGTGTCGAGCTTCCGCCTGGTTCGCGCCGAAGGGGGCAAAGCCCGCCTGGTTCGCACCCTCAACGCCCGGGCGCTGAAGACCTACTGGCGTCTGCAGGTGGGCGTGCTGGTGTCCCAGATCGTCAATTCCCTGCTCATCAACACCTTTGGCCTGGCCCTCATCAACTTGAGCACCGCCGGTCAGGGGCTGTCACTGGGGCAGTACTTCCTGTCGCTGCTGGCGGTGCGCTGGCCCATGTCGCTGCTCATGGCGTTCCTCTACCCGGTGCTAGTCTATGGCATCACCGTGGCTCACCGCGCGGCGTTCCGCGGCACCCTGCCGGAGGGCTCGCAGGTGCCAAACTGAGAGAGTTCCTACAATCGCAGTCCCGCCCGATGACATGTCATCGGGCGGGACTTTCATTTTATGCATTGTTGCTTTGCCGTCCGGCCTGTTGAGAGGTCAGGGAGGAACCGTTAGGACTCACTGCGGAGAACATCACCCATTCCCTTCCGTACGGCTTTCGGGACGGTGTGCCCTTGCCCTCCGCGCTCGCCACGCTGGCGCATCCGCACAGCTTTCCTACCGCACGGCGGTGGCGGCGTCGGTACCCACCAGCTCGGTCGTCTGCTCCCACACTTCTTTGATGCGCTTCTTGGCCGAGGAGCTGAGGTCGTCGAGCAGGCTATCATCATCAAGGTATTTACCCACCGGCAAAACTTCATAGCCCGCGTCGCCGCCGATGTACACCCAGGTGGGCACATAGGACGCGTCTGCAATGGTCACCGCGCCGGTGTCCGGGTCCTTGTGGAAGGTGCAGTTGAAGATCATGCCGCTGTCCTTGTAGTCATCGGTCTGGTTGGAGATGAAGTTGCCCATGGAGAAAGCCACAATGCCCTCATACTTGGTGCCGTCGTCGCGGGTTACGCTCACCCGGCGGATGGGCTGCATCACGTGGGGGTGGCTTCCCACCACCAGGTCCGCACCCATCGTCAGCATTTTCTCCGCCTGTTGCTCAGCGTCGTCGTTGGGCGAGCGGTCATACTCCGTGCCCCAGTGTACCGACACGATGACCACGTCGGCATCCCCTTCGCGAGCTGCCTTGATGTCCTTCTCCACCGTGTCCATGTTGATCTGCTTGATGGCGTAGCGATCCTCGCTGGCGGAGACGCCGCTCTTGCTGTTGACGCCGTAGGTGTAGGCCAGCACGGCGACCTTCATGCCGTTGGCCTCCACAATGAGCGGGGCATTGTACTCCTCCTTGCTGCGGAAGGTGCCGGTGTGGGCCAAGCCAGTGTCCTCCAGCGCCTCAATGGTCTTTTCCACCCCGGCATAGCCCTTGTCATAGGAGTGGTTGTTGGAGGTGGTGATGACGTCAAACCCCACGTTCTTCAGTGCCGTCAGCAGGCTTTCGGGGCTGGAAAAGCGCGGGTATCCGCTGTATTTGCCGTTGGTGCTGATCGTTGTCTCCAGGTTGCCGATGGTGAGGTCAGCGGCGGACAAGTCCTCCTTGACGGCCTCAAAGAATGGCTCAAAATCGTATTCCTTGCTGCTCTTGTCATAGGCCGCGGTCAACTCCGGCTCATGGGCCATGATGTCGCCCACCGCACTGATGGTGAGGTCAGAAACCGGTGTGGGGGTCGGCTCCACCGTGGGCGTCGGCGTGGCTTCAGCTGTCGGCGTGGCGGTGGCCGTCTCGGTGGCCTCCAGCATGGCAGACTCGGTGGGCTCCGCGCTCTTCTGCACGGTTGCCTGCGGCTGGCCGAGGCTCCTCACCCAGTTCTTCAGGGTGCGGTTGGTCAACCCCACGTACACGCACACGCCGACGAGCGAGATGCCCAGCACGATGGCCAGGTATATTCCAGGGTGAAAGCCATTGCCGCTGGGCTGATGCCGGCCCGATGGCCGGGCGGACACACGCTCCCGTTGGCCGGACGCCGGGCGGCCGACGTTGGCTCTGGATGCCGTTTGGGGCCCTCTGGCCCTGCCTCTGCTGACGCGATCGGGCATGAAACTTCCTCCTCCGACAGGGTTTGGCGGCGCAAACGCCTTTGTTCCCGCAAAAACCGGCCCCAGACAACGAATGCCTGTTGATGGCAGACCATGGGGAACGCTGGCAATTATCAGTTAGTATAGCACACAAGCGCCGGTTCGCCTAGCGCCGAGCGGTTGCGCCGGCGGCCGCCATCGGCTATACTCGGTGGTACGGCGTCGGGAACGCCAACGGGGAGGGCAACGATGATACGGATCTGGGGCATTCTGCGGCGGGGGGACAAGATGGCCCACGACTGCGTGGTAGAGCTTGCTGAAGGCGACTTGGATGAGGCGCTCGACCGCCTGTGCGCTGAGCTTGACCTGCCCCGGCCTGTGGTGCTTGGTAAGCACCAGGGGGAGTTTGCGCGCTTTCAGCGCACTGTGTTCCGCCCCGATGACTTTGTGGAGAGCATGCCCTACAGCCGCTTTGAGGTGGAGGTGCTGCGCGATCGCAAAAAGAAGGACGCCGCGTTCGCGACGTCCGAGTTTGATTGACCGCCCGTCAGTGGTGGTCGTCCACGTGGTAGCGCTTGAAGAGTATGGTGAGGCACCACAGGCCAGCCAGGCCGACCAGGGTGTAAATGACGCGGCTGACGATGGCCGTTTGCCCACCGAAGATGGCGGCCACCAGATCGAAGCGGAACAGGCCGACAAGCAGCCAGTTGACCGCACCAATGATGACGAGCGCCAGCGCCGTCTTGTCAAATGCTTTCACTGTCCTTCACTCCTTTTCCAATTTCATGCCTAGTGTTCACCAGTTCCCAGCCCTTCACGCTGGAAATGGTTGGAAACGACCACAGTATTAACTCACCTGGGCAGCTTGCACGCGCCATAAAAAAGCGCTTCATTTCAAAACACCCTCTAACCCATTGGGTTTAGAGGGTGTTTTGATTGCAGGCGGGCGCTTGCATCCGCCGATGCTTTTGTGTTGAAATGCTAATACCCTGTGGGTTATCCCTTATAAGCGACCGCGTCGATTTGGATCTGAAGCCCATCGACGCCGCCTTTGCTCGCAAAATCGGTGGAAATGGTTTTGTAGCGGGGGCAAACCCTGCCTTGCGTTGTGCTCATTTTAGCAAAACCGAACAGAAAAGACCAGCGGAGAACACCCGTCTTCTGCTGGTCTTGTTTCTGCAAAATGTTTCTGCTATACCGTTGTGCTTCTTTCAGAGGCACTTTGGGTCGGGCAATGGCAGGCGCTGCACTGCGGGCCGCAGAGCTTACGATCCCCGCTCCCCCGTCCTCCACAGCCCCAGGGCCGGGTTGGGCACGTAGTAGAACTCCCCCTCGCCGTCGGTCTGGAAGCCGTCGTTTTGGACGCTGCGAACGAGCGCCCCATAGCGGGCCTCGGCCTCGTCCCAGTCCATCCAGCCAAAGCCGGCGGCCTCGACCTCCTGCCTGGTCATGCGCGGCGCGGCGTAGACGACCTCAAAGCGCCCCTCGCTGGAGCCATGGATGAGGTGGGCGGCAGCTGAGAGATTCTCGCCCAGGTCGGCATTCTCCCGCACGGCCTGCAGGATGGCGTCGGTGCCATGGTAGCCATATTTGCGAAGCAATGCGTCCATGCCGGCGTCCTCGCCAAAGCGGGCCACCGCCGGGGCCAGCACGACCAAGCGCCCGCCATCGGCCATGGCCATGCGGGTGCGGTAGATGGACTTATTGGCCAGCCAGAAACTGCGGAACTCCTGCGGCTCCACGTAGCAGACGGCGCGTTGGAGTGGCCGATCCAACCAGACGATGTTCTCCCGCCGGCTACAGGCCACAGCGGCCTCGAAGGCGTCCCGCTGGTCACCCAGGTACAGGCCCTTCAGCCGGTCCTGGCCGTCCTCCGCCCGCACCACGGTGAGGGCATAGACCAGCGGCAGATCGCGCAGGAACCGCTCGGCGGCCCAGTCAAACACCTGGCGCACCGGCGCGTGGTCGTTACCCAACGCCCGTTCCATGCCGCACACCGCCCCTAGGAAGTGGGTGCGGTGGATCATATCGAGCCCGCCCACGCCCACAAAGATGTTCTTGGCGTGGTTGGCCATGCCGGCCACCTCGTGGGGCACCACCTGCCCCAGCGACAGGATGAGGTCGTAGCCCTCCAGCAGCAGGCGGTTCACCTGCACGGCGATGTCGTAGGTCAGCCGCCCTTCGCTGACGCGCTCAATGAGCTCCCCCGGCACCGTGCCCAGGGTAACGACGTCCCGCCGCCAGTCGTGCACACGATAGGCCGAGAGCGGAATCTCGGTGCCAAAGAGGGCATGCAGTTCCTCCGGCTCCATGGCGGCATGGGTGCCCAGCGCGGGCAGGATGTCCACCTGCGCGCGGCCCTTCAGCATCTGCCAGGCCATGGCCGTGAGCCTGCCCGCGAAGGAATGCAGGCGTGTGAGATCCGGCGGCAGAAGCAGCACCCGCTTGAGCGCACGGCCTTGAAACAGCTGCTCCAGCGCGGCCCGGCACTGTTCCTCGTCAATGTGCCCCCCCGCGGGGGCGTCCAGGCGTATGCTTTCCATATGCTCTCCTAAATGGCGTAGGTGGAGAAGCCACCGTCGATGGCAAGTACCGTGCCGGTGACGAAGCTGGAGGCGTCGCTCGCCAGGTACACCACCGCGCCGACCAGTTCCTCAGGCTTGCCGTAGCGGCCCATGGGTGTCTGCTGCAGAATGTGGCGGCTGCGGGGCGTGGGCTCACCGGTGGCCGGGTCCACCAGCAGGTTGCGGTTCTGCTCGGTCACCAGAAACCCCGGCGCGATGGCGTTGACGCGGATGGCCGGGGAGACATTGAGGCAGAACCACGTGGACAGCCACTGGGTGAAGTTGACGACGGCGGCCTTGGCCGCGCTGTACCCCAGCACGTTGCTGAGGGGGCGAATGCCCGCCATGGACGCCACGTTGATGATGGACCCGCTGCCCTGGGCGGCCAGCACCGGGCCAAATACCTGGCTGGGCAGCACCGTGCCCATCAGGTTCAGGCCAAACACATCGTCCAGCGCCTCCTGCGGCACGTCGAAGAACGAACGGTTCGGGTTGGTGTTGGCGTCGGGCCGGTTGCCGCCGGCACCATTGAGGAGCACATCCACCCGGCCCCAGCGGGCAGTCACCGCGTTCCGCGCGGCCTCCACGCTGGCGCGGTCGGTCACGTCACACCCCACGGCCAGCACGTCGCCGCCGGCAGCGGCCAGTTCCGTGGCCAGCGCCTCCACCTTGGCGGCGGTGCGCCCAAGGAGAGCCACCGACGCACCCAATTCCACCAGCTCCCGGGCCATCTCTGAGCAGAGGATGCCCGCGGCCCCGGTGATGACGACAACCTTGCCAGCAACAGAAAAGTCCGGTTTCATTGCCCGTCCTCCTTGAGCCATTCGGTGTGGAACACGCCGTCCCGGTCGGTGCGGCGGTAGGTGTGCGCGCCGAAGTAATCGCGCTGGGCCTGTATCATGTTGGCCGGCAGTGCCGCGGTGCGGTAGCTGTCAAAGTAGTTGAGGGCCGAACTGAAGCACGGCACCGGAATGCCCGCCAGCGCCGCCGTGGACACCACGCGCCGCCACGCCGGCTGGGCGTCCTCCAGCACGCTCTGGAAGGCCGGGGCCAGCATGAGGTTAGGAAGCGCCGGGTTCTCGTCATAGGCCTCCTTGATGCGGTGCAGGAACCGGGCGCGGATGATGCACCCGCCCCGCCACAGCATGGCAATCTCGCCGGGCTTCAAGTCCCAGTGCCGCTCGTTGGAGGCCGCCTGCATCAGCGCAAAGCCTTGCGCGTAGGAGCAGATCTTGCTGGCGTAGAGTGCCTGACCGATGTCGTCAATGAACTGGTTGCGGTTGAGCGCGATGGGCTGCACCTCGCCCCGGATGCGGGCGGCGGCGGCCACGCGCTCGTCCTTGATGGCCGAAATGCACCGGGCGAACACGGCCTCGGCAATCGTCGGGGCGGCCACGCCGACTTCCAGCGCCTGCTGGCTGGTCCACTTGCCCGTTCCCTTCTGCCCGGCTTCGTCAAGAATCAGGTTCACCAGCGGCTTGCCGGTCAGCTCATCCTTCCGGCCCAAAATGTCACCGGTGATCTCAATGAGGTAGCTGTCGAGCGGCCCGCTGTTCCACAGGCGGAGGACGCTCTGCATCTCCTCCGCCCCCATGCCAAGGAGCTCCCGCATCAGGAAGTAGCTCTCGGAGATGAGCTGCATGTCGCCGTACTCGATGCCGTTGTGCACCATCTTCACAAAGTGACCGGCACCGTCGGGCCCAACATGGGCACAGCAGGCCTCACCATCCACCTTGGCGGAGATATCCATGAGCACCCGCCCGGCTGCGAGCCACGCTTCCTTGGAGCAGCCCGGCATGATGCTGGGGCCTTTGAGCGCCCCTTCCTCCCCGCCGGAGATGCCCGCCCCCACGTAGCGGATGCCCTGGGCGGCCAGCGCCTTCTCCCGTCGCACGGTGTCCTCGAAGAACGAGTTGCCGCCGTCGATAATGACGTCACCCGCATCCAGCAGCGGCGCCAATGCGTCGATCATGCCGTCCACCGGGGCACCGGCCTTCACCATCAGCAGCACCCGGCGAGGGAGCTTCAGGCTCCCCACCAGCTCGTTGAGGTTGTGGGTGGCCACGAAATCCAACCCATTGGCCGGGCCGTTCAGAAACTCCTCGGTCTTCTCCCAGGAGCGGTTGTAGACGGCCACGCGGTAGCCGTGGTTGTGCATGTTCATCGCCAGGTTCTGGCCCATCACGGCCAGCCCGATCAGACCGATGTCCGCGGTGTTCATTGGTGTCCCCCCTGCGTTCGTGCGTCGTTGATTCGTTTCAGGTCGTCCACGGTGATGAAGTCCACATCGGGGTCGTCCAGGTCGAGCGCCATGCGCCCCTGGGTTCCGTCGTCACCGCGGTAGCTGAAGATAAAAACCCTGTCGAGGTCGGCCCGCAGCTCCTTGCGCCAGATAAGCATGCCGGGGAGGAACTTCTCCCACCCCAGGACGGGATAGAGGCGATCGGCGTCGACGCCGCACTCCTCGGGCGCGAACTCATGGATGACAAAGGCCGCCACCTGCCCGGGTGTCAGCTCCCGCTGGGGCACGATCTGCTCCAGAATGCCACCGTCGGTGGGCAGCAGGTCGGGCAGCTCGTCGAAGTACTTGTCGTCCTCCACATAGGCCGCCAACGGGTACGACTCCCCGCTCAGCGGCGGCTCGCCATAGTTGAGGGTGATGTGCTCGCCGGCCGACCGGGCCTGCGACAGGTTCTTGAGCACGCGCGACAAGTACAGCAGCCCCTCCGGGTTGCCGATGAGCTGCACGCCCTCATTCTCATCAAAACGCAGATGCAGACGCTCGTTGCCGGTGGTGCGCACCGCCAACGAGAGCGCCTCGCGCATCAGCTTGCCCTGCCCCAGCCGTTCGGCGGCCAGCAGCAGAAAGTCATTGTAAAACTCCGCGTCCACATGCTCGTCGGCATACTCGACGCATTTTAGAAAGGTTCTGCGCCTGTCAAGCTCGCTGCGCATGTCGCAGTCGGCCAGCATGGCGTCGAGAATCGGGTCAAAGTCCATCAACAGCTCCTTGTGGTTGGCTTTTGCATCCTATGCCGCCGGGGGCGGCGCGATGCCGGGCTCAGCGGCCCAGCACCCGGCGCGCTTTGGCGACGACGTTGTCCACGGTGAAGCCAAACTTCAGGAACACCTGGCCGGCCGGACCGGACGCGCCGTACCCTTCCATGCAAAGGATGTCGCCATCGAGACCGATGTAGCGGTGCCAGCCGAAGTCGTTGCCGGCCTCCGCCGCCACGCGAGCGCGCACGGCACGGGGCAGTACGCTCTCCTTGTATTCAGCACTCTGGCGCTCGAAAACTTCCCAACTGGGCATGGAGACGACGCGGGCGGCCACGCCCTCACCCTCCAGCACCTCGGCGGCCTTCATCATGAGCTCGACCTCGGAGCCGCTGGCCAGCAGCAGGATGTCCGGCGTGGCCTTGCTGGCCTCCCGCAGGACGTAGGCACCTTTGAGCGCTGCCTTGCCGCTTCCCTCGTAGTTGGGCAGGTTCTGGCGGGTCAGCACCAGGGCCGTGGGGCCGTGGCCCTCCATGGCGTACACCCAGGCGGCGGCGGTCTCCCGCGCGTCGGCCGGGCGGTACACCGTCATGCCCGGGATGCTGCGCAGCGACGCCAGCTGCTCGATGGGCTGGTGGGTCGGGCCGTCCTCCCCCACGCCGATGCTGTCGTGGGTCAGCACATAGGTCAGCGGAACACCCATCAGCGCCGAGAGGCGGATGGAGTGCTTCATATAGTCGCTGAACACGAAGAAGGTGGCCACATAGGCCCGCAGACCACCGTGCAGCACCATGCCGTTGCCGATGGCCGCCATGGCGTGCTCCCGCACGCCGAAGTGCAGGTTAGCACCGGCGCGATTCTCGGCGCTGAAGTCGCCGCGGCCCTTCATGTCACTCTTGTTGGAGGGCGCCAGGTCCGCCGAGCCGCCGATGAGGTTCGGCAGCTTGGCCGCCAGGCGGTTCAGTACCTGGCCGGAGGAGTTGCGGGTGGCGTCTGGCTTGTCAAACTTCATGAACTCCGGGTCATCCAGAAGATTCGCGGGGAGCTTGCCCTCATACCACTCAGTCCACTCAGCCGCCAGCTCCGGGTAGGCGGCAGCCCACTCGGCAAAGAGCTTGTTCCAGCGCTCCTCGGCGGCTTTGCCCTCGGCCTGTAACTTGGCATACTGGGCGGTGGCCTCGGCAGGTACGTAGAAATCCTTGTCCAACGGCCAGCCCAGGTTCTCCTTCAGGCACAGCACGTTGTCTGCCCCCAAGGGCTCGCCATGGGCGCTGGCCTTGCCCTGCTTGCCCGGGCAGCCGTAGCCGATCTGGGTCGTCACGATGACGATGGAAGGCTTGTCGGTGCAGGTCTTGGCCTGGGCGATGGCGTCGGCAATGGCGTCGGCGTCGTTGCCATCGGCCACCTTAAGCACCTGCCAGCCATAGGCTTGGTAGCGCAGGCCCACGTCCTCGCGAAAGGCGATGTCGGTGTCCCCCTCAATGGAGATGCCGTTGTCGTCATAGAGCAGGATGAGCTTGCCCAAGCCCAGCGTACCGGCCAGGGAGCTGGCCTCGCTGGAGATGCCCTCCATCAGGCACCCGTCGCCGGTGATGGCATAGGTGTAGTGATCCACCACCGGGAAGCCGGGCCGGTTGAAGTGGTCGGCCAGGTGGGCCTCCGCCATGGCGAAGCCC
Source organism: Bacillota bacterium (assembly GCA_023398815.1). Classification (GTDB taxonomy): domain Bacteria; phylum Bacillota; class Clostridia; order Christensenellales; family UMGS416; genus JAEYRA01. The sequence goes on from JAEWRW010000046.1 coordinate 82,841, forward strand.
ACGGCGTTGGCGATGCCCTGCCCCAGCGGGCCGGTCGTCGTCTCCACCCCCACGGTGTGGCCGTACTCGGGGTGGCCGGGGGTTTTGCTGCCGAGCTGCCGGAAGTTCTGCAGGTCCTCAATGGTGAGGCCATAGCCAAACAGATGCAGCAGCGTATAGAGCAGCATGGAGCCGTGGCCCGCCGACAGCACAAAGCGGTCGCGGTCGGGCCAGTTGGGGTTGGCGCCGTTGTGGCGCATCTGCTTGCCCCACAGGGCGTAGGCCATGGCTGCCGCGCCCAGCGGCAGGCCGGGGTGGCCAGACTTGGCCTTCTCCACTCCCTCAGCGGCCAGGACGCGGATGGTGTTCACGCACAGGTTGTCAATCGTACCCACAAGTACCTCCGTAAAACGGCCGGAGCCGTGTTAGTATGCAATCTAAAACTGATTCCAGCGAAGAATCTCACCGAGCGGCTTCTTGGGCGGCGAGGGCGGAACCTCTTTGGGCTTGCCCACGGCGATGAGCGCGATGAGCTCATGGGTGGCCGGGCAGCCCAGGAGCTTGCCCACCGGCTCGGTGTTCTCGTTGCGGCAAGAGCCAACCCAGCAACCGGCTAGACCCTCGGCCGTGGCAGCCAGCAGGATGTTCTCCGCCGCCACAGAGCAATCCTCCACCACGCAGGTGGCTTCCTTGTCGCAGAAGATGGCGATGCAGGCACCGGCCTGGGCGATAAACTTGCCCCACTGGGTGATGTCGGCCACCTTGGCCTTGGTGGCGAGGTCGTCCACCACCACAAACACCCAACCCTGGTCGTTGCAGCCCGTCGGGCCCTTGGCGGCATAGGTCACCAGCTTCTCCAGCGTTGCGCGCGGGATGGGGTCGGTTTGGAAGCTCCGCACGGTGCGGCGGACGTCCAGCGTTTCGTAGAGTGTCATGTCATTGCACCTCCATGCCATTGATAAATCGATAGAGCCGGCCGGTCGCCACCATGCCCTGCTGCACGCGCTCGATGAGTTTGGGCGCGAAGGCCGCCTGGCTGACCGGCTCGGTGTATTCCAGCCAAAAGGTTTTCTTGTTGTACCACCGGGCGATGGCCGGGTCAAGGCCGGCCTTCTTGGGCCGGGCGTAATCCTCCCCCGAGAGGGTGAAGGACGCCAGCGCCGGGTCGGTGGCGATGCTGTGGAAGAGCGTGGGTAGGGCGTCGATGCGCGCGCGGAAGTCGTTCATCTGCTCCACCTTCTGCTCGTAGAAGCCCATGCCCCAGCCAATCTCCTCGGGCGTCAAGAAGAAATAGAAGCTGACGCCAGCGCTGACCGTGCGGTCGACGGGCTTGAAGCTCAGCCACAAGTGGTCGCGGAAGAACTCCCCCCGGGCGCGGCGGGCGTCACGGTAGATGCGCGCCACGATGCGGTGAGGGCGGCCGTCGATGGCCGGGTCGATGGTCTGAGCGGTCTGCGCCAACTCCGTCGCCATGGCGTACAGCGGATCGCGCAGGCACCGGTTGAACCGTTCCCGGTTGGCCTGGTACCATTCGCGGTTGTTGTTAAACCGAATCTCTAGCAGAAACTGAAACCCCTCGGCAGGGATGCCTGCAAACGCCATGGTGACTCCCCTTTCGATCCCATCAATTATACCCAAGCGTCCATACGATTACAAGGAAGGCCTGCCATTTCTGCCGCAAAGCCCCTCCTTGGCCAACAAAAGGCGGAAGGCCCGATGAACCCTCCGCCGTTTGTACTCTCTGCATGGATGTTTCTAGTTTGTCTCCGGCGTCACCATGTCCGCAAGCGGGTCGTACCCGCCGTCCAGCCAGGCCTTCAGAAGCTTGAGGTAAGGAGCCGCTTCCTCGTCGTATTCCTTCAGGGATTGAAAGCGGATAATGCTGATGTGCTTAGCGCCATCCGGCTGCTCCATCTCCTGCCATTCCAGGCCGTCCATCAGGCGTACCATGGAAATTACCATGCTGGCATCCGGAATCGTTTCCCAAGCGTTTGCAAGCTGGCTTCCCGGCTTGGCGTACCGCCGGGTGTTTTGCGGCAGGCTCACGAACCCTTGCTCCTGCAGGGCACGCAAGTCCTGCACATTCCTCGCCGTACGATTGATCTCCGCAACCAGGCCGGGGTTTGCGCAGTTTTCCATTGGCAGCGGATAGTACCAGGCGGATGTGAAGTACTGTGTGACCCAATCGAAGCGCTCCGTCAAGCGCTGTACGGTGTTCTTATCCACCAGTTTGTAGTCCGTTCCCTCTTCCCCAAAGGTCATCAGGCTGTTGTTTTCACCCTTAGCGAGCGACCAGTCCAGCAAGGTCACCAGCGCCTCCGGTTTGTCGCAGGCATATAGGAAGGCCCTGGCGCTCAGCGTCTCCACCCCGCCGAAGACAAGCCCCTGCGCGGACGGCAGGGCAAGCGGAATGAGGTCGGTGCCGGGGATTGTGGCAGCGGAGGAACTGACATAGGACAGCAGCCAGTTGGATTGCGAAAGATAATCCAGATGATCCGCGCTCATCGTGGTGCGTTTAGGGAAATAGCCAGCGTCTACCCAACCCTTGACGAGATCAACCGCCTGCCGGAAGAGGCCGCTGCGCCAGAGCGGCAGAAGAGAACCGTCCTCTTGGCGATGGACGTAGCCGGGCCGTGCGGTTTCCGGCAGCATAAGCGATACCATGCCTTCAGGCAGCCCCATAATGGGTTGAATGCCGGCGTCCTTTGCCAGCTTCAACAGGGCTGTGAGGTCTTCCAGCGTCTCCGGCTGCTGCCAGCCGTATTGCTCCATCGCCTTGCGGTTCAGCGTCGGCACATAGATTCTCTCGAAAATGAGAGGCAAGCTTAGTACGCGATCACCGATGCGGCAGGGCTCCATCTGCAGAGCGGGAACCTTGGCAAGGTTTGGGCCGTATTTCTCAATGGCATCGTTCAGTGCCAATGGCGCGGGCATCTGCTGAACCTGGCCGGAACCCAATGTATCCACTCCAGAGACGATTTCCGGCGGGTCACCGGCGGCGGAGAGTTCGACGGCCAATGCGGCCGTGCCGGTGGAATCGTCGGCGTACACGGGTTCGAGTTCCATCTTGATGTTGCGCTCCTTACCGATGGCATTTTCCACAAGAGTGAGAATCCGCTCCTGTGCTTTATAGTCGAAGGAGGGCTGGCTGGGGTCGCTGTAGCGAGCGGGGAAGACCATCTGCACCACACCCAAATCCAGCGGTTCCGCCATCTTCACCGGGATCTCGCCCTGATTCAGGAAGTTTGGGGGAACTTCCTCTTTGGTGCAGCCAGTGAAGAGCCCGGAACACAACACACAGAGCGCCGTCAGTGAGGTGATTGCCCGGATTTTCATATCGTGCCTCCGAAATGACTCACTAGTAAGTATTCTATCACTTATTCCATACTTCTTCCATGTTTCTTTCCATGTAGCGATGTTCATTGCATGTCTATTTTTGTCGAGATAACGAAAACAGCGAGGGCGTTATGCCCTCGCTGTGAGGCTGTCGACAAAGTCGACAGCCTTTCGCGTCTGCCACCACAGCGGCAGACGCGATTCAGACAGCTTGTTTTCGTTATGGCTTGGTCGGTCGCCGCACATGTCGCCGACTCTCAGTCCCGCGTTGTGGCAGACGATTCTTTAGAATCGTTGAGAGCAACGCGAGCAATACGAAGTATTGCGATGGACCGACCGCAATTCACAGCTCTCATGCGGGGTTCCTAGGCTACGTTTCGCCTTTGGGCGGATTTTCTTATCTGCTCGTACCAGCGATTCTATTCCTCCCGCCGAATGAATCGGCGGCAGGTTCGTTACCCTCTGCTCGTTCTAGTGGGTTTGTAGACACTCTGAGGCCCCGCCGCTGGCGGGGCCTGTGTCCGTTTATCGTCACATCAGATCAAAGAGCGACACCTGATTCCTCTTTGGGATGCCCTCCAGGCACCGGAACTGGCGCAGCACCTCCATCACGGCGGAGGAAATGCCCGCCCGGGCCTTCAGATCCTCCTCGGAGATGAACGGGCGTTCCTCCCGTGCGGCCAGGATGCTGCGGGCCGCGTTCTCCCCCAGGCCCGGCAGGGCGTTGAGCGGCGGGCGGATCGTGCCCTCGTCGGTAATGAGGAACTTGACCGCGTCGGACTTGTAGATATCGATGTTGGTGAACTGGATGCCGCGGGCCAGCATCTCCAGCACGATCTGTAGGATCGTCAAGCGGTTCTTTTCCTTCACCGCCAGCTTGGTCTCGTTGCTGTCCAGCTCCTGCACCGCCTGGCGGATCTTCCCATAGTCGCCCATCATCACCCCCGCGTCGAAGTCGTCGGCGCGCACGGTGTAGTAGGTGGCGTAGTACTCCCGCGGGTGGTGCACCTTGTAGTAGGCGACCCGCAGGCCCATGGTGACGTAGGCCACGGCATGGGCCTTGGGGAACATGTACTTGATCTTCTTGCAGGAGTCGATGAACCACTCCGGCACGTTCGAGGCCCGCATGGCTTCCTCCATGGCGGGCTTCAGGCCCTTACCCTTGCGCACGCTCTCCATGATGTCGAAGGACATCTTGGGTGCCACCCCCTGGGCGATGAGGGAGAGCATGATGTCGTCGCGGGTGCAGATGGCCTGCTTCAAAGTCGTTGTGCCGCTGAGGATCAGGTCCTGGGCGTTGTTGAGCCACACATCGGTGCCGTGGGAGAGGCCTGAAATGCGCACGAGCTCTGCCACCGTGGTGGGGCGGGTGTCGTCCAGCATGCCCTGCACGAACTTTGTGCCGAACTCCGGCACGCCGTAGGTGCCCACGTCGCAGCCGATCTGCTCGCCGGTGACGCCCAGGCTGGCCGTGCCGGTGAAGAGCGCCATCGTGTCGGGGTCGTCGATGGAGATCGTCACCGGGTCTAGGCCCGTCAGGTCCTTGAGCATCTTGAGCATGGTCGGGTCGTCGTGGCCCAGGATGTCCACCTTCACCAGCCGGTCGTGCAGGGAGTTAAAGTCGAAGTGGGTGGTGATGATGTCGCTGTCCTTGTCATCCGCCGGGTGCTGAATGGGCGTGAAGTCGGTGACGTCCCGCTCCTTGGGCACGATGATGATGCCGCCGGGGTGCTGGCCGGTGGTACGCTTGACGCCCACACAGCCGGCGGCCAACCGCTCCACCTCAGCGGCGGGGGCGGCCTGCCCGCGCTCTTCCAGGTACTTGAGCACATAGCCATAGGCCGTGCGCTCGGCGATGGTGCCGATGGTGCCGGCGCGGAAGACGCTGCCCGTGCCAAAGAGCTCCTCGGTAAACTTATGCATCACGGGCTGGTTCTCGCCAGAGAAGTTGAGGTCGATGTCAGGCACCTTGTCGCCCTCAAAGCCCAGGAACACCTCAAAGGGAATGTCGTAGCCGTCCCGCTTGTAATGCGCGCCGCACACCGGGCAGTCCTTCTCCGGCAGGTCAGGGCCGCAGCCCAGTTGCTGGGCGTCCACCTCCCAGTCGGAGTGCTTGCAGTGAGGGCAGATGTAGTGGGGCGGCAGGGGGTTGACCTCGGTGATGCCCGTCATCGTGGCCACGAAGGACGAACCCACCGACCCGCGGGAACCGACGAGGTAGCCATCCTGCAGGCTGCGCTTCACCAAGGCCTGGGCGATCCAGAAGAGCACGGCGAAGCCGTACTTGGTGATGGACCCGAGTTCCTTCTCCAGCCGCTTCTGCACGATGTCCGGCAGGTCGTCGCCGTAAATCTCCTTGGCACGCCGCCAGCTTTCGGTCACGATGAACTCCTCGGCCCCATCAACGGAGGGAGCGTAGAGCATGTAGGGCGGCAGGGCCTGCACCTCGCCAATGCGGTCGGCAATGGCGGCGGGGTTGGTCACCACGACTTCGCGTGCACCCTCCTCCCCCAGCCAGGCGAACTCGGCGAGCATCTCGTCGGTGGTGCGGAAGTAAAGCGGCGGCTGCTGGTCGGCGTCGTTGTAACCCTGCCCCGCCTGCAGAATGCGCCGGTAGCACTCATCCCGCGGCTCCAGGAAGTGGGCGTCGCCGGTGGCCACCACCAGCTTGTCGTACTTGCGGCCCAGGTCGACGATCTTGCGGCTGATGGCATGCAGGCCCTCGGCGTCGCGCACCTGGCCGCTGCGCAGCAGGAACTGGTTGTTGCCGTCGGGCATAATCTCCAGATAGTCGTAGTACTGGGCGATGCGGTCGGCGTCCTCGTCCCGACCGGCCAGGAGCGCCTGGTAGAGCTCACCCGCCTCGCAGGCCGAGCCCACCAGCAGCCCCTCGCGGTGCTGGGTGAGCAGTGCCCGCGGAATGCGCGGCCGGCTGCGAAAATGCTCCAAATGGGCGGCGGAGACAAGCTTGTAGAGGTTCTTCAAGCCCTCCTGCGTCTGCACCAGGATGGTGGCATGGTGGTCGCGCCCCTCACCCACCCCGGCGTAGAGGTGGTTGAGCTCGCCCACCTTGCGCTCACCGTGGTCGCGCTGCACCATGCCCAACAGTCGCTGCAGAATGGTGGCGGTGGCCTCGGCGTCGTTGACGGCGCGGTGGTGGCCTTCCAGGCTCACGCCCAGCTTCTTGGCCATGGTGTCCAGCCGGTGGCGGCGCATATCGGGGAACAGCGCCCGCGACAGTGCCAGGGTATCGAGCACCGGGTTGGGGAAGTTCATGCCGCAGGCCGCGCCGCGGCTGCGCACAAAGCTCATGTCAAAGGACGCGTTGTGGGCCGCCAGCAGCGTGTCGCCGGCAAAGGCCTGAAACTGCCGCAGGGCCTCGGCCTCGCCGGGGGCGTCGCGCACCATGTCGTCGGTGATGCCCGTGAGGATCACAATGTTGGCCGGAATGGGCCGGCCGGGGTTCACAAAGGTGTTGAAGGTATCGACGACGTGCCCGCCCTCCAGCCGCACGGCACCGATCTCGGTGATGCGCTCGCTATAAGGGTCAAGGCCCGTCGTCTCCAGGTCAAAAACCACAAAGGGGCCGTCCAGCCCGGCGTCGGTCGCGCCGGTCACGATGGCCGCGGCGTCGGCGACGAGGTAGGCCTCCATGCCCAGCAGAATCTTAACGCCATTCTTTTTGCCCAGCTCCACCGCCTCGGGGAAGGCCTGCACCACGCCATGGTCGGTGATGGCAATGGCCTTGTGGCCCCAGCGCTTGGCGGTCTTGATGGCCGCGTCCAGCGGCAGCACCGCATCCATGGAGCTCATCTGGGTGTGCAGGTGCAGCTCCACCCGCTTTTCGGCGGCGGTGTCTTCCCGCAGCTTCTGGGGCAGCGCCGTAATCTCCTGCACACGCATGTTGAGCTCGGCGGTGACCTCCCCTGCCACGCCCTTGGTGCGGAAGCGCTGCTCGCACTGGCCCTTCACCCGCAGGCGCACGCCGGGTTTGATCTCGGCCTCCAGCTCCTGGCAGGCGACGTCCATGTCAAACCGCACGCAGGGGATGGTGCTGGTGTAGTCGGTGACGCTAAACAGGAACACCGACTGGGGTTCACCGTTGCGCTCCCGCTTGGTGGGCTTGCGCTCGGCCTTCACCACGTCGCCCTCAATGACGACGGGGCCCATGTCCTCGTGCAGCGACTCCACGGGCACGGGCTCGCCCACCACGGCCTTGCCACCCAGCAGAATACGGATGCCGCTGCGCTCGGTCTCCCGCGGTTTCTTGATGCGCACCACCGGGTGAAACCCGGTGAGCTCTGCCACCGCGTCCCGCAGGGTGCGCTCGGCGGGCTTGGCCTGGGCCACATCGGCATAGACGACGATGGACTCCCCCTCGCGCTCCCACTCGGAGCGGGCGACGGCCTCGGCCAGGGAGCCTTCCAGCCGGCGCTGCACGGCCTGGCGCAGAGTCTCCACGGTGCAGGCGTCCTCCAGCTTGGCCGGTATCTCCCGCTGCACCTCCACATCCTGCAAAAAAGAGAACTGCCCGGTCAGTTGACCAGCCAGCAGTCCATCGTCCAGCTCCATGGGGGCTGGCAGGCTGTAAACGACCTGCCAACGCCGCTCGGCTGGCTGTAGTTGAACCCGCTTGATGCGGATGAATTCCCAGTTATCAGGAAACGTCTTCTTTAAAATGTCATGGACAGCCAAATCCGCCATCGTTGGTGTGTTCCTCCCCATTCTCCCCAGTCAATCCCTCAATGGCCGCCAGCAGGGCATCGAGCAACCCCTCCTGCGGCACGGTGCGCGGCGGCTGCCCCCGCAGGAACAGCGCCCCCCTGCCCTGGCCGCCGGCGATGCCCACATCGGCCTCCCGCGCCTCGCCCGGGCCGTTGACGACGCAACCCATCACCGCCACCTTCAATGGCTTGGTGATGTGCGCGGTGCGGCGGACGACCTCCCTTGCCAGGCCCTCCACATCGATGCCGGTGCGCCCGCAGGTGGGGCAGGAGATGATCTCCACCCCCCGGCGGCGTACCCCGGCCGAGCGCAGCACCGCCCAGGCGGCGTCCACCTCCTGCACCGGGTCGCCGGAGAGGGACACGCGAATCGTGTCACCCAAGCCGTCCAATAGCATGGCCCCCAGCCCCATGGCGGACTTCACTAAACCCTGCTCGCCAAAGCCCGCCTCGGTCACCCCCAGGTGCAGCGGATAGTCGCAGAGCTCGGCTATGCGACGGTAACTCTCCACACACAGCGGCACATCGCTGGCCTTCAATGATAGCACTATATCGGTGAAGCCGCGCTCCTCCAGCAGGCGCACGTGCCCCAGGGCGCTCTCCACAATGGCTTGGGCCGTCACGCCATAGCGCTCCAACAGGGGCTTCTCTAGCGAGCCGGCGTTGACGCCGATGCGGATGGGCACCCGGTGGGCGCGGGCGGCGTCCACCACCCGCTGCACCCTGTCAGGCCCGCCGATGTTGCCGGGGTTGATGCGCAGCTTGTCAGCGCCGTTCTCCACCGCCTGCACCGCCAAGTCGGCCGAAAAGTGGATGTCGGCCACCAAGGGGATGTGGATGCGGTCGCGGATGGCCCGGAAGGCCCGGGCACACTCCTCATCGTAGACCGAGGCACGAATGATCTCGCATCCTGCGGCCTCCAGCGCCAGAATCTGGGCGACGGTGGCCTCCACATCGCGGGTGTCGGTGTTCGTCATGGACTGCACCGCCACCGGGTGGCCGCCGCCTATGATCACCCCGCCCACGCGCACCGGGCGGGTCTTGTCTCTTGTTGTCATGATTCTCCTATGCCCCCCAACCGAAAAGCCGGGCAATATCCCTGCCCACCAGGAAGATGGACAGCCCAATGAACAGCACAAAACCGATCGTCTGCACCAATCCCTCCTTCTCCGGCGGGACGGGCTTGCGGCGGATGGCCTCAATGATCAGGAAGATGACCTTGGAGCCATCGAGCGCCGGGAAGGGCAGCAAGTTGAAAATGCCGAGGTTGACCGACAGGAACACGGCGATGGTGATGTAGTTGGCGATGCCGTACTCCTGGGCCACCTTGGTCATCTCGCTCACGATGCCCACAGGGCTGCCCAACTGGTCCGCCCCCTCGCCCTTGGTGACGAGATTGCCCAAGAACACCAGAATTTGCCCTGCGGCGTTGCCCATGCCCTGGAAGGTGTAGACCGTCGCCTCCCCCACGCCCATGTAGTAAGGCGCGGTTTGGGTGGTGATGCCCACGAGGTAGCGTTTTTCCTCTGCGTTGTACTGGGGCGTCATTGTCAGGGTCATCTGCTGGCCGTCCCGCTCCACCACCAGCGCCACCGGCTGGCCGTCGGCGGCGTTCACCGCTTCGGAGACCTTGGCCACATCGTCGCCAATGACGGTGTCGCCCACCTGAAGGATGCGGTCACCCTGCAGCAGGCCTGCCTCAGCCGCCGGCATGTTGGCCGTCACCGTGTCCACCACGGGGATGACCGTCTTGACCCCGCCGGCCAGGCAGAACACCCACAGGACGACGAAGGCCACCAGCAGGTTGGTCAGGGAGCCAGCGATGGCCACGATGAACCGCGCCCACACCGGCTGGCTGTAATAGCCCGCCACGCCCTTCTCGTCCTCCCCATCGGCAAAGGCGACGTAGCCGCCAAAGGGGATCATACGCAGCGAATAGGTGACACCGTCCCGCTTGCGCTGCCACACGCTTTTGCCAAAGCCAATGGAGAACTCGTGCACGGGGATGTGCGTCAGCCGCGCCGCGGCGAAGTGGCCGGCCTCGTGCACCAGCACCAGCAAGCCAATCATCAGTATGGAAACAATGACATACACAATGGTCATGCATTCAATCCTTCCGCCAGCAGGGCTGGCAGCTCTGCCGCAAATTTCACTTTGCGGCTCAGAGGTTCAAATTCTGCGTGGTTTGGGGCCGCTTCGCCCGCAGGCGCTATCCTTCGCTCAGCGCCCGGCGTACCTCCCCGTCCAGCGCCAGGATGTCCTCCAAGGTGTCGCAGTCGCCAGCTCCGGCGCGGTTCATGCCACGCTCCACGAGGTGTGGGATGTCGGTAAACCGTATGCTCCCCCGCAGGAATTTATCCACCGCGACCTCGTTGGCGGCGTTCAGGGCCACCGCAGCCCCGCCACCCCGGCGCAAGGCTTCGTAGCCCAGCTCCAGGCAGGGGAATGCCACACGATCCGGCGGGGCGAAAGTGAGCGTCCCAGCTTTTAGTATATCCAGCTGCGGCGCGGGGCACGCCAGCCGCCGCGGCCAGGTCAGTGCGTATTGGATGGGGATGCGCATATCCGGGCAGCCCAGCTGTGCCAACACCGAATGGTCGATGAGCTCCACCATGGAGTGGACGACGCTCTGCCGGTGCACCACCACGTCGATGCGCTCCGCCGGTACCCCAAAGAGCCACCGGGCTTCAATGACCTCCAGACCCTTGTTCATCATCGTGGCCGAGTCAATGGTAATCTTGGTGCCCATGGACCAGTTGGGGTGGCGCAGGGCATCCTGCACGGTGACGTCCGCCAGCCGCTCGGCCTCCCAGCCGAAGAACGGCCCGCCGGAGGCTGTCAGGATGAGCCGGGCGATCTCGCTGTGGGCTGAAAGGCCCTGAATGCACTGGAAGATGGCCGAATGCTCGCTATCCACCGGGAAGAGCCGCCGCCCGTGGCGGGCGAGCAGGCCATTGACCAACGCGCCGCCGGTCACCAGCGTCTCCTTGTTGGCAAGCGCCACATCCATGCCACCCTCGAGACACGCAACAACCGCCGGTAACCCGGCGATGCCCACCACCGCGGCCACGGCCAGGTCGGCCTGCCCCTGCGCCGCGCGGCACAGGGCCACCAGACCCTCCGGCCCGACGAAAAATGCCGTACACGCGGGGAGCTCGCCCCGCACCCGTTCGGCTACCGCTGGGTCGGTCACAGCCACCGCTTTGGGGTGGAAGCGATGCACCTGCTCCAGCAGAAGATTGGCGTTGCTGTGGGCCGAAAGGCCCCATATGGAAAACTCTGTGTCCCCCGCGGCCACCACGTCCAGCGTCTGCCGCCCGACGGAGCCGGTGGAACCCAGTACCAACAATCGTTTCAAAGAAGCACTCCTTACAGCACGAACAGCTGCAGATAGCAGTACACCGCTACCCCGCCAAAGAGGATGCTGTCCATGCGGTCCATAAACCCGCCGTGACCCGGCAGGAGGTTGCTGAAGTCCTTGATGCCGGCGAAGCGCTTGACGCCCGACGCCATGAGGTCGCCAGCCTGGGCAAGCACACTCACCAGAAGGCCCATGAGTGGATAGTGCCACAGGGCCAAGCCGTCATAGTACCCCAGGCGCAGCAGTGCCCCCACGCCGGTGATGACGGCGGCGGTGATGACAAGACCACCCACCGCGCCCTCCACGGTCTTCTTGGGGCTGATCTGCGGCGCGAGCTTGTGCCGGCCGAAAAAATGGCCGGAGAAGTACGCACCCACATCGGTGGCCACCGGGCCCACCAGCGCCACCAGCAGGGCCGAGCGCGACAGGGCTGCCTCCTGCTCCCCCAGCAGCAGCAGGAACACGAAGAACCAGCAGGGATACACCATGGCAAAAACGGAGACCACCGTATCCAGAAACTGCCTCCGGCGCAGCAGCACCGAGCTTGCGATGGCGATGGCGCACAGCACCGTGAAAAGCGCCACCAATCCCTCAATCTGCCGCCAGCGGTACATGGGGTACATGGCCACCGCCAGCACCACCCCCGGCCATATCGTGGGCCGGAAGGACGCCGCCCGCAGGGCGCCGAACATCTCCAGCTGGCAGATGAGGGCAAAGAGCGAGATGCCGATGCCCAGCACCCAACCCCGCAGCCAGACCACCACCACGATGACCCCGAAGAGCAGGAACCCCGTGAGCAACCTCTCCTGCAGGTTCTTCCACCACATCTACTTCACCCCGCCGTAACGCCGGTCGCGGCCCTGATAGGCCAGCAGCACCTTCTTGTACTCGTCACAGGTGAAGTCCGGCCAGCAGACTGCCGGCGCGGCAAACTCAGCATAGGAAACCTGATAGAGCAGGAAGTTGCTCAAGCGCAGCTCCCCACTGGTGCGGATGACCAGATCGGGGTCGGGCAGACCCGCCGTATCGAGCCGCGCGGCAAAGGCCGCCTCGTCGATGTCGTCGGGCTTCAGGCGCCCGGCGGCGGCGTCCCGGGCCAGGGCTTGAGCGGCGCGGACGATCTCATCCCGCCCGCCGTAGTTGAGGGCCACGTTAAAGACGAGGCCGGTGTTCTTTGCCGTGCGGCGGCGGGCGGTCTCCACCGCCTCCGTCACCCGGTTGGAAATGGAATCGGTGCGCCCCACAAAGGCGATGCGCACGCCATTGGCGTCGAGCTCGTCAATCTCGCGGGAGAGGAACTCCACCAGCAGCTCCATCAGCACCCGGATCTCCGCCGGGGGGCGCTTCCAGTTCTCGGTGGAGAAGGCGTAGACAGACAGCACCTCAACGCCCAGGTCGCTGCTGGCGCGCACAATTTCGCGCAGGGCTTCCACCCCGGCGCGGTGCCCCGCCGCCCGGTTCATGCCCCGGGCGGTGGCCCAGCGGCCGTTGCCGTCCATGATGATCGCCACGTGGCGGGGTACGATTTTAAGCCCCCAGTCCGCAGCCAACGCCTTTGCCATGTTTGTCCTCCCAAATCGCGGGTGCATTTCGTATGCGCCCGATACAAGGCATGGGCAGACGCTTTGCCTGCCCATGCCGATCAGTTTGGTTCGCTTCGCTGCCCCCGCAGGGCCCGGAAGTGCGTCGCCGTCAATACCACGGCCTGCGGCGTACCGGCCTGGCGGATCACCCGCAAGCGGCCTTCCTTCCGGCGGCCAGTGACGAGCACCTCCACCGCCGCGCAGCCAGCGGCCAGCAGCCGCTCCCGGGCTTCCGCGGCGTCCAGCCCCAGCACAAAAGGCAGGTCACTCATACCTTTAGGATTTCCTTTTCCTTGTCCTTGAGGCTGTCATCCACCGCCTTGCTCTGCCGGTCGGTCAGCTTCTGCACTTCTTCCTCAAAGCGCTTCAGATCGTCCTCGGTGATCTCGCTGGCTTTCTGCAGCTTCTTGAGTGCGTCGTTGGCATCCCGGCGGATGTTGCGCAGGGCCACCTTGGCCTCCTCACCGTACTTGTGCACGGTCTTGACGAGCTCCTTGCGGCGCTCCTCGGTCAGCTCCGGAATAGCCAGACGAATGACCTTGCCGTCATTGATGGGGTTAATGCCCAGGTCGCTGGTGCGGATGGCCTTCTCCACCAAAGGGATGAGCTTGTTGTCCCAAAGGGAGATGACAAGCATCCTCGGCTCGGGGGCGGAGACGTTGCCGACCTGGGTCAGAGGCGTCGGCGTACCGTAATAATCGACCTTGATGTTGTCCAAAAGCTGGGGATTGGCCCTGCCCGCACGGATGCTGTTGAGCTCCTGCCGAAGCACGCTGAGCGTCTTGCTCATATGCTCCCCGGCATCCTTGATGATGTCGGCTGCCGCCATGATTGCCCCTCCTCGTTGATTTTTCCTCATTTTACAATACCTGACCGGCAAACTCAATACGCAATCCCCTGCGGTTCGGTTTGTGCCCGAGCGCGAAGTAAGATATAATGAATTGGATTTGCACATGCGGAGGGAATCATGGGGAAGGGGATCAACTTGGAGCTGCGGGGGCGCAACGCCCACGGGATAGCCATCCTGTTGCTGGTCATCATCGCGGTTCTGTGGAGCATGGGGGGCTTGCTCATCAAGTCCGTCGACGCTCACCCGCTGGCCATCGCCGGCAGCCGCAGCGTCATCGCCGCGGTGGTGGTGTTCCTGGTGCGAGGCCGGCGGCCCTGGCACATCAACCGTGATCAAATTTTAGCCGCGGTGTTCTACACCGGCACGGTGGCGCTCTTTGTGGCAGCCAATAAGTTCACCACCGCCGCCAACACCATCCTGCTACAATACACCGCGCCCATCTACGTGGCTCTGCTGAGCGCGTGGTTCTTGAAGGAGCGTATTCGCCTCTACGATTGGATTACGGTGGCCGTGACGCTGGGCGGCATGGCGCTCTTCTTCCTGGATGAGCTCAACACCCGCGGCATGGCCGGGAACATCATGGCGCTGGCCAGCGGGTTGACGTTTGCGCTCTTCACGCTCTTCATGCGCCGGCAGAAGGACGGCTTTCCCCTCGATTCGGTGCTGCTGGGCAATGTGCTCACCGCCGTCGTGGGCCTTCCGTTTCTGCGCTTTGGCATACCCGATGGCACCGGCTGGCTTTGCCTTGTCACGCTGGGCGTTCTGCAGTTGGGCATCCCCTATGTGCTCTATTCGGCGGCCATCCGCCACACCACCGCGCTGGAGACCATTCTCATCCCCGTGCTGGAGCCGCTCCTGAACCCCGTGTGGGTGCTGCTCTTCCTGCATGAGCAGCCGGGCCGGTGGGCGCTGGCCGGCGGTGCCGTCGTCATCGCCGCGGTGACGGCCCGCTGCCTGTGGGTAGCCCTGCGGGAGCGGCGGACCACCACCCCGGGGGATGCCACACCGACCGAAAGCCTGCCGGAGTAAGCTGCAACAACCAAAGGACGGATCGCACAGCGATCCGTCCTTTTCATGTGCTCCGAAAAGGGCCTGATGACGCACGAAAGGACATCCCCATCTTGCCTGTTCCCCGCACACACTGCCAAATTGCCCCGTGGCAGCATAGCCTTGCCTCGCACCCCGAAACTTATCGGTTGGTGCCCGGCCAAAGGTATTTGTGGCGAATAATGAGGCCCAACTTGTAATGACTTGTGTCAGTCGACTCCATTTCATACCATTTCGATGCCAAACGACAATCCAGTGTCCCGTTCCAACACTGTGCCTCAGCTCTATCGGCCAGGATCGGCATTCGTCACCAGTGGGTACACGCTCCCTGTTTTCAAGGAAAACTCTTACACGGACTGATGCTCCTCTCCATCGGATCTCCGTCACATGCTCCCCAGCGTACCTCGGTATCGTTTTGCACGGCAGCCAAAAGCGGGTCGCTGATGCGGCCCGCTTGGTGTATCATTGTGCGTTTTGATTGGATGCCGAGACTCGCTCACTTCCGCATCGGCCCCCAGGTGCCGTGTGCTTCAACCTCACCCATCACTGCGTCTTGCTTATCGTGAAGCGGAAAGTGGTGCTGTTGCCCGCCTTGTCCTTCACCGTCAGCACATAGGTGCCCTCGGCAGAGAACTGGTTGTTGGCGGGCCATTCATGGGCCCCGCCGTTTAACGTTGCCGAGCGGCTTAAAAAGTTGGTGTCTGAGGTGCTGACGGTGACCGGGGCATTGACCGTAGCGCCGCTGACGATATCGTTCGTCGACGTCCACGCGGCGATCCTCGGCACGGTCTTGTCCGCGGTGAAGGTGAATGTTTTGGCATTGCCGGCGGCATCAAAGACCCGCACAAGGTACTTGCCATCAGTCGCGAACTTGCCGCCCGACGGCCAGGAGATCGGCACCCCGCTGCGGGTGGCGGTGTAGGTGAGGCTGGACTTGTCAGTGGCCGTGACCGTCACAGTCCGGTTGGTGACACTGCCACTCTTCAGCGTGCCCGCCGATGTCTTGGCCTTCACTTTGGGGGCGGTGGTGTCGGTGCTCTTGACGATCTTGACCTTCAGGCTCTTGCTTGTCCCGCTGGAGAAGTGAACCGTCAACGTGAAGGAACCCTTGGCCTGCTTGGCCAGGTACTTCTCCTTGATCGTGAGGGTGGAGCCGCTGACGCTGTAATCGGTGGTCTTCTTCAAGGCTTTGCTGCCGCGGGTCACCGACGTCACCGAGAAGCCGTTAGTCGTCATCGCCACCGACCGGCTGCTGTTCTGCTTGGATTTGGAGTACTGGTTGTAGTAAATGCGCGTCTGCTGCAGCAGCGGCGCGGTCTTGCTCGTCAGGGTCATGGCCTTGCTGGTGGTGCTGCCCAGCGACCCGCTGGTGAAAGCAACCTTCGCGCCGGACACCGCCGCGCTGTGGGAGGTGCCCAGGTTGGTGAAGGTGGCCTTGCCAGCCTTGGCCGTCACCCTTGTCGTACCCGTCAGCTTCCACGCGCCGCTGTCGGCCTTGGCCGCGGTGACGACGGTGTTATTGTCAGCCGTACAGAGGTTGCCATAGGTATCCTTCACCCCCACCACCGGCTGGGTGGCGAAGCGGACGCTGCGAATCTTGGGCGCGACCGGGGCCGTGAGCAGTGACAACCGCGTGGCCTTGGCGGCCGTCGGGGTCACCGTCGCCGTGGCATAGAGGCCCGTCGCCGCAAACGTCAGCTTCTGCGCTGCGGCCTTGTGCAGCACCAGCGGCGCCTTGCCCACCCCGTTGGTGAAGGTGACAACCGCGCTGGCTAAGGAACCGGTCAGCGCCACACCACCAAAGCTGCCGGTGGTGCCGGCGGCACTGGCGCTGTAGCCGCTCACCTTCACCGTGGCGGTGCCGTTGAAGTCCGTCACTGCGGCACCGCCGGATGTCTTCATCGTCAGTGTCACCGTGGTGGCCACGCCGGCCGTGGGCTTGGCGTTGGCAACCGCCGCCGACAGGGCATTGCCCTGCACAAAGGCGTGAATGCAGGCATTGGCATTGGGGAAATAGTCGGTGATGTCCGACCAGTTGATGCCATTGGCCGAAACATAGCTCTGCCCGGCAGCCGCGGTGGCCTGGCTGGAGTAGGAGGAGGTCTGGTTGTATTCAACAGCGATCGGGTATTCGTTCTGGTATGCCGTGCCGAAGTTGAGATCGGTCAACCCCACCAGCACCCGGAACTTCTGCCCCTTGGTCAAGGAGACCGCATGGGACAGGTTCACGCGGGTGTACCCGGCAATGGCTACGGTTCCCGTCTGCCCGCTGGCCACCGTTTGGTACGCGCCGGCGGTGGTGCTGTAGGCCTGAATGACAAGGGAATACTTCGTGTCATCACCCGTGGTATAGAAGCCGACGGCGGCTAGCGACCCGGCATTGCTGGCGGTGTAGTCATTCCTCGCCCACTGAGTTTCATGGTCGCCCAAACCGATGTTGGTCGTCCAGCCCAGCGGGTCGTAGGAATACTCCCTCTCGCCGGTGGGTTCCTTGGCCAGCGCATAGCCATAGGCGTTGGTGTGGTACCCATCGGAATTGTAGAGGCTGGCATCGTAATAGGACAGGTAGAAATACCCGTGGTCCCCCTCGCTGGTGCCCCAGCTATTCTTGATGATCCATGCGCCGCTGCCGGCGGGAGTTTGGGCGAACTTGCTCTTGGAGAAGGTGTCGTCCCAGCCCACGATGGTGACGGCGTGGTTGCCATACCGGCTGTCGCTGTCCGGGTTGTAATAGGCGCAGGTGTCCTCGTCGTAATAGGCGGAATTGTCGTGGTCGGAGTAGTAAGAGATGGCCACC
Source organism: Bacillota bacterium (assembly GCA_023398815.1). GTDB lineage: Bacteria > Bacillota > Clostridia > Christensenellales > UMGS416 > JAEYRA01. Next base: position 100,518 of record JAEWRW010000046.1, read on the forward strand.
GCGCCGGTCGTCATGATGGCGCTCTTAATCTCGCTGCGTGTGTCGTAGACGCGCAGGCCCGTCAGCGTCACCGTGGGTTTGATGGTGGCACTGGGCGTGCCCTGGCCATACTTGGCCTGGCTTTCGCTGATGGGACTGGAGCCACGGGCAAAGAGTGCGCTGGTCATCCGCTGGTTGCCGCCCTGGTTGTACCAGGCGGGGGTGTTGCCATAGGCGTCCTCGGTGTAGTCAAAGTACGGCAGCCCCGACTGCTTGTGGTAGGCATAGTAGGCCAGCTGCCACTCGGAGTAATCGGGCGAGCTCGAAAGCCCCTTGCTCTTGGCGTAGCTCTCCGCCGAGGCCATGGCTGCAAAGGTCCAACAGGTGCCATACTGCCCTTGGTTGCGAACGCCGGTGACCCGACTGGAGGGCAGGCGGTAGCTGGCGGGCAGCGTGGTCTTGCCGCGGGTGGTGAAGGCCGCCGACGGCGAACGGGCAATGACTGTGGTGTCCACCTTGGTGGCCGCACCCTCCGCCTGCTGGGCAGCGGGCAGCATCTCCACGGTCAGCTGCGGCTGCTGCTGGGCATGGGCCGGGGCCGCAAAGAGGCCAGTGGCCCCCAGACACACCGCGACTACCGCCAGAACACCGGACATCCATCTCACAAACGATCGCTTCATTGCACGCTCCATTTGCCAAAAGTTGATGTGGAACAATTTGGTTCCACTGCACTATCATACTAACCGCCTCCGCGGCCAAAGGCAAGAAAAACAAAAAAGCGTTTGTGTTTCTATCACAGCTTTAGAAGCTCACGTTTTCAGGCAACACCCATCCTCCGCCAGGGGCGCAACGCAACCGCCGGGGCGGAAACCCACCCCGGCGGACAGACTGTCAAAAAGTCGATGGAGGAAAGAAGGAAAAGAACCGAGCGCCCCATCGCAACATATTGTGTTGCTCACCCTGCTCTCAACGATTTTAACAAATCGTCTGCCGCAGGGTGAGGGTAACACCCCATCGCAACACGTTGTGTTGCTCGCACCACTCTCAACGATTCTAAAGAATCGTCTGCCGCAACGTCAGACGCCCCGGAAGGGCGTCCAACCCAAGCGCTGTGATGGCGGCGCTTGCGTCGCCATAGCCGCACGAGGCGGCGTTAGGCGCGCCGGGCGGGAATGAGATTCGGCGACATGTGCGGCGAATCAGACACGCATGGATGCGTGTCCAACCGTCGCGCCGTGAAGGCATTGCAGCGCAATGCCTTAGCGCCCGGATGGCGCGTAAGGCGTGAACGGCGATCTGACCATAACGAGAACAAGCACTCTGAATCGCGGCTGTCGCAACAGCGGCAGCCGCGAAATCGAGTGCCGTCAGCCTGGCGTTACAGAGCCAGCTCCACCCCGAAGTGACGGAACCAGTGGTCCATCTGCACCAGGTAGGCAATGAGCTGGGGCCGGGCCATCAGTTGGCCGAACCAGGTGATGTTGTTGAGGTTGGTGAGGTCGTCCAGAATATCGCGCCGCAGCAGCGCGTGCAGGGGCGACGAATGGTCGCGCAGGCGTTCCTCCAGCAGGTTTGTCACAATGCGCTCGTATTCGGGGTTGTGGGTCTTGGGGTAGGGGCTCTTCTTGCGCTGGCGGATGGAATCGGGCAGAATGCCCTCCAGCGCATCCCGCAGTACTGCCTTCTCCACGTCAGCCCGGCGTTTGATGCTCCACGGGATGTTGTAGACGTACTCGGCGATGCGGTGGTCAGCAAAGGGCACGCGAACCTCCAACGCCGAGGCCATCGACATCCTGTCCTTGCGCTCCAGGAGGTTGTGCATGAAGTACCACATGCTGAGGTAGCTCGTCTGGCGCAGCGCCAAGTCGCGGCCCCGCTCATTGGGTAGGCGGGGGCACTCAGCCAGGCTCCGGGCAAAGGTGTCGTGGATGAAGCCCTTCCCCTCCTCCGCCCCGATGGCATCGGGCTCAAAGAGGCTGGCCCGCATGTCCAGGGAGTAGATCCACGGGAACCCCGAAAGCTCCTCGGGCGCGTTGGCAAACCATGGGTAGCCGCCAAAGATTTCGTCGGCGCACTCACCGGAGATCCCCACGCTATGCCGCCCCTTGATCTGCCCGCAATAGTAGAGCAGGGACGAATCCACATCCCCCATGCCCGGCAAGTCGCGCATCTCCACCGCCCGGTCCAAAAGGTCGGCAATCTCCTGCTGTCCTGCCGTCAGCACCGTGTGGTGGGTACCGATGGCCTCGGCCATGAAAAGCGCGTAGTCGTCGTCGCTGTTGGGCTGAAACACCGACCGCTGGAAGTGCTCCCGGTTGCCCTCGTACTCAAAGGAATAGGTGTCGAGCTGCCGCCCCAGGGCGTGCTCGTGCCCCGCGGCGATGGCGGAGATGGCCGACGAATCCAGCCCCCCGCTCAGCAGCGTGCACAGCGGCACGTCGGAGACGAGCTGCCGCACCACAGCGTCCCGCACCAGCCAGCGCACCCGCTCCACCGTGTCATCGGGGCTGTCGTGGTGCTCCTGGGCCGTCAGCTGCCAGTAGGGCAACAATTTCATCCGGTCGGCGTCGAAGTCCAGCGTCCAGCCTGGCAGCAGCTCCTGCACGCCGCGGAAGACGCCGGTGCCCGGCACCCGCGTGGGCAGCAGAAAGACCATCTGCCACAGCCCCTGGCGATCGAGCACCGGCTTGACCCCCGGGTGGGCAAAAAGCGCCTTCATCTCCGAGGCGAACACCAGCCCCTCAGCCGCCACGGTGTAGAAGAGGGGCTTGACGCCCAGCCGGTCGCGCGCCAGCACGACACGGCGACGGCTCTCCTCATACACGGCAAAGGCGAAGATGCCATTGAGGCGCGACAGGCACCCGGTGTCCCACTCCATAAAGGCGACCAGCAACACCTCGGTGTCGCAGTGGGTGCGGAACGTCCACCCTCGCGCCTCCAACTCCTGCCGCAGCTCCGCCGTGTTATACAGCTCTCCATTGTAAACGATGGTGTATGTACGGTCCCCGACGCTTCTGGTCATGGGCTGGCGGCCATTGTCCGGGTCGATGATGGACAGCCGGTTGTGGGCCAGCGCCGCCCACTCGTCGTCGTACAGCCCGTTTTGGTCCGGCCCCCGGTGGGCCAGCCGCCGGTTCATCTCCCCGGCAATCTCCAGCCGCTCCGGCCTCGTCAGCGTCCCGCCAATCACCCCGGCGATGGAACACATGGGCACTCACACTCCCGCATTCAAAGTGAGGGCAGCGGCAGGCGCCGTTGCCCTCACCGGCAATGTATGTGGCGGGGGCGGGGGTGGTGAGGCGCGCAATTCCCCCACCGCTCTCCGGCCCGACAATGGTAGTAGAGTTTCCTTTTCTGGCAACGTTTACACATTGTAAAAGCCGTGGTAAAATATGCGAAAACATCCATGCATTTTAAACAAGGAGGGACGGCCATGCAGTACGGCCATTTTGATGACGCGCGCAAGGAGTACGTCATCACCACGCCCAAGACCCCCTACCCGTGGATCAACTACCTCGGGTCGCAGGAGTTCTTCGGCCTCATGAGCAACACCGCCGGCGGGTATGTCTTCTACAAGGACGCGCGCCTGCGGCGCATCACCCGCTACCGCTACAACACCACGCCGGTGGATTACGGCGGACGGTATTTCTACCTTTATGACAACGGCGACTACTGGACACCGGGTTGGATGCCGGTGCGCCGGGAGCTTGACCGCTACGAGTGCCGCCACGGCATGGGCTACACCCGCATCACCGGCGAGCGCGGCGGCGTGGAGGTCAGCCAGCTGACCTTCGTGCCCCTCCACTTCAACGCCGAAATCCACGCCGTCACGGTGAAGAACAACACCAGCGCCCCCAAGGACGTGACGCTCTTCTCCTACGTCGAGTGGTGCCTGTGGAATGCGCTCGACGACATGACGAACTTCCAGCGCAACTTCAACACCGGCGAGGTGGAGGTCGAGCCCTCGATCCTCTACCACAAGACCGAGTACCGCGAGCGCCGTAATCACTACGCGTTCTTCTCGGCCAACCGGCCCTATGACGGCTTTGACACCGACCGTGAAAGCTTCCTCGGGCTCTACAACGGCCCCGACAGCCCCGACGTGGTGGCCGCCGGCGCGTCCAAGAACTCGGTCGCCAGCGGCTGGTCGCCCATCGCGTCCCAGAGCTTCCGCCTGCACCTCGAGCCCGGCGAAGAAAAGCAGATTCTCTTCACCCTAGGCTATGTGGAGAATGACGAGGCCGACAAGTGGGAGAAGCCCGGCATCATCAACAAGGCCAAGGCCCATGAGATGGCCGCCCGCTTCACCACCGCCGCCGATGTGGACACTGCCATGGCAGACCTGGCCGCCTACTGGGACGACCTGCTGGGCAAGTACGCCCTGCGCAGTGGTGACGACAAGCTCAACCGCATGGTCAACATCTGGAACCCCTACCAGTGCATGGTCACCTTCAACATGAGCCGCTCGGCCTCCTACTTTGAGAGCGGCATCGGCCGTGGCCTCGGGTTCCGCGATTCCAGCCAGGATCTGCTGGGCTTCGTCCACCAGATCCCCGAGCGGGCGCGGGAGCGCATCCTCGACATCGCCGCGACGCAGTTTGAGGACGGCGGCGCCTACCACCAGTACCAGCCCCTCACCAAGAAGGGCAACTTCGACGTGGGCGGTGGCTTCAACGACGACCCGCTGTGGCTCATCCTGGGCACGGCGGCCTACATCAAGGAGACCGGCGATTACAGCATCCTCGATGAGTCCGTCGCCTTTGACTGTGACCCCAAGAACGGCACCGCCTCGCTGCTGGAGCACCTCAAGCGCTCGTTCTACCACGTTGTCAACAACCTGGGGCCCCATGGGCTGCCGCTCATCGGCCGGGCAGATTGGAACGACTGCCTGAACCTGAACTGCTTCTCCACCACGCCGGATGAGAGCTTCCAGACCTACGGCAACCCCGACGGGCGGGTGGCCGAGAGCGTGTTCATCGCCGGCATGTTCGTCTACATCGGGCCGGACTATGTGGAGCTGCTGCGCCGCAAGGGACTGGACGCCGAGGCTGCCGAGGCGCAAAAGCACATTGATCAGATGGTCAAGACCACCCTGGAGCACGGCTTTGACGGCGACTGGTTCCTGCGCGCCTACGACGCCAACGGCAACAAGGTTGGCAGCCGCGAGTGCGAGGAGGGCCAAATCTTCATCGAGCCCCAGGGCATGTGCGTCATGGCCGGCATCGGCGTGCAGGAAGGCCTGGCCCAGAAGACGCTGGACAGCGTGAAGGAGCGGCTCGATTGCAAGTACGGCATCGTCATGAACAACCCGGCATTCACCCGCTACCATGTGGAGCTGGGCGAGATCACCTCCTACCCCGGCGGGTACAAGGAGAACGCCGGCATCTTCTGCCACAACAACCCGTGGATCATGGCGGCGGAGACCGTCATTGGCCGCGGCGACCGCGCCTTCGAGTACTACGCCAAGATCGCCCCGGCCTACTTGGAGGACATCAGCGACATCCACCGCACCGAGCCCTATGTCTACGCCCAGATGATCGCGGGCAAGGACGCCGTGCGCATGGGCGAGGCCAAGAACTCCTGGCTCACCGGCACGGCGGCCTGGAACTTCGTGGCCATCACCCAGTGGATCCTGGGCATCAAGCCGGGCTTCGACGGCCTGACGATTGACCCGTGCATCCCCGCCGACTGGGACGGCTTCACCGTGGAGCGTGTCTATCGCGGGGTCACCTACAAGATCGAGGTGAAGAACCCCAACCATGTGTGCAAGGGCGTGGGATCCGTCACCGTGGGCGGCAAGGCGGTTGCCGGTAACGTGCTGCCCGTCTTTGCCGAAGGCACGACCCACTCGGTCGTCGTCACGCTGGGCTAACCAGGCAATCACGATTCGAGCACCCAACACCTGTACCAACAAAATCGTCCGGCGGCACCGTCCACCGGACGATTTCTTGTCTTCAGGCTTTTCTGCACCTGCAGTCCTGGCCCGGCATTCGCGTTACTCCCGGCTATGGCTGGCGGCGGGCTTATCGGTTCATGTTTCTCATTGTTTCCAGCACACAGTCCCACGCTTCCAGCCAAATTCCATGTCTTCATAGTGCTGGCTTGCGCCATGCTTCTCCACCGCATTTTTTCCAGCGGGTCTGGGCAATGTAACCGCAAAGGAAACGAGGTGCGGCACGTTGAACTGGTTCCAGCGTCTCTTTTGCCGACGGCAAAGGCCCAAACAGCAACCCCAGGGGCAGCAAGGTGCAAGCGCCCCCACCCCGCCCGACCAACCGCCCGCCTGCCGTCAGGATTTTCTGGATTTGTTCCAAGGGGATGACACGTTCATCACCCGCCCGGTGCAGTGCGGGGACTTTGCGTGTTGCATCGCCTTCATCGACGGCATGGTGAACAACCAGATCATCAACCGCAACATTGTAGTGCCCTTGGTGGAATCCCACCCGGAGAAGGGCACGGACATCAAAGATTGGATTGAAAAGCACAGCGTAAACATCAATGAAATGAAGCATGTCACCGAGATCAACGACATGCTGAGCGGCGTGCTGAGCGGCGACACCGTGCTCTTTGCCCAGGGCATGGAGGGCGCCTTTGTGCTCAACACCAAAGGGTTCACCTCGCGCTCCATCATGGAGCCGGAGCTGGAAAAGGTGACTCGCGGCTCCCATGATGGCTTTACGGAGCCGATCATGGTAAACCTGTCGCTCATTCGTCGCAGGCTGCAAACGTCGGATCTCAAGATGAAAATGCGCAAACTGGGCACCCGCAGCAACACAAAGGTGTGCATTGTCTACCTGGATTCCCTGGTGAACAAGGCTGTGGTGGACGACCTGAACAAGCGGCTGGACAAAATCAATATCGACGGAATACTGGCCAGCAACTACATTGAAGAGCTGATGACCGACAATAAGTACTCGCTCTTTCGCACCATTGGCTTTACCGAGCGGCCGGACACCCTCTGCTCCCGGCTGCTGGAGGGGCGCGTAGCCCTCATCGTGGACAACACCCCCGCAGCGCTGACCGTGCCCTTCCTCTTCATCGAATACTTCCAGTCAGCGCAGGACTACTTCGAGCAATTCTACACCGGCACGCTGGGCCGCTTGATGCGCATCGCAGGCTTCCTGTTTACGATCATCATCCCCGGATTCTACGTAGCGCTGGTGACCCAACACCAGGAGATGATCCCTTCGGGCTTGCTGCTTGCCATCAACGCGGCACGCCAACAGGTGCCGCTGCCCACGCTCATTGAGACGATCGTGTTGCTCTTTGCCTTCGACCTGCTGCGGGAGTCCGGCACCCGCCTGCCTTCCTATCTGGGGCAGTCCCTCTCCATCGTCGGCGGTCTTGTCATTGGCCAGGCGGCGGTACAGGCCCGGCTCATCAGCGCGCCGGTCGTCATCGTCGTCGCCTTCACGGGCATCACAAGCCTGATCGTGCCCAAGCTCAACACCCCGGCCATGGTCTTGCGTGTCGTCTTTATCGTGCTGGCCCATTTTTACGGTCTGTTTGGGGTTGCATTCGGCCTAATTGGCATGCTCTTGCATTTGCTGAGCGTTCAATCCTTCGGCGTCCCCTATCTCCAGGGGTTGATGCCGCTGAACTTGCAAGACGCGAAAGACACGGCGGTTCGCGCGCCATGGTGGTTGATGAAACTTCGTCCGAGGAAGATTTCCACACAGGACAATGTGCGTCTGGGGGATGATGATGTATGAAGAGGGCACTGCGGCTGTTGTGTGCAATCATTGCCACGCTACTTTTCCTGAGCGCATCGAGCTGCACAAACATCAACTACAACGAACCGGAAGACCTGCAGTTCGTGGCTGGAATGGCCATCGATCGGCTGCCGGACGGGCAGATGCAGGTCACCGTGGAACTGGAAAACACCAAGGGTGGGGAGAACCCGGAGCTGCAGGCAAAGTACCTGGTGATGAAAGGTGCAAACGTTGTGGATGCGGCACGAAACAGCCTTACCTTAACGGACAAAACACTCTACTGGAACCATATGGATCTGGTGATTGTCAGCGAAGAGGTGGCTCAAAAATACCTGACGGAAGTACTGGATACCCTAATCCGCATGTACAACATCAACATGAGCCTTACGGTAGCCGTATCCAAGATGCCAACCGCCAAAGAAATTCTGATGAACCAAGGGACACCGGAAGAAACCCTGCTGAGCAGCGACGTCATTGTCAACTCACTGCGCATACAGAAGCGCCTGGGTAAAGCACCGCTGATCAAGCTTTTTGAGTTTTATGACGATGCGATGGACGAAGGACGATCGGGCTACCTGCCGACCGTCTCCATCTACAGCGATCTCGAAAACACGCTACAGATCTCCGGCAGCGCCGTGTTCAATGGAATCTGGCTGGCCGGGTACCTGGATGATGAAGAGACCAAAACCATGCTCCTTCTGCTTGACCAGCAAAAGCTGCTCAGCTATGCCCTGCCGGCCAGCCCAACCGGGGCTTATAGCAACGCATCCATCGATCTCATGCCGGATAAAGTGACCATAAAACCGAGCTATGCCAATGGAAAAGCCTCGGTTGATATCAAAATTGTCGCCGATGTGTCCTTAATGGCCATCAACGGTGCCAGCGAAGACAATAGCCACCAGGAAGCGCTGATCGAGGACCTGCTTCGCAACACCGCCATGATGCTGGAGAGAAACGCCTACTCCCTGATTGACAAAACAAGAACCATGAACAGCGCCGATGTTTTGGGTGTTGGTGCCACATACAAAGACAAGCACGGCCAGGAGTGGAAGCAGATTGGCAGCCAATGGCGGGACCTTTACAAGGACATGGACGTAACGGTCAGCGCGAAACTGCGGCTGCGCAACACCGGGCTCATTCAGGCGCCTGCCAAATACGGAGACTAAGGAGGCAAAACCATGCAACTGTTCTTATATATCCTTGCCCCCGTATTGTTCTTTGGCCTGCAGGATCTGGTGCCTTCCATCAAGGCAAAAAACTGGAAGCACACCTATCTCTACATCGGCCTATCCACCGTGTTGCTGGTGCTGGTTGTGCTGCTGGCCAACGGCGTGGAAATCCCCAGTCCAAACGAACCAATTAGAAAGGCCGTGCAATTCTTTGTCGGCCCGCTGGAGTGAGGCTTATGCAAGACACACGAATCAGCCCACGGCAAGCCTTTTGTGTTCTGGTTCTGTTTCTGGTCGGTTCCACGATCATCGTGACACCGGGCAAGGTGGCCATACGAGACATTTGGCTTGCCGTCATAGGCTCCTTTCTGCTTGCCTTGCCGCTGGCAGTGCTCTACATCAAAACAATCAAACTCACTCACGCCGATTTTTATGACATGCAGATCGAGTTTCTGGGGCCGGTCTTCGGTCGCATTTCCATTGCGCTCTTTTCCTGGTTTGGGTTCCACATCGGTTCCATCATCCTTCGTGAATACACGGAGTTCATACAAATCGACGCCTTTCCCCATCTGGAGCAATATGTCTTTGCCATCCCGCTTACGTTGCTCAGCATCTGGTGCATCCGCTCCGGAATCCACAATCTAGGGCACTTCTGCCTGTTGGCCATGCCCGTTACCATCTTTCTCTTGACCGTAAACACGCTGTTCTCCATCAACAACTGGAACGTCGCCAACTTGGAGCCTATCCTTTACGATGGAATAAAGCCGATTGTAAAGGGCTCATTGGAACTCTTGACCATTCCATTCCTGGAGGTACCCATGGTGCTCGCATTCTGCCAGCCAATGACGAACACAAAAAAAATGACAAGATGGTTTATCGGTGCGTATGCGCTCGCGGCCTTGGTTTTGATGTTGATCTACACCAGGAACATGATGGTGCTGGGCGATACCCTGGTGGAGAAATACTATTTCCCGTCCTATGAGGTCGTAAAGTTGGCCAGCATCGGAAGGTTCATTGAAGGGCTACAGGTCTTGGCCGCGGTCGTCATCATGATCGGTTATTACGCCAAAATCACGGTCTTCCTCTATGCCGCAACGTTCGGGGTGGGTAAACTGCTGAAAATGTCGACGAAATCGCTGGCCGCTCCTGTTGGTTTGCTCTTTATGGCACTGTCACTCTTTGTGACAAAGGACACGCCAGACCTGCTCCGTTGGGTGCAGGATGTCTTCACACCTTATGCGGTACCCATAGGGTTGCTGCTTCCCCTGATTCTATGGATAGCCGGCACGTGGAAGGAAAAAAAGCGCCGGCGCAACGCACAACCGGAAGCGGCAGAAACAAATCCCGATCAAGGCGGGGGACAAGGCAGTACGCCGGAGGAAACCCGGCCAGAAGCAGGAGCTTGAAATGGGCGAGGGAAAAGTCAGCATACGGCAAGGATACAGCCTGCTCATCCTTTTTTTGATTGGCACAACCACTGTGATGGTGCCCGGCAGAGAAGCCAACCGCGAATTATGGCTGGCTGTGCCGATGGCCTTCCTCATGGCGGTGCCATTCGCGCTGCTCTTTGGCCGCCTCCTGCAGCTGTACCCAGACAAAAACCTCTTTGACATGCAGCGGGAACTCTTTGGCCCTGTACTGGGCACGGTTTCTTCCGTCCTTTTTATCGTTTTGGGGTTTCATCTTGGTGCACTGGTCATACGAAACTTCACGGAGTTCATACAGCTTGTGTCCATGGTTTCATTGCCGCTGTACTATTATGCAGTGCCGATGGGTATTGTGAGCATCTGGTGCCTGCGGGCACAAATCGGCACCTTGCGACGGGGCACTGTCATTGTTGCACCTATCATTATAACATTGTTGATCGTTAATATTTTCAGTTCCGTGAATATTTGGGAAACCACGAACCTCAAACCCTTTCTGGAAGACGGCATCTGGCCGGTCGTGCGGGAAGCAACCGGTATCTGGGCTTTTCCCTTTTTGGAGACCGTTTTGCTCACCTTCGCACTCAAGCCCTTGAGCTACCCGAAGATGGGGCCGCGCATGCTTTTGGTTTCCTTTGGGTTTGTGGCCATATTGCTGACATTAAGCAACTTCCGCAACATCATGACCCTGGGGCATGAGCAAATGAACAAGTACTACTTCCCCTCCTACCAGGTTGTCAGCCTCGTGAATGTGGCGGACTTTCTGCAGGGCATACAGGTCCTCATTATCGTCCTGTTTCTCGTTGGCGGCTTTGCTAAAATCTCTTCCTGCCTCTATGTGGCGACATTGGGCTTGGCCAAGCTTACCGGCCAACACTACAAATCATTGGTTGCGCCCGTGGGGATTCTGATGACCGTGTTCTCGCTGTTTGTAGTAGATGACCTTGTGGATATGTTCGACTTTGCTGCTGTGTATTACAAGTATTACATCATCCCGGTGGGTGTGGTGCTGCCGCTGCTGCTGTGGGTGGTGGCGGAGGTCAAAACCCGGAAACAGGCCAAGCTGCAGGTAACAAAAGAGGTGCAGCAAGGGCAACCTGCTGCACCAACGAAACCACTGCCCACGGAGAATGGGCAGGAAAGCTAATACCGCTCGATGGGGAAATAAAGCTCCAGCCGGTCGGGGGCATCAGCATGATAATGCTCGTGCACAGCCCCGACCAGGCTGTGGCCGCGGGCAGGCAGTTCGTGGCTCAGCAGGGTCTGAAACACCTCGCCATAAGTCTGCTGGGTACACTCGGCCACAAGGTACCGCTGGGCCGGGATGCGCCACAGCGTCCACCCCGCCGGCGGCACGGTGTCTGCCTCCACCTCACACCCGGCCAGGTAGAGCCCCTCCTGCCCCCAGGGCAGGAAGCGGCCCTCCACGTCGCTCATCGCGCCCCAGAGGCCGGCAAGGCTGCCATCCTGCCCGTGCAGTGCCAGCGGTGCAATCTCCCCAAAGCGCTCGTTGGCACGCTGCCACAGCGGGGCAATCCACGCCGGGCCTTCGTCCGCTGGCCCTCTTCCCAGTTGGCCCAGCACACAAAAAGCGGGCAATGTCTCCTCACGCATGTTCATTCCTCACTCCTCCTCCATTTTATACCAGCATAGCATGGCATTGTTGCCAACAGCATGTCAATGTACCCAAAGATTTTACACAATCCTTGTCGTTCGTTTTGAAATCATGCGGTGAAACCGTCCTCCACCTGTGGTAGAATAAAGTATTCATCATACACAATCTTAGACTATCGTTTGGAGGGATGGCGGCACGGGCCGCGCGCACATGACAGAGACTTACCGCCTGGGGCTGGACATCGGCTCCACCACCATCAAAGCCGTCCTGCTGGATTCCCACGGGTTTCAAATCCACCAGAGCTACAAGCGCCATTTCTCGGACACCCGCAGCACACTCAAGGAGCTGCTCCACGAGACGTTCGGGCAGTTCTCTGCTGCAACGGTGTCCGTCACCATCACCGGCTCGGGCGGCATGGGCCTGGCCGGGCTCATTGGCGTGCCCTTCGTGCAGGAGGTCATCGCCAGCACCGAGGCCGTGAGCCGCCTGCTGCCCGGCTGCACCGTAGCCATAGAGCTGGGCGGCGAGGATGCCAAGATCACCTACTTCGACGGCACGGTGGAGCAGCGCATGAATGGCATCTGCGCCGGCGGCACCGGCTCGTTCATCGACCAGATGGCGTCGCTCTTAAACACCGACGCCATGGGCCTCAACGCCTTGGCCGAGCGTTCCACTACACTCTATCAGATCGCGTCCCGCTGCGGGGTATTCGCCAAGAGTGACGTGCAGTCCCTGCTCAACGAGGGTGCCAGCCGCGAGGACATCGCCGCGTCGGTCTTCCAGTCGGTCGTCAACCAGACGATCAGCGGGCTGGCCTGCGGCAAACCCATCCGTGGCAAGGTGGCGCTGCTGGGCGGGCCGCTGCACTTCCTGAGCGCCCTGCGCGCCCGATTTGTGGAGACCCTGCACCTAACGGCCGACACCGCGCTGGTGCCTGCCGATTCCCACTTGTTCGCCGCCTTTGGCTCGGCACTGCTGAGCGAACCTGCGGCCGCCATCCCCTTTGCCGAGCTCATGGCGCGCCTGCCTGCCCTGGACACCGGCGCGACCCACGAGGTGGAGCGCCTGGAGCCCCTCTTTGAGAGCGAGGAGGACTACGCCCGCTTCCGCGAGCGGCACAGCCACGCCGCCGCGCCTCGGCGGGATTTGGCTGGGTACGAGGGCGACTGCTTCCTGGGCATCGACGCCGGCTCCACCACCACCAAGCTCACGCTCATCAGCACCGAAGGGGAGCTGCTGTACAGCTTCTACGGCAGCAACCGCGGCAAACCGCTGGAGCTGGCGGTGGAGCACCTGAGGGAGATTTACCACCTGCTGCCGGCGGGGGCGCGCATCGCCTCCTCCTGCGTCACCGGCTACGGCGAAGGCCTGCTGAAGGCCGCCCTGCGCGTGGACCACGGCGAGATTGAGACCGTCGCCCACTACAAGGCCGCCGACCAGTTCCGTCCGGGGGTGGACTTCATCCTGGACATCGGCGGGCAGGACATGAAGTGCCTGCGCATCCGCGATGGCGTCATCGACAGCATCCTCCTAAACGAAGCCTGTTCGTCAGGCTGCGGGTCGTTCATTGAGACATTCGCCGGTGGGCTCAACCTGACGGCGGCGGAGTTCGCCGGGGCCGCGCGGCTCTCAGCCCACCCCATTGACCTGGGCACCCGCTGCACGGTCTTTATGAACTCCCGCGTCAAACAGGCCCAGAAGGAAGGGGCTGGCGTGGACGACATCTCCGCCGGCTTGGCCTATTCGGTCATCAAGAACGCGCTGATGAAGGTCATCAAGCTCCGCTCCCCCGAGGAGCTGGGCCAGCATATCGTGGTGCAGGGCGGCACGTTTCTCAATGACGCCGTGCTGCGTGCCTTTGAGCGCATCGCCGGGCGGGAGGCTGTCCGCCCCGACATCGCCGGCCTCATGGGGGCCTATGGCGCGGCGCTCATCGCGCGGGATCAATACGTGCCCGGGCAGGAGAGCACCCTGCTGCCTGCCGAGGCGCTGGAGCGCTTCACCCACGAGACGACCAACCGCCGCTGCGGCCTGTGCGGCAACCATTGTCTGCTCACGGTCAGCCGCTTTGAGGGCGGCGCGTCGTTCATCTCCGGCAACCGGTGCGAGCGGGGCCAGGGCGGCGGGCGGCAACGCAACGACCTGCCCAACCTCTTCGAGTACAAGTATCAGCGCATCTTTGGCTACCAAAGCCTGCCGGAGGAGACCGCCCCCCGGGGCGTCGTCGGCATCCCGCGGGTGCTGAACCTCTACGAGAACTACCCGTTCTGGCACACGTTCTTCACGGACCTGGGCTATGCGGTCAAGCTATCACCGGCCTCCAGCCGAAAGGTGTACGAACGGGGCATGGAATCCATCCCCAGCGAGTCGGCCTGCTACCCGGCCAAGCTCGCCCACGGGCACATCATGAGCCTGCTCCACGACGGGGTGAAGATGATCTTCTACCCCTGCGTGTCCTATGAGAAGAAGGAGGACGCCGGGGCCAACAACCACTTTAACTGCCCCATCGTGACGAGCTACCCGGAGAACATCCGCAACAATGTGGAGGAACTGCGGGCGGACGACATCACGTTCCTGAGCCCGTTCCTCAGCTTCCACCACCGGCGGAAGCTTGCCAACCGCTTGGCCGAGGTGATGGAGCCACTGGGCGTGAACCGGGAGGACAGCCTCCGTGCCACCCACCGCGCCTGGGACGAGCAGGAGCGCGTGCGGCAGGACATCCGCGACAAAGGCGAGGAAGTGCTGGAGTGGCTCGACCGCACCGGCAACCGCGGCGTGGTGCTGGCCGGCCGGCCCTATCACATCGACCCGGAGATCCACCACGGCATCCCCGAACTGCTGACGAGTTTCGGCTTCGCCGTGCTGAGCGAGGACGCCGTGGCACACCTGGGGCAGCTGGAGCGGCCGCTGCAGGTGGTGGACCAATGGGCCTACCACACCCGGCTCTACCGTGCGGCGACTTTCACCCGCGACCGCGCCAACCTGGAGCTCATTCAATTGAACTCCTTCGGCTGCGGGCTCGATGCCATCACCACCGACGAGGTGGCGCGCATCACCCAGGCCGCCGGTCGCATCTACACCACGCTAAAGATTGACGAAGTGAACAACCTGGGCAACGTGCGCATCCGCATCCGGTCGCTGAAGGCTGCGATGGACGAGCGCCTGCGCCATGACGTGCAGCCCCAGCCGGCCAAGCCCGCGCCAGAGCGTGTGATGTTCACCCGCCCCATGAGACGGCAACACACCATCCTCTGCCCGCAGATGTCGCCCATCCACTTCCGCCTGCTGGAGCCGGCCTTCCGCGCGTCGGGCTACCGGCTGGAGGTGCTGCCCTACGACGACCGGAACCTCGTGAACGAGGGGCTGAAGTACGTCAACAACGACGCCTGCTACCCGTCGCTCTTAGTGGTGGGGCAGATCATGAGCGCCGTGAAGTCGGGCCGGTACGACCTAGACCACCTGTCGGTCATCATCACCCAGACCGGCGGCGGTTGCCGGGCCACCAACTACATCTCCTTCATCCGCAAGGCCCTGCGCAGCGCCGGGTATGGGAACATCCCGGTCATCTCCCTCAATGCCGCAGGCATCGAGCGCAACCCCGGCATGACGTACACCTACCGCCTGGCCAAGCGAGCCATGCAGGCGCTGGTCTATGGCGACCTCCTGATGCGGGTGCTCTACCGCACCCGGCCCTACGAGCGGTTCCCTGGCTCGGCCAACGCCCTGTATGAGCAGTGGAATGCCCGTCTTGTGGGGGCCGTGCGCCGCGCCAGCACCGCTGAGTACCGCCGCAACCTCAAGGAGATCGTGGCGTCCTTCGACCGGCTGGAGCTGACCGACGAGGCCAAACCCCGCGTCGGCGTAGTGGGTGAGATCCTCGTGAAATTCCACCCCATGGCCAACAACGAGATTGTGGAGACGCTGGAGGCTGAAGGGGCCGAGGCCGTGGTGCCCGACCTCATCGACATGCTACTTTACTCCAGCCACAACGCGGCCTTCAAGCACCGGTACCTGGCTGGCAAGTGGATCAACAAAGCGCTGACCAAGGTGGTCATCGCCTACATTGAGGCCCTGCGCCAGCCCATGCGGCGGGCTTTGGCCACAAGCGACCGCTTCGGCGCGCCGGCCCACATCGGCGACCTGGCCGAGCTCGCCACCGAGGTCACCAACCTCGGCAACCAGACCGGCGAAGGCTGGCTGCTGACGGCGGAGATGCTGGAACTCCTGCACAACGGCGTCAACAACATCGCCTGCCTGCAGCCCTTCGGGTGCCTGCCCAACCACATCACCGGCAAGGGCGTCATCAAGGAGCTCAGGCGCCGCCACCCCGAGGCCAACATCACCGCCATCGACTACGACCCCGGTGCCAGCGAGGTCAACCAGTTGAATCGCATCAAGCTCATGCTGGCCATCGCCTTCCAGCGCCTGCCGGACGCCACACCACAGGCAGCCCCGGTGGCTCACCGCAGGCACCACACCGCATCTAAAGCGGAGCGCACCGGCGCTGCGCTGCAATAGAGGGAGGGAACAACCATGCAACACCCCATTCCGTTGAACGGTTTCATCCAGATCGCCCTGGTCGTGGACGACATGGACAAGGCACTGGACACCTGGTGCGAGCTCTTTCAGGTGCCGCGGCCTTCGGTGCGCGTCACCACGCCCCAGCCCAACCCCAACGAGACCTACCGTGGGCAGACGGCCTGCTACGGGCTGAAATTCGCCGTCATCGACTGCCGCGACCGCGGCTTCGTGATGGAGATCCACGAGCCAGACGAGAGCCCGTCCACATTCCGTGAGTTCCTGGATAAGCACGGCAATGGCGTGCACCACATCGGCTTTGAGGTGGGCGAGGCCCGCGATGCCGTCATTGGCGAGCTGGAGACGATGGGCTTCGTGATGCGCAACATCGGCATGTACCCCGGCGGCAGCTGGACCATCGTGGATGGCGAGGACACGCTAGGCGTCAACCTGAACATCAAGCCGCACCCGTAAGGCTTTTCGCGGACACCGCTGCGGCGATGTCCGCGATTTGGAGAGCTTGTCCCAATGTCATCGAATCGCCCGGCGCACATGTCGCCGGGCGATAAGTAGCGATGGCGCTCATATGATTTATGCAGGGTACGTTTCGCCACGGGCGAGGTTTTGCTGTTGGTTTTAACGCAAGCTTCAGCTTTCCTCCCGCCGAATGAATCGGCGGTCGGTTCTTTGATTTGCTCACTGTAGCAACTCTCTTATACTGAGCAAAAGCGGAGAGACCCGATGGGCCGCTCCGCTTTGCTGGTTGCCGGTGTTTTGGCACTTTTAATTCCGCTCTATTGTGATAGAATGGTGGCAAAGAAATCATGGAGGCGGCCGGCTTCCGGCCGCCTGCTGGAGGATGCCATGAAACGGATACTGCCCGCTCTGCCCTATGCCGCGCTGGCGCTGTGTCTCGCGCTGGGCGCACTGGTTGCCGCCGCCCTGCCCGGGGGTACCACTGCCGCCGCACTGCTGCGCAACAGCCTGCCGCCCCTGCTCGTTGGCATGGTGTGCGGCCTGCTGGGCCTGGCACGCGGTTGGACGGCTGGTGGGCGTCACCTGCGGGTGGACTGGGCCCGGCTGCTGCCCGGTCTGCTGGGCTTGGGGCTGCTGGTGGCGGGCATTGGGTGGGTTATCCTCACCTATGACCCGCTGGAGAGCCGGCTGCCTGCTTCCATGCTCTTCCTAGCCGGTGCGACCGGCCCCACGCCCTATGTGGGGCTGCTGCTGGCCGGCTCCCTGCGCTTTGAAAATCATGACCCCACGCTACTCCGTCGGCAAGCCTTGTGGGGGAACCTGCTGGCCGTGCTGGGCGTGGCCGCCCTGACCTCAGCTCTCAATGGTGCGCTGCTGGCGCTGGCTGGCGGCGGGCACGCAGCAGCCCTTCCCGTAGTCAACGCGGTGCTGTCAGCCTTGGTGGTGGTGCTGCCGGTGGGGCTGGCCTGGGCCTTCGCACACCACGACGTGCGCCCTTCCCCGCAGCCCGTGGACATTGTGAACGCCGGGCTGTTCCTGGCGCTTGCAGGCTTTCTGCTGCTGTCCATGTTCGTTGCCAAAACGCCCATTGGCACCTTCGCCTCCCTGTTGGGCCGCGTGCCGGGTCTGACGTCGGCCATCCTGCTGCTGGCGGGGCTGCTGGGGCCAGCCCTGCCCCCGCCTCCCACCCCACGGCAGGCGCTGCGAGCGCTGGGGCTGACGAGAGACTGACCCCGGCGGTCACGACGACACTCCGCACTGGCCGGTGTAACCGTCACATAGGAATCGGCGCTGTCGGACCCTACTCTACGCCATTCAGCGCTTCCTCAATCAGCGTCTTCGAAATGTACATGGCTTTCAGTCGGTTCTTCAGCAGGGTGTGGTGGGCGGTTCCCTCTGGGAACTTCTCCTGCGCCTTTTCGCATTTGTGGATGATGGAAGTGACCGCCCGAAGAGCCTCCGTCAATTCTTCCTTGGTGTATTGGGTCATATGGCCTCCCTCAAGCTGTTTCTCTTTTACCAGCATATCAAAAAAGGACGTGCCGCAACAGTTCCCTGTGGCAGCACGCCATGGATGCGGTGTGTGTTTGTGCTCCCTGCTCAGGGCAGGAAGAGCAGGAACGTGGTGCCCTTGCCGGGGGCGGACTCCAGCGAGACCGAGCCGCCGTGCATCTCGATGACGCGGCGGGCGATGGAGAGCCCCAAGCCGCTGCCGCCGTCGCTGGGGCGGGCGGCGTCGCCCCGTACAAACTCGTTGAACACCGCCGGACGCACGGCCTCGGCAATGCCCACGCCGTTGTCGCGGATCATCAGCACCAGCGTGCCATCGCTGCCGCGCTTGAGCGACACGCCCAGCAACGTGCCCGCCGGGTTGTACTTGACACAGTTGGAGACAATGTTCGCGATAGCACGGCCCATCTCCGCCGCGTCGAAGGAATAGGGCACCGTCTCCTCGGGGATGTCGAGGTCAAGCTCCATCCCCCGGGTTTCGATGTCCAGGTAGCTCTCCGCCAGCAGGGTGCGCAGGAACTCGGCGAAGTCGCCATCCTTGCGGTGCAGCACGTATTGGGCGCTGTCCATGGTGGAGTAGCGGAACAGGTCGTCGATGAGCTTGCTCATCGTCAGCGCCTTGTCGCGGATGTACTGCAGGTGGCGCTGGCGCTTCTCCGGGTCGGTCACGACGCCATCGGTGAGGGCACTGGCGTAGCCCACCACGGTGGTGATGGGTGTCTTGAGGTCGTGGGAGATGCCCATGATGAGACGCTTGCGGTTCTCCTCCAACTCGCGCTTCTCGTTTTCAGCCTTCTGCAGGCGGCCAGCCATGTGGTTGAGGGCATCGCGGATCTCGGCAAACTCGGTTTCGGCCTCAAAATCCATCCGGGTTGTCAGGTCGCCAGCGGTGATGCGCGCGATGCCCTGACGAATGGACCGCAGCGGCCGGGTGATGCGCCGGGCGGTGAAGCGGCTGTACAGCATCACACTGCCCGCGAAGTACAGGCAGAACAAAACCACCGTGAAGAAGAGGTTCAGATACACAAAGCGGTTGAGCCGGGTCTGCAGGTTGGGGGAACTGAGGTACCCCAAGAGCCCTTTTTTCAGGTTTTTGAGGGGGATCTTGATGACGCAGAGATAGGTGTTCATGTCGCTGGCAATGAACCGCACCGTCGAATAATAGTAGGTGTCATCGGCGAAGTTGAGGAACGCCGACTCGGTGAAGCGGTAATGATCGTCCCGGCCGAGTTCAGCGTCGGTGTACGTCACCTTGTCGTCGCCCTTGGTGCCCAGCACGTCCACCACCTGGTTGTCCTGCAGAATCTCCACCCAGCCGCCCAGGCGCTTGATGTCCCGGATGTCCATGTTCTGGTAATCGGGGCGGATGAGCTCGGACGCGTCATAGTGCAGGGAAACAATGTTGTCGTTGACAAGACGCAGCAATTGATTGGCGCAGACCCCCGCAAACAGCAGCGACCCCACGATCATCAGTGTAAAAAACAAATAGCTTTGTGTCAGCGTGGCCACCAGGGGCGTGTTGCCACGCTCCTGCCCCGCCTGCTTATGCCTCAATATGTGGAAGCTTCTCAAACTTGTACCCCAGTCCCCGAATGGTTTTGAGATAGACCGGCTGCCGGCTGTCGTCTTCAATCTTGTCTCGCAGGTTGCTGATGTGCACCATGATCGTGCCGTCATCGGCGTAGTAGGCCGCCTCCCAGGCATTCTCAAAGATCTGCTTCTTGGTGTGCACCTTGTCCGGGTTCTTCATGAGATAACTCAAGATGCGGAACTCGGTTTGGGTCAGCGCCACCTGCTTGCCACCTTTGGTGAGCTGGCAGGCCTGCTCGTCCAGCGTCAAGTCCCCAATGGTAATGACCTGCGGCTCTTCGCGGTCGCTGGCCTGGGGGTTGAGCTCGTGGAAGCGGCGCATCTGTGCCTGCACCCGTGCCACCACCTCCAGCGGGTTGAAGGGCTTGGCGATGTAGTCATCTGCCCCCAGGTCGAGCCCCAAAATCTTGTCGCTGTCCTCCCCCTTGGCCGAGAGCATGATGACGGGCATGACAAACTTGCTGCGAATGAGCTTGATGAGCTGGTAACCATCCATCCCCGGCATCATGATGTCTATGATGGCCAAATCGACCTTGTGCTCCTGCAACATCTGCCAGGCCTGCAGCCCGTCAAAGGCCTTCAGCACCTGGTAGTTGTCCTTTTCCAGATAGAGCTCCACGAGCTCCACAATCTGTACCTCGTCGTCCACAATGAGTATGGTTCCGTTCAACGGTCTCGCCCCCGGTTCTTGGTCTTGTTCATCGTTAGTGTAGCGTCCATGTGTGCCCAGTTTGTGAAGGCAGTCTAAAGACATCATTAAATGCAGTCTGCAAGTGTGCTATACTGACAAAAATACCCATTGGAGGCACCGATGAATCGCATTCTTGTGGAAGAATTGGCCGAACAGACCGAAGTAGTGCTCCGTAACGTCGGCACCTGCCTGCGCACCTGCCTGCCAGAGCAGACACTGTGCGACCAGCCCATCTGGAAGCACGTCTACCACATGCTCCACTCGCTGGACCAGTGGTTCATCAACCCCAGTGATTACCAGCAGCCACCCTTCCACCAGCCGGGACTCAACTCCCTGGACGAACCGGCCGGGGACGCGCTGGATATGGCCCTGCTGACGACCTACTTTGAGGGCATCGAAGCCAAAATCCGCCGGTATCTGGCGGAGTTGAACGACGATGACCTTGCCCAGTGCCCGCCCGGGTTCCACCGCACGCGCCTGTCGGTGATGGTGGGGCAGATACGTCACTGCATCTGCCATGTGGGCAACATCAACGCCGTGACCATCGCGGCCACAGGCCGCTGGCCCCGGGCCACCGGCCTCGCCCCCTTGCCCGAAGGCGAGGACCCCGACTGGGAATGACCGTCAGGTAAACTCATACCGCCCGGGCCGGTCGAAGAGGTGCGTGAGCCCTTCCCGTGCCGAGCGTTCCCCCCGCAGCACCGAGCGCACCGCCGTGCAAATAGGGAGATCCACCTTGTGCTCCTGCGCCAGCAGTGCCAACGCGTCGGCCGTGGCCACGCCCTCGGCCAGCAGGGGGTAGCTCTCCCCCCGGGCCAGCGCCTCGCCATAGGCGCGGTTGTGGCTGTAGGGGGAGAAGAGCGTCGCTTCGTAATCCCCCAGGTGGGAAAGGCCGTATACCGTCTGCTCGTGCCCGCCCATGCGTCGCACCAACCGCGCCACCTCATAGGCTCCACGGGTCATGAGCGCCCCCTTCAGGGCCGACACGCCCAGGCCATCCAGGATGCCGGCGGCAATGCCGATGACGTTCTTGGCCGCTGCGCCCACCTCGGCACCCAGCAGGTCCTCCCCCACATAGAGGCGCAGCAACTCCCCCGACAGGCCCGAGACGACCGTGGCCGCGGGCTCCGGCCCCTGGCCGCACACCAGCATGCACCCCGGCTGCCCGCCCACAAAGTGCTGCACATGGCCAGGACCCACCAGCACCGCTAACGGCTGAGCGGCACCCAATTCTTCTTGGGTGACTTGTGTCAGTCGTTTGCCTGTTTCAGCCTCCAAACCCTTCATGCACAGCACCAACGGCAGGGTTTGGGGAATGGTATCCAGGTGCTGACGCAGGAACCCGCGCAGCTCCTGGGCACCGATGGCCACAAAGGCAATCTCGGCCCCGTCAAGCGCATCCTCCAACCGGTCGGTCAAGGGCAGATCCTCTGGCAGTGTCAGGTACTCGTTGCCGCCGGTCTGCCGCAGGCCCGCCAACGCCCGGGAGCCCGGCCGGCCCCACAGGGTTGCCTCCAACCCGCTGCGAACGGCGTACCACGCCAAAAAGGCGCCCCAGCGCCCGCACCCCAACACCGCTGTCTTCATCGCATTCCTTTCATCTCAGCCCATGGGCCATGCCCTGTTACCGGTAATATTCCCGCGTGGCCTGCCCGCCAACCGTCAAACGGTCGCGACAGGGCTGGCCGTCGATGTACTTCCACAGCGTGAAGTCGGTGGGCTCGAAGCGCAGCACGATCTCATCCTCCAGCGCGCCATAGCTCGCCCAACTCGATGGGTGCCGCGCGGCGTAGGCTGCCGCAAAGGCCTCATTGCCCGGTGCCTGCGGGTGCCCGGCAAAGGCAATCGTTCCCTCGGCCTGCAGGTTGCCCAGGCACAGGGCCGCCCGCGGGTTGGCCACCAGCTGCTCCACCTTGAGGAACCTTCGGTCGGTCTGCATCCACACGGTGAGTCCCTGGGTGACGTAGCTCATCGTCCAGGCGGTCACACGGCCCTCGGCCGCCGTGGCCAGCACACAGTGCCGCTCCCCTGCCAACAGGGCGGCAATCTCCGCACACAGCGCCTCATAGTCCAGCTCACTTCGTGGCTCCATGTTTTCTCCCCTCCTTCGCGTTCCTCCGTCGGCCCGTCAGCCGCCCATGCCGACGATGCGGTCGTCCACCATGCGGTGCATGCCGGAGGTATAGGCGGTGAAGTGCCGCCGCCAGAACCTGCCGCCGGCGGGGTTGAAGCTCTCATAATCCACACCCAAGCGCTGGAATCCCGCCCCCTGCGCCCACTGCACGATGGCTGCCAACAACGTCGTGGCCGCCCCCGCACCCCGCGCCTGCGGCGACGTGAAGGCCCCACAGATGTTCACGGTGCCGGCATCGTTGGCGGCGTGGCACATGCCGTGGTCGGTGGTCATCATGT
This sequence comes from Bacillota bacterium, assembly GCA_023398815.1. Classification (GTDB taxonomy): domain Bacteria; phylum Bacillota; class Clostridia; order Christensenellales; family UMGS416; genus JAEYRA01. Next base: position 123,614 of record JAEWRW010000046.1, read on the forward strand.
AGCAGAGCGCCTCGCTACCCCGGAGCGCCAGCCACAGGGCGTTGCCCGGCTTTTCCATCCAGCCCGCCAGCCCCGCAGCGTCCTCCATCTCCACCAGGGGCATGAAGAGCGGCGCGTTGGGGTAGTACTCGCCATGGGCCCGGTGCAACGGCAGCACCAGGGCGATGTCCGCCGGCGTGGCCCGGCGCGCCTCCACCCCGGTCGCGGGCAACCCCGTGGGCGGCGTCAGGGGGCGCATGGCGTCCACACACCGGGGGCCGAAACCCAGCCAACCCCAGAGGCGGAGGGCTTCTTCGTCGTGGGCCAGCACCGTCACCGCGTGGCTCAGGTGCCCCCGGGCCACCCACGCGCCTGCTGCCGTTGTATAGAGGGCGAAGACAACAGCTTCCCGGTCCTCCCCTTCGGCCGCGTGGGCCCAGTGAGGCGTGTATACCCCCTTGTGGCTGCTGAAGAGGGCATCCACCGGCCAACCACCAAGGTACCCCACCAATCGGTCGCCCTGCCAGGCAGCAACCATGGGCAGGCCGTCGGCTAGGATGCCTGCCAACTCCCGGTCAAAGTTCACGTCCTCCAACCCAGGCAGCAGGGGCATCACCGCACGCTCCCGCTGCCAGGCGCGCGCCGCCAAGACGGCCGCGTCCGGCAGCCACCGCGGGTCAAAAGCCTCGATTCGGATGCTCATGTGTCCTCCAGTCGCCGATTATGATCCCAAAGGGGCTACATCGGTCATACCCCCAGAGGATAGCAAAAACGCAATGGGTTCGCAAGCAATCACGCCGGTGGATACTGGGCGTGGAAGGCATTGACGATGCTCTCCATCTGCCCAAGCACGGCATCAAGCGCTGCCGCGTCTGCAGCGGCGGCCACCGGCTCTAGCAAGGCCTCCAGGGCGGCGTCAGCCTTCAAGATGGCCTCTCTTTCGGCTACCAGGCGGTCAGCTTCCTCCCCATGGCCCAAGCCGGCCTCAACCAACGTGATCAGGCGCAGGCGAATCGCTTCCAGCCGGCTGGTGATGGCCCGGCGCTCCTTACCAATGCGCAGCTGCAGCCAATCACAACCCTCGGAAACCGTGAGCGTAGTGGCCGACAGTGTGGCCGATGCCCCCGTTCCGTAGGCATTGCGGGCCGACACCCGGTAGCAGCGCGTCGTACCCGGGTCCAGACCGGGGATTTCACAGCAAACCATTGTGGTCACCAGCAGCGTAGTAAAGGTGCCTTCCGCGTTGGGTGCCACCTCCACCACATATTCCTCCGCACGGGCCACCGTGTTCCATCTCAGCCACACGGTTGACCAGGTCCTCTCCTGCACGGCGAACCCACCCGGCGCGGTCAGCGGCGTACCCGTGCGCGCGGGCACCGGTTCGGTGGCCGTGCCCTCGTCGTCATCATGCACGGCGGCGACCTTGAAGTAGTAAGTGGTGGCGGCCTGAAGCCCGTCACAAAGGAATGCCGTGCTGCTGGTGCTGCCTGCCAGATCCCAACGCCCGCTTTCCCCGGTGCGGCGGTAGACGCGGTACTCCTGGGCGCCACTCACCGGGCTCCAGGCCAGAGCAACGGAACCGAGGCTGCCATTGGCATCGGCTGTCAGACCGCTGGGCGCGGCCAACGGCGCGGTGGTGCGGGTGGTGTACACGGCACTGAGCGTGCCCTGCCCAAAGACACCCACGGCGGCCACCCGAAGCCGAATCTGGGTGTCGGCAGTCAGGCCCGTGCAGGTGAACTGGGTGGCCGATGTCTCGCCGGTCTGTGCCCAGGCTCCCTTGGCGTTGTCATAGCGGTAGAGGCGGTAACGCTGGGCCTGGCTCACCGCCTTCCACCCCACGGTGACCCGGTCAATGTGCCGTTCCAGCGTTTGCAGGCCCGTCGGCGCGGCATACACGGCCTGCGTCGCCGCGGCCCGGACGGTGCTTTGGCTGCCCTCGCCACCCTTCCCCACGGCGGACACCCGGTAGTAGTACGTCTTACCAGACTCTAGCTTGCCATCGGCGTAGGAAAGGTTGCGCGTGGTGGCGACCAGCGCGTAGCCGCCGCCTTCGCTGGTCGCCCGGTACAGCCGGTAGGACGACGCGCCGGGCACGGCTTTCCAGCTCAGCCGCACCGACGCGAACCCGGTCGTCGTGCCCCTCAAGCCCGACGGCGCGGACGGCTTGGTGTAGGCCGCCGCAGCACCGCTGAATAGCCCCTCACCCTTAGAGCCCGAGGCCCGCACCTTGAACGAATACCGGCTGTTGGCCGCAAGCCCCTTGCACTCATAGCTTTTCTTGGTGGTCTTGCCCACGTAGACGTAAGCCTTCTTCCCGCTGTCGTAGCGGTACACGGCATAGGAGGTTGCGCCCTTCACGCCGGACCACCGCAGGGTGATTTTGGCGGAGCTGGTCGGGGTGGCTTCTAAGCCGTCGGGCGCAGCCATTCCTCGCCCGGTGGTGGCTTTGGCCGCTCGACTGGGTGAGCTGATGGTGCCCTTCTTGTTCACAGCGCGCACACGAAAGCGGTAGGTTTTGTTGGACGTGAGGTGGGACACAGTGATGTCTTGGGATTTGGTGGTGGCGATGAGAAAAAAGCTGCCGTCGGCGGAGTTACACTGGTAGACCCGGTAGCTCACCGCGCCGGACACCGCGTGCCAAGACAGGGTGACGGCGCTGCTGCTCTTCACCCGGGCGCGCATGCTGCCGGGGGCCGACAAGGACTCCGCCTGCGCCACCGTTGGAAACAGCGCCAGCAGCAAACCCACACACAACGCGAGAAAACCCAGTCGTCTTACTCGTCCCATATGCTATTCTCCCAATGGGAATTTACCATTATTCTACATCGATCGGCAGGAATCTTCAATCCAAAGTGAATGCACCCCTGCCATTTGCGCCATTCACTGCGTAACATAGCAGGGAGAAAACGGAAGCGATGAGGAGAGAAGCGCAATGAAACGACACGAACAAGTTCTCGCAACCTATCGCCGAAACCACCAAGGGCCAAATGCGGAAGAAACGGAACGCGGAAAGATTCAGCGGGAAAAGGCACAGGCGAAAAAGTGGGAGGAACGGGCAGCGCGGACGCTGAACCGGGCGACGGATGAAACCGCCGAGGACACGCAGGAATCGGCCACCGCACTGCTGCACCGCGCCAGAAAAAACAGCGGAAACGCGCGTACACACAGCACACGGCTGCATGATCTTATGAAAAATGAGAAGTGCCCGGACGAGAATCCTTGAGCTTGCACTTCTGCCCTGGGCCGTATGAATTTGTTCAGCTGTGGAACAGATGACGCCGCAGGTGCTGCAGGTAGTAGGCCCGCACCTGGCCAAACAGAAACTCATAGACGACAAAGGCAACCTCCGCCGCCGGAAGCAGCCAAGCGACGGGCAGGGTGACGGTGGAGAGCAGCGTCTCCCGCGCGACGAACCACACCACGGCGAGCGCCAGGTTGAAGATGCCGATTAGAATGGGCCAGGCCACCACCGGGCGGAAGCGGGTCACGACCGCCTCCCGCGCGATGCCATACCAGCCGAAGAACGCCGCGTACAGTACCCACGCCCCTTGGGCGGGGAAGAGCAGCCCTGAGAGCAGCGCCGCCCCGGCGAAGGATAGGAGCCCATCGGCATAGCGCCGCTCGCAAGCCAGTGTCACCGGCAGCGCCGACAGCACGAAGAGCACACTCAGCTTCATCGTGGGCAACACAGAAAGCAGATAGAGAAGGGCCAGCGTCAGGGCCGTCAGAAGCCCTGCAAAGGCCACCCGGCGGGCGGCGGATGGTCGGTTCATCGCGTCCTCCGTTGGTCAGGTCAGGTTCAGCAACAGGGAATGAGGTCGCCACCCATGCTCTCACAGCAGCAGTCCGAGCACAGGGCGCAGGTACACATGTCACAGGTGCTCATACCGCCCACCCCACCGGTACGGTAGGGCTGGGCATTCTGCCGGTAATACTGGGTGCCGCCGTTAAACTGGTTGAGAGCCGCGCGGTACTCGGCGTTGCCCGGCTCCATGTCCACGGCCTTGGAAAGATGCTCCCGCGCCATGGCGTACCAGCCGCGCATGCTGTAGCACACGCCGCGCAGATAGTACCACTCGGCTGTACGGTCGTTCATGCCATCAAGGATCTGCTCGGCGGCGTCCACCCTGCGGTTGTTGAGATGCATACGCACCTGCTGGAACGTGGGCGACCCACCACCGGTGTAACCCGACTGTGCGGTGCGGCCCGACGCCGCGGACTGCCAGTTCGCCTGGCCGCCGTCGCTGGAGAGCGCCTCGTACGCCTGGTTGATCTCCTTGAGCTTTTCGTTGGCCATCTCCTTGGCCGCAGGGTCCTGAAAGCGATCGGGATGGTACTTCTTCACCATACCCAGGTAGGCCTTTTTGATTTCTTCCTTACTGGCCCCCTGCCGGACGCCCAGCACCTTGTAGGGATCGTTCATCGGTTTGCTTCTCCTTGCACGACACGCGCTGCAATGTGAGCGGCATGCCGGAATAAAACAGATTCTCGAGGACGGCTGAGCCCCAGCCAAGACCCAGAAGGTCATAGACCGCGGCCACCTGCCCGGCGGCGTGGTCGCAGGCGTCCCGCGCCAACGCTACGGCAGCAGCCCGGTCGCCAGCCATCTTCACAAGCACGTTGTACGCGCCGGATTTCTCGTCCTTCTCCACGTCGTCGATGGCGTCCACCAGGTAGACCCAGCGGCCCAGGTGGTAGCCCAGCGACCGCAGCAGCACTTGGGCTGACGGCTCCAACGCCGGGCCTGCCAGCATCACATCGGCCAGCAGGTTCCCCATGGCATCGGCGGGCAGGTCGAGCACAGCACAGCCGGCCTGCTCCAGGGCCGTGAGCTCATCAAGCCGCTGCTGGATCTGCCCTGCCAGGTCGGGGTGGCGCACTGCCGCCCGTCGGTGAGCCAGCGCAAGCCCCGCCATGGCCGGCAGGGCGATTGCCTGCCGTTCGTCGGCCCAGGCGTCTTTGAGCCGCCCCCAGGCCAGCAGCACGCTGACGGCGGCGGCATATTCCAGGGCGGCGTGGCCCTCCAGCACAGGCTTGGGGCGCACGGGGTTCACCATGCAGCGCCGGGGCTGCAGCACAGGCGCCGCGCCGGAGGCCGCAATCAAGAGCATCGCCAGCGCCGCCGCGTCGTAACTCACCGTCAGCCGGCCTGCCTCGCCATAGTTCAGCTTGATGGCCCGGCAGACACCACAATAGGCGGCCCGGTACAGCGCGTAATCCTTGACCTTCAGCTCCTGTTTGTCGGGCAGGAGGTATCCAAACATCGTCCAACCTCCTGTCTTGGGGCCGATGGCGGCGGGTAACCTCGTAATTATAGCATAGTACAAACGGTTCCCGGCTTAACATTTCATAAAACCGGGTCAGCGGCGCTCAACCCCCGCCAGGAAAAGGTCAACCACCTCATCGAGGTCGTCGGGCTGCTCGGCCAGCTCCCGCCGCAGGCGGTCGGCCAGGGTGGCGTGGTCGCCCACTCCCTCCAGCACCGCGCGGGCCCCCAACTCCAGCACTCCGTTTTCGGCCCAGAACTCCCCGAGCGTCGCTGGCAGGCCGTGAGACTCCACGATGACCGACGGGTTCCAACCGCGGATGAGGCGGAAAAGCTCCAGCACCGCCGCGGCGTCATACCGGGGCGGCCGGTGGTAGCAATCGCAACCCATGGCGTCACCCAGAAAGAGCACACCCTCCCCGCGTACGAGGAGGGCAACGTTGTCGTCGCCATGCACCGCCGGCAGGGGGAGAAGCTCGCAAACCACCCCACCCAGGTCCAGCGTCAGGCTCCCGTCAAAGACAACCTCTGGCTGGTGGATGCGGATGGCGGCACGCTCGGCCCCAGTGGGGTACACCACACGGATGTGCGCGGCGCAGAAGGGGATCTCCTCCCCCCGGCGCAGGCGGTCGTCGAGTTCCTCATCGCTCCAACCATAGCCGGCCAGGCGGCGCAGGTGGGTCGCCGTCTCCCGCCGGGCGATGGCCGGCACGGTCAACCCCGAAAGGCCAAACACATGGTCCCAATGCCAGTGGGTCAGCGCCACGGCGTCCACTTCGCGGCCGGTCTGCAGCCGCAGGCCATCCAAGAAGGAAGCAGCACCACGGGCAGTGCCGCCGGCGTCCAGCATCAGGGTACGACGATCCCCCAGCACGGCGGCCAGCACCGGTTGGTCGGTGGCCTGCACCGGCGGGGTGTACCAAACCCGGTCGGTCAGCTGCTTCAGGTAGTCCATCTCATCCTCCGTGATGGCAGGGGTGTCAGCCCTTCTGCTTGGCCAGTCGCTCACAGGTCGTGAGGCCCCCGTTCTTGTGGTGGTTCTCCATACATTGGGCACAGCTGCGGTTGCGGGGGCAATCGCGCTTCTTGCAGGGGCAGTTTGCGGGGTCGTGTACTGTGGGCTGAACGGACATGGCGCACCTCCGGCACAAATTCCCCGCCATTGTAGCATGGCGCGAACGCCCAGCGCAATGCGCCCAAGGGAAGGCATTGAACAGTGCAAGGTGTATTGAACCAGCGCCTCCCTACCCTGCCTGGCGGCGGTAGGCCTGGGGCGTCATGCCGGTGTAGCGCTTGAAGCAGTGGATGAAATAGCTGTAATTGTCAAACCCCACGTCCATCGCCACGGCCAGGATCTTGCGGTCGCCGTCCCGCAGCAGCTCCGCGGCCCGCTGGATGCGGTAAAAATTGACATAGTCGATGAGGGTGCGGCCGGTCATGCGCTTGAAGAAGGCACAGAAATGGCCGGGGCTGACGCCCACGAGAGCCGCCAGCTCCCCCACGGTGATGCGCTCCTGGTAGTGGGCGGCGATGTGGCGCAGCGCCCGCTTGACCCGCTCGGAACGGTCGCCGTCGCCCTTGGCAGGCGGGGCGCATTGGCCGCGGGTCAGCATCTCATGGAAGAGGGCGTAGAGCGTGGAGAGCACCAGCAGCTCGTAGCGGTCGGGCTTCTGCTCACACAGCAGGCGCACCTGGCCGATGCGCCGGGCAAAAGCCGGGCCCCATTGCTCCGCCAGCGGGGTCAGGAACGGCGGGGAGAAGCGCGCCGCGGCGATGTCCCCCGAGGACTCCCCACTGCCAAAGAGCCGCGCCCGGTCAAATACCACCGCCAGGAACGAAAAGGGCTGGCCCTCGTCGCAGTGCCCCGCGTGCAACTCGCCGCTGTTGATGAACGCCGCCTGGCCAGCCTCCAGCCGGTGGTTGTGGTCGCCCAGCTGCAGCAGCATGGTGCCCTCGGTCACCACCAGCAGCTCTGCTTCCTCGTGCCAGTGGCAGGTGAACACGTTGCTGTTGGCGTCGCAGCGGAAGTGATAGGTGCGCACCGGGAACGCCGGATCCTCGTAGGTTCCCTCCTCGTGCAGCAGTGCCCGGTCCATGGCCATCCTCCCACGCATGAAATCGGAAGATCGTGCGATACAATATGACAATCCCGCAAGAAGACGTGCGTTTGTCTGAATATAATAGTATCATAGGATCATCAGAGCGACAACAGAGGAGGGTTTCCATGAAATTTTCCAACGGACAATGGCTCAACCGCGATGGATACAGCGTCCACTGGCCTGCCGAGGCCCGCGACGTCGTGGTAGAGAACGGCGCGGTCACCGTCTACGCGCCCGACCACCGCATCAACCACCGGGGCGACACGCTGGGCGGGCCATTGCTCACCCTGCGGTTCTCCTCCCCCCTGCCCAACGTCATCCGCGTGCAGGCGGAGCACTTCCGCGGCCGGCGGAAGAAGCTGCCGGAGTTTACCTTGGCTGACCAGCACCCGGATGTGGCTATCGAGAACGGCGAGAAGGCCGTGACGCTGACCACCGGCGGCTTGTCGGTCACCATCTCCAAGGGGGAGAGCTGGAACGTGAGTTTCCGCCAGGATGGGAAGCTCCTGACCCAGAGCGAGAGCCGCGCCATGGCCTACATCCTCGACCCCGATGGCAAGGCCTACATGCGCGACCAGCTGAGCCTGGACGTGGGCGAGTACGTCTACGGCCTGGGCGAGCATTTCACCCCCTTTGTGAAGAACGGCCAGGCGGTGGACATCTGGAACCGCGACGGCGGCACCAACAGCGACCAGGCCTACAAGAACATCCCGTTCTACATCACCAACCGTGGCTACGGCGTGTTGGTCAATACCCCCAGCCAGGTGGAGTTTGAAGTCGCCAGCGAGAAGGTCTCCAAGACCCAGTTCAGCGTGGAGGGCGAGGCGCTCGACTACTACCTCATCGGCGGCGGCAGCATGAAGGACGTGCTGGTGAACTACACCGCTCTGAGTGGTAAGCCCGCTCTGCCCCCGGCCTGGAGCTTCGGCCTGTGGCTCACCACGAGCTTCACCACGAGCTACGACGAGGGCACCGTGATGAGCTTCCTCGACGGGATGGCCCAGCGCAACCTGCCGCTCCATGTGCTGCACTTTGACTGCTTCTGGATGCGGGAGTTCCAGTGGTGCGACTTTGAGTGGGATCCGGCCGTGTTCCCGGACCCGGCCGCCATGCTCCAGCGCATCAAGGCCCGGGGGCTCAAGATCTGCGTATGGATCAACCCCTACATTGCCCAGAAGTCCAAGCTCTTTGACGAGGGCATGGAGAAGGGCTATCTCGTGCTCGACCCCGAGGGCAACGTGTGGCAGTGGGACATGTGGCAGCCTGGCATGGGCCTAGTGGACTTCACCAACCCCGCCGCCTGCGCCTGGTACCAGAGCAAGCTGAAAGCACTGCTCGACATGGGCGTGGATTGCTTCAAGACCGACTTCGGCGAGCGTATCCCGACGGACGTGAAGTACTTCGACGGCGCGGACCCCATGCGGATGCACAACTACTACACCCACCTCTACAACAAGACCGTGTTCGACCTCTTGGTGCGGGAGCGCGGCGAGGGCGAGGCGGCGGTGTTCGCGCGCTCCGCCACGGTGGGCGGCCAGCAGTACCCCGTGCACTGGGGTGGTGACTGCACGGCCATCTATCCCTCCATGGCGGAGAGCCTGCGCGGCGGCCTGTCGCTGTGCCTGTCGGGCTTCGGGTTCTGGAGCCACGACATCGGCGGGTTCGAGGCGACAGCCACCCCCGACCTGTACAAGCGTTGGGCGGCCTTCGGCCTCCTCTCCACCCACAGCCGGCTGCACGGCAGCCAGACCTACCGGGTGCCGTGGCTCTTTGATGAGGAAGCCGTGGACGTGGTGCGGCACTTCACCCAGCTCAAATGCCGGTTGATGCCCACTCTCTTCGCCTCCGCCGCCCAGACAGCCGCCACCGGTGTGCCGATGATGCGCGCCATGGTGCTGGAGTTCCAGGGTGACCGTGCCTGCGACACTCTCGATCGCCAGTATATGCTGGGTGACAGCCTGCTGGTGGCCCCGGTCTTCACTGAGAGCGGCGACGTGGACTACTACCTGCCCGAAGGCGTGTGGACAAACCTCCTCACCGGCAAGCGGGTGGCCGGCGGCCGCTGGCAGCGGGAGAACCATGGCTACATGAGCCTGCCGCTGATGGTGCGGCCCGGCACGCTGCTGGCCCTGGGCAAGAGCGACACCGACGCCCTCTACGACTACGCCGAAGGCGTGGCGCTGCACCTTTATGAACTGGCCGACGGGCAGAGCGCCGCGACGCAGGTGCTCAACAGCAAGGGCCAGTGCGAGCTCACGGTGACCTGCGCGCGCCAGGGCGACACCATCACCGTGACCGCCGAAGGAGCGGGCAAACCCTGGTCTCTCACCGTGCATGGCGAGGGGACCACGACCGTTGTGCCCCCCTCCACCACCGGCACGTTCACGGTCAAGCTGTAAAGCCTGTCCGCAGTGCAAGTTGCTAAAGGACGACCTTTCGGTCGTCCTTTAGCATTTGCAAATAGTTGTTTTAACACAATCCACTCAGCATAAACTAATTACTTTCTCCAATCTCCTTCTGCTTTTTTGACTCTTCATGAATGTGTATAATATACGTTATGCTTGTAACTGCTGCCGCCAAAGCAGCCGCATCATCTGTGAATCCAAAAAAAGGTATGACATCAGGAACAAAATCAATAGGATTTATGAAATACAACAAAGCAGATATTGCAATCAATTTCGCTTGAATCGGGATCTCTGGATTCTTCATTACCTCCCACAAGTAGTTGATAGCATCCAAAGCGGCTTTACCAAGCTTGGCCCCAATCTTTTTCACATAATCCCACAGGTTGTTCTGTACATGCTCCTCAGCAACCGCACTCGCCACACTATTCTTCTCAAACTGCTCTGCTTGAGAAAAAACCAAATTGCTGGCCTTTTGCTCCGCTCTCTCATCAATTTCCGCATCGGCGTTAGCGTTTTCTTCTTGCCTTGCGATCCCTTCCATATTGTCGTTTTCCGGCACAGGAAACTCAGTCTTCATGATCACTCCGCCTTTCACAATACTTGTGCATATTGTAACAATGCATGCGCAAAGAATCAACATAATTCTATTATTTTTATCATTGCATTGAGCATGGTATAAGTAAAAATGACACCTTGACTACACACCAGTGTCAGGGAGACTCTTCCCGCTCGATTTACACAATAACCAACGAAAAGCCCGTCACAGACGGGCTTTTCGCATTTGCTGCTTTGGTTTTCTGTTGCGGGTCCTACGGCTTGGCCGTCACCACGGCGCTGTAGCCGCTGGTGTATGTCGTGCCGCCCTTGGTGCGGATGGCGCGCACCTTGTAGAAGTAGCTCTTGCCCTTTGTGAGGCTGCTGTTGGTATACGTCTGGGTGGATTCGGTGGTGGCCTTCACCGTGTTGACCAATGCAAATGTGCCGGTGGCGGAAGCGGCGCGGTACACCCGATACCCCGTGGCACCGGCCACTTTGTTCCAGCTCACCTTGATGCTGCTGGAGGATGCTCTCGCCGCCTTCACGTTCTTGGGCACGCCAAGCACCGACTTGGCAGAGATGACCGAGGTAAACGAACCGTACACCTTGGTGGAGCCGATTTTGCGGTAGGCACGCACCTTGTAGTAGTAGGTTTTGTTCGTCGTCAGCCCGCTGTTGGTGTAGCTCTCAGAGGAGGTGTCCCCCACCGCCTTGTAGGTGCCGGTTTTGGCGGTAGCGCGGTACACCTGGTACCCCGATGCCCCGGAGACATCATTCCAGCCCAGGCGAACGCTTTGGTAGGAGCCTGAACTGCCGGTAAACCCACCCGGTGTGCCCAGAATGGGCTTGGCCGAGGCAACGGTGCTGTACCCGCCGTAGACGGTGCCGCTGGTCACTTTGCGCCAGGCGCGCACCTTGTAGTAGTAGGTCTGCCCCGTCTTCAGCGCGCCGTCGGTGTACGTGAGCGTGGACGCACCGGAGAGGGTCGTTACCACCGCGTAACTGCTGGTGGACGAGGTGGCGCGATAGAGCGTGTACCCCGACGCGCCGCTGACTGCCTGCCAGGTGACCTTCACCTTGTTGTACCCGGCGGATTGCGCCTTGACCGAACCGGGAACGGCCAGAGACGGCTTGGCGGACACGACGCCGGAGTACCCGCCGTACAGCTTTTGGGATTCGGAGACGCGCCAGGCGCGCACCTTGTAGTAGTACGTGGTACCGGTGATGCGGCTGCCATCGGTGTAGCTGGTGCCCGTTAGAGACTTGACGAGGGCATAACTGCCGGTGGACGAAGTGGCGCGATAAAGCTCATACCCCGCCGCGCCCCCGCTCACCGCCGCCCAGGAAACGGTGATGGTCTGGTAATCCTTGGCGACGACCTTGACGGCGGTAGGTGCTGCCGGCGCGGTGACCGGAACCTTCCACTTGGCATAGAGCGTGGTGTTGGCTTTGACAACATCGGAGCTGAAGTTCCAGGCGTTGGTGCAAGCCGCCTCCTTGTACCAGCCCACGAAGCTGTAGCCAGCCCGTGTCGGGGCAGTCGGCGCGGCGATCTTGGTGTTGTACGCGGCGGTCTTAGTGGGCACCGCGCTGCCGCCCTGGCTGTTGAACGTCACCGTGTAGGTCTTTGGCGTCCACTTGGCACAGAGGGTGGTGTTGGCCGTGACCGTGTCGGTGGCGAAGTTCCACGCGTTGGTGCAGGCCTGCTCCTTGTACCAGCCGGCAAAGTCATAGCCGGTTTTGGTGGGGGCCGCCGGCGCGGCGATGGTCGCATTCTCCTGCGCCACAACGCTGGCGACCGCGCTGCCGCCCATGCTGTTGAACTTCACCACGTAATAGCCATCCACATTGGCCATGGCGCTCAACCGGCCAGAACCGTAGACGGAGTCATACCCCGCCGCGCCCAGGTCAACCGCCCCGTCCGTCAGCATCTGTGCGATGTCGTCGGGCTTGCCCGATGGGGTCTGCTGCCAAAAGAGCGCGGCGACCGCGGCCACATGGGGCGCGGCGGCGCTGGTGCCGTAGAACGGACTGCCAAAGCCGCCAACCCCTGAGACCTCCACCCCATCCACGCCGCAGATGTCGGGCTTCTGGCGGGTCTCGTCCAGCATGGTGACCGGCCCCTGGGAGGAGAACTCCTCCACCTGCTCCGGCGTGTTCACGTCAATGGCCCCGCAGGTCACCACGCCGGGCACGGCAGCGTGGCCGAAGATGGAGTCCCCCGGCGTGCTATTGTCCCCCTCCTCCGTGTACATGGACGACCCGCGACCGGGGAAGGCGGACACCTCAATCGTCCGGGGGGTGGTGGCTTTGTAGGCCTTCACATAGATGCCGGCAATGTACTCCTTGCCGGTATTATTGACCCCGACATTGGCCACCTCTATGGGAGCCCCCGTTTCGCTTTGAGTATCCGAGGATTGGGCAATGGTACTGCCCGTTGCCGTGTTGTAGATGTACAGGTCGTAATCGCTGATTGATGAGCTGCCACTCTTCTCATCCCACTGAAGGGAGACGATCAAGGTCCCGCCTGCGGGGACACGCACGTAGAGATCGGGGGATGTTGCGTCTGTTCCCTCGCTAAAGTCGCTGCGCTTGTCGCCATCGGGGTCGTAGAACAGCCCCTGGTAATGGCCCTTGCCCGTGTTGCCGGCGGAAGACACAAACAACACGTTGTTCTGGGCCACCAGGTCGGCCACATGCTCCGCGATGACGCCATCCTCAAAGGCTGAAGCATCCGGCCAGGAGACATCGTCACAGATGATGGTGCAACCAGCAGCCACCAGCGCGTCGATGGCGTCATTGAAGGCTTCCATATCGGTGCCGCTGTCGTGGAAGTACAACTGCGCGCCCGGGGCAATATCATGCAAAATCTCAAGCATGGCAATGCCCTCGCTGCCTGAGTTCTCGTCGCTGAGAACGGTGAGGTCAGCCGGAATGTCCCCATAACTTTTTGCGGTGCTCAGCCCATCCAACCCGTCGGAGATGACGCCGATCTTCACGCCGGTGCCATCCACCCCGGCCGAGGCACGCAGCAGATCGGCCCCAACCAGGGCATCCCCCTCGGTCAGGTGTTCCCCGGTGTTGATGACAGGCGGCGTCACCGTGCGGATGGACAGCACCTGCGGCAGGGCGGCCAGTGCCTCCAACTGCGACAAGGCCACATTGGCAACCACCAGGCCAGCGTCCTCGTCGGTGTTGCACACCTGGGCCAGGTAGGGCTCCACCTCCGCCTGCGTCGCGCCCTCGGCCAACCGCACATAGACATACACCTGTGGGTCGGCCGCCGACTCCCCTTCGGTCAACTGCTGAACCGACCTCATGGTGCGCTTCAACTGCGATACCGTCTGCCCCTGGGGCAGGGTGTCCGGCTGCAGGAGCCCAATGAGGTCGGTGCTCAGCTTCCCCAGGGCCGGTGAGCGCGCCGCCTTCTGCTGCTCCGTCACCGCGGCAGCCGCCGCGCTGGAGGAAAGCTCAGCTGCCTGGGCGGCAAGCGGGGCATTGAGGGTGACCACCAGCACCAACGCCAGAAGCCACGCGGATACCCGTCTGCCCAGCCCCAAAAGTCTGATTTCATTTTTCTTTCTCATACAACCACCTCATCGTCCAAATGGCATTGCGAACGACTACCGGAACGAAAATGCTCTCGACAATCACAAGCAAACGGAACAGTTGACCACCAGAAAGCAATCACAAGCCCACATCTGTGCAAGTAATGCGAGCCAGCAACATTGGTAATAAATTACCAAAAACGTTCGCCATTGTCAACAAAACCAGCTTTTTACAAAGAGCAAGGCAATAATGCGGAAGCAAGACGGAACATCAACCGTAGACACAAAGCACGCATGCACTGCCGCCGGTTAGGCGGTGTCTTTACCGATACCGCCCCCTTGCAACTGGCAGCCATTTTCCCGCACAAAGCGAAACGAGCGGAGCCACTCCGCCCGCTGTCTTGTTGGCAGCCGCCAGTTATCGCCCGTCGTCCGCCCGCTGGGCCACGTATTCCTCCAGGCACAGTCCGTCTTCGGTTATTGCTTGGGCATTCTCCATCCCCACAAACCGATAGTGCCACGGTTCGTTGTCGATGCCAGTGACGTTCTCTTTGCCAGCGGGGTAACGCTGCACAAATCCATACTCCTGGCAGTGGTGCTGCATCCAGTCGCACTGCGCCGTCTGGCCGAAGGACTGCAGCGTGCCGTCGCCGTTCATCACAACCAAGTCAAACGCCAGTCCGGTCTGGTGTTCGCTGCAACCGGGCCGTGCCACGGTGTCAGCCGTTTTGGCCTCCGCTGCCTCTCGGTTCAGCCCTTCCTTCATCAACTCCTGCACACGGTCGTCAAAGAGCTTTTTTTGTTTCTCATATCCACGATAGGAAGAGACGATCGCAATGCCCGTCACCCCATCCTTCTTGGCAGCCTCCAACAACCGAACCAGGGCCGCAAAAGCCTCGGGGTCGGCCCGCATTTCCGTTGACTTCAACCCCACCAGTCCGTAAGGGCGGTGCTCCGCCATGGTGATGAGCTTTGGCTCATACCCCTGAGGCCAACGCGACGCGGCGTTTACCAGCACCAGCGGCCCGGCCTGGTCAATCTGTTCGGGCGTCAGCACAGTGCCCGATGACGGCACCTGGGATGCTGCAACGACGACCGTGACCGGCGACGCCTGCGCCTTCATCGTCCGTGCAGCGCTGGGAGAAGGCAGTGCTGCGGCAACCAGCAATCCCGCTGGCAGCAGACGGTAGACCGCAAGTACCAGCAGCACACTGACCAGCAGCCCAGCGGCCATCAGCCGCACCCAACCGCCGGGTCGCAGAACATAGCGTGAGCCTCCTCTGTGTTGGTACCGTGCCGATTGCATCGCATGTGCCTCCTATTTCCACTGCACACACGGTACCACTGGTCAAAACATCGAGTCCCCCGGAAATTGTGTGGAAACTGTAAAGGGTATCGTTACTGGGCGATGTACTGACGGCTGAACCCACAGATGCTCATGCTTGTCATGTCCATATACAGGAAAAAGTGCCCGCCATCCTCACAGGGAAAGGAAACAGCACAAAGATCATCGGCAAGGTAGCATGCCTCCACCTCTGCAGAAGTGATGCCTTGTAGGTCAATCTCCGTCCCCTCCCCCTGCGGTTGCCAGGCATCCTCCACCTTGTCACTGGGGAAGGATGACATCTTCTGGCCGTAGGGCAGTAACTGTTCCAAAAATGCGGTGCACTGGACTTTGACATACTGCAAAGGTACATCGGCGCTGGCCTGGGTAAACGAAGACGGGAAGGACGTACCCTGGCCATGCAGGAACAGATGCACCAGACCTTTGGATGGGTGGTACACCGCATCAGCCATGTATTCGCGCTTTTCCCCCTGGTCCACATACCACGCAACGGGCACACGATAGGCCAGCCACCGGTCTGGAGACGAAAGTCCGGGCATGGCGCAGCGCATCACGCCAACATACTGAGCATCGCCAAGACCTGCGTCCACCTGAGTGTCGGTCGCCGGTTGTTGGGTCACCTCACCGTAACTAACATCGGTTGCCGCGCTGGTGTCCATCACTGCGGCCAGGAACTGGCCCATATCACCATCCCCGTCATTTTTTGAGACGCTCCAAGAAAACTGTCTGTTGCTGTTGATGGAATCAGGGGGCCACCAGGACTCCATGATTTGGGAGAATAGAAGGATCCTTTTCATCCCTTCTTGGGCTGCCAGCCAAGCACTGTCGTCCATTGCCGAGACCTTGACATCGGCCTTCACATCATAGGGAAACAAGCCCAAAGGTTTGCCGCTGGCCAAGTTCTGCCACCAGCTTTCATCCAGTTGATGGCGGGTGGTGCTGGTTGCCAGTACATTTTTGCCGGAAGGAAGCCATCCATCCAGCCGGATGGCGAGCACATAGCCAATCAACAGCATTCCAACCGCGAGACCAATGGTGACCGCGTTCCAAAACAGCCCCTCTGGCAGACGGATGGCTCGTTGCTTTGGACGGGGTTGGCGCCTCATCGTGCCATCTCCCTGGGAAACACCAGGTCTACCGCAGTCCCCTGCCCCACGGCGCTGGAGATGCTCATGCTGGCACGGTGCAGCTGGGCGATGCGGCTGCACAGCGCCAGCCCCAGCCCCGCGCCGCCTTCCGCCCGCGTTCTCGCTTTGTCCAGCATGTAAAACGGCTGCATGATTTTATGGATCTCCCCGGGTGGGATCCCCCTGCCATGATCCGTGATACGGATGTGCAGCCGCCTCTGCCGGTCCACCCTGCAGGAAAGCTCCACCTGCTGCCCCGGGGCGGATGCTTTGCAGGCGTTGTCCACCAGGTTGAGCACCAGCGATTGGAGCAAGCTTGGGTCACCCTGCAGGCGGGCTGGCTCGGTGGACAGTAGCAGTTCCAACTGTCTGCTGGCAAAAATCGGGCCGGTCAGCGTGGCGATCTCAGTCAAGAATTCCTCAGCATCCATCCTCTGCGGGTCCATCTCCGTCCGCCCCAGCAGAATGAGTTCCATCAGCTTCCCTGACAGCGTTTTGAGCCGCTGCCCTTCCTGGTAGATGCTGCTGGCATAATCCGCACGTGTGACGTCGTCCATGTACCGTGCACTGCGAATGAGATCGGCAAACCCGATGATGGACGTCAGAGGTGTCTTCATCTCGTGGGTCAAATTGTCAATGAACTGCCGCTGGTCGCTGGCCACCGACTCGAGAGAATGCACGTTCTGCTCGACCGCCTCGGCCATGGTGTTGAAATCCTCTGCTAGGTCTGCCAGTTCGTCCCTCCCCACCACGGGGATGCGCTTGGAATAGTCTCCGCCAGCAAGGCGCTGAGATACACTGCGGATGAGAGCCACCCGCCTTGTCATCAATGCGGTGAGCAAAAAAAGCGCCGCTGCCACCAAAATGGCTATGAATGTTCCAATGAGAGCCATTTGCCGCACCAGGGCACTGCGGGCCGCAAAAGTGGTGCTGACGTCACGAATGGTGACGAACACGTAACCCGTAGTACGGAGTTGCTCCCGGCTGGCCACCAGCAGATACGTTTTCGCCCCCACATCCCGAAAGATGCTCAGGCATGTCTGGCCCTCAAGCGCCAGCTCCGGCCGGTCCTTGCCCAGGTCACCGTCGAAGTTGCCAAAAGCCAACGTCTTGCCCTCAAAGAGCTGCACATAGACGCCCGGATCAGTGCCATCCTGCCCCAACAGTGAGGAAGCAACCCCCTGTACCGCCAGTAACGTCTGTTTCTGGCTCTCCTGGGTGTCCGGCAGTTGAAGGCTTTGGTACAGCACCGCCGTGTGCAGGGAAAGGGACACCATCTCGTGCTCCCGAAGGGCACGATCCCGCTCCTGTTGCAGACGGGCGCTATGACTGCTGAGAATCACCATCCAGCCCATGGTGAAGAGCGCTACCGTCACCAGCGCCAGCGTCATGACTAAGATTTTCTGACCAAAGCGCATCGTCCCTCTCCAATCGGTACCCCACCTTGGAAACTGTCCGCAGACAGTTTTTCAGGCCCAGTTTCTTTCGCAACTGCTGGATGTGGGTGTCCACTGTGCGCGTCTCCCCCTGGTAGCTGTACCCCCACACGATGGCCAGTATCTTCTCCCTCGCCAAGGCAATGTTGACGTTCTGCATCAGCAGCGTCATCAGGTCAAACTCCTTGGGGGACAGCGTCACCCGGTGACCGTCCTTGCGTACTGCCCGCTCCGGCACGTTGAGTTCGATGCCGTGCAGACGGTAAACCTCCCCGCCCTTCCCAGCCCGACGAAGCACCGCCTCCACCCGTGCCAACAGCTCCACCGGCTCAAAGGGTTTGACGATGTAGTCGTCTGCCCCCAGGCGCAGGCCAGTCACGCGGTCTGCCACGTTGCTCTTCGCTGTCAAAAAGATGACCGGGACCGCCCGGATGCGGATGCGCCCCATGATCTCAAACCCATCCATGCCGGGCAGCATGATGTCCAGAAGCACCAAGTCGTAGTCCCCCGCAAATACCAGATCCACCACCTGGTTGCCGTCCCCGCAGGTCTGTGCTTGATGGCCCGCCATTCGCAGCGATGCCGCAATCAGTTTGGAAATGTTGGGGTCATCCTCCGCCACCAGCAGTTTTGCCATCTCACCCTCCCCATCCCGCATTTGTGCTTCCGTGCCCACACAGATATTGAAACCATTATACTATGAAAAACCGATAGAATCTTCGCCAAAAGGTCATGGAATTGTCATGACTGCCTGCGCATGCCTGCATCGGCATGGGGTGAACGCCCAGCAAATGGCCGTGCCACTGCCACAGCCGGGCTGTTGCCCGGCCACGTTCGGTACCTGTCCCGCGGCAATTCGATGTCAGGGCAGGTAATCCCTCACACGGGAACAGAGGTCTTCGATGGCCGCCAAATCCTCCAGGGCGTCGGCGCCGTGCACGGCGTTGCCGGGCCCTTCACCGCGCTCTCCCCAGTTTCGTCCAGTTTACCGGAAACGGCTGTTCCGGCGCAAATGAACGCGTCGCAATTGCGTCCGGCTGCCCCAAATGATATGATGAAGCGATTCCAACCCGTTATGAGCACCGGAGGGAACGCCATGCGAGCCATCATCACCGTCATAGGCCGTGATATGGTGGGCATCATCGCCCACGTCACCACGATCCTGAGCCAGAACAATGTCAACATTCTCGATATCAGCCAGTCCATCCTGCAGGAGTTCTTTGCCATGGTCATGCTGGCCGATCTTTCTGGCAGCAGCATCCCGTTTGCGGAGCTCAAAACGCTGCTGGACGAAGCCGGGCAGGAGCTCGGTGTTACCATCCGCATCCAGCACGAGTCGGTCTTTGAGGCCATGCACCGCGTCTAACTTGGTGGGAGGAACCCTATGCTGAGCCATTCGGAGATACTGCAAACCATTCGGATGATCGAACAGGAGAACCTGGACATCCGCACCATCACGATGGGCATCTCCCTGCGGGATTGCGCCAGCGAGTCCGGCGAGCGCAGCCGTCAGAAGGTCTATGACAAGATCTGCCGCAAGGCCGAGCACCTGGTGGCCGTGGGCTGCGCCATCGAGCAGGAGATGGGCATCCCCATCGTCAACAAGCGTGTGTCGGTCACCCCCATCGCCCTGGTAGCCGAGAGCAGCGACGATGAGGATTATGCCCCCTGGGCCATCACGCTGGACAAGGCCGCCCACACCATCGGTGTCAACTTCATCGGCGGCTTCTCGGCCCTGGTGCACGCGGGGTTCACCGTGGGCGACCGGCGGCTGGTGCGGGCCATCCCCGAGGCGCTGGCGCGCACCGAGCGAGTCTGCTCCTCGGTGAACGTGGCCACCCAGCGAGCCGGCATCCACATGGACGCCGTGGCCGAGATGGGTCGGGTCATCAAGCACACGGCGGAGTTGACCGCCGGGCAGGGCTGCGCCAAGCTCGTGGTCTTTGCCAACGCCGTGGAGGACAACCCCTTCATGGCCGGCGCGTTCCACGGCGTGGGGGAGTCGGAGTGCACCATCCACGTGGGCGTCTCGGGCCCGGGCGTCGTCAAACACGCGCTGGAGTCGGTGCGCGGCCGTCCCTTTGATGAGGTGGCTGAGACCATCAAGCGCACGGCCTTTAAGATCACCCGCGTGGGTCAGTTGGTGGCGCTGGAGGCCTCCCGCCGTCTGGGCGTCGAGTTCGGCATCGTGGATCTCTCCTTGGCCCCGACACCGGCCATCGGCGACTCGGTGGCTGACATTCTGGAGGAGATGGGGCTGGAGCGCACCGGAGCACCGGGCACCACTGCCGCGCTGGCGCTGTTGAACGACGCGGTTAAAAAGGGCGGCGTCATGGCCTCCTCCCATGTGGGCGGCCTTTCAGGTGCGTTCATCCCCGTGAGTGAAGACGCCGGCATGATCGCCGCGGTGCAGTGCGGCGCGCTGACTCTCGAAAAGCTGGAAGCCATGACCTGTGTTTGCTCGGTGGGCCTGGATATGATCGCCGTGCCCGGCGACACCACCGCCGAGACCATCGCCGCCATCATCGCGGACGAGGCCGCTATCGGCGTCGTCAACGGCAAGACGACGGCGGTGCGCATCATCCCCGTGCCCGGCGGCAAGCCCGGCGACATGGTGGAGTTTGGCGGGCTCCTGGGCCGCGCGCCCATCATGCCCGTCAGCGCCTTTGGCAGCGCCGATTTCATCGCACGGGGCGGCAAGATCCCCGCGCCGCTGCACAGCTTGCGCAATTGACGGCTGCCCCAGGGGGCAGCCTTTCGCGTCTGCCGCTGCGGCGACAGCCGCGATTTGGAGTGCTTGTAATGGGGTTTATCGAATCGTTCGGCGCGCAGGTCGCCGAACGATATCAAACGGCGGCACTCATGCGGATTTCTTAGAGTACGTTATGCCGCGGGCGGGATTTGCTTCCGGTTCTTGTGCTGGCTTCAGCTTTCCTCCCGCCGGATGAACCGGCGGTCGGTTCGTTGCTCCATCACCAAAACGGGCTTCAAAATAACCCAGACCTCTCTACCTGGGTAACGCACCCGCTGGCGATCCTTCGACCAAATATATTACAAAAAATTAATATTTTAGGGCTGACAAACGCCCAAAGCTGTGATACACTACCACCAATTCCCTGAAATGCGTCCATTTTGCGCGGCAGGGCAGGGTTCTTCCCTGCTCTGTGTTTGTATATAAGGCATTTGGAAATGCTGTACCAAGGAAAAGGAGGGACCCCATGGAGCAGAACGCTAGGAACGTGATCGAGAACGCTTTGATGGACAAATACACCCAACTGGCGCAGGAGTGCAGCGCCATCGACCAGGAGCTTTACAAACAATACGACGTTAAGCGCGGCCTGCGCGACCTCAACGGCAAGGGCGTGCTGGTGGGGCTGACGAACATCGGCGAGGTGCTGGCCACCCGGGTGGAGAACGGTCAGTCTGTGCCCGCCCCGGGTCGGCTCTACTACCGCGGCATGGAGATCACCGAGATCGTGGACGGGTACCTGGCTGACGGGCGCTTCGGCTTTGAGGAGACGTGCTACCTGCTGCTCTTTGGCCGCCTGCCCACCCGGCAGGAGCTTGCAGACTTCGAGGGGCTGCTGCGCCAATACCAGACGCTGCCCGACCACTTTGTGCGGGATATGATCTTGAGCGCGCCCAGCCGCGACATGATGAACGTGATGGCGCGGTCGGTGCTGGAGCTTTACAGCTACGACGAGACTGCCGAGGACACCTCGGTGCCAGCGGCGCTGCGCCAGTGCCTGAAGCTTCTAGCGGCCCTACCTGCCTTAGCGGTCTATGGCTACCAGGCCTTCAGCCACTACCACGGCAGCAACAGCCTGTACATCCACCCGCCGCGCAACGATCTTTCAATGGCCGAGAACATCCTGCACATGCTGCGGCCCGACAGTTCCTACACGGCGCTGGAGGCGCGTCTCCTGGACATGGCGTTGGTGCTGCACGCCGAGCACGGCGGCGGCAACAACTCCACCTTCGTGGCCCACGTGGTATCCTCCACCGGCACCGACACCTATTCGGTCATCGCCGCGGCCTTGGGGTCGCTAAAGGGGCCAAAGCATGGCGGCGCTAACATCAAGGTCGTGCAGATGTTTGAGGACATGAAGAACACCCTGGGCGACTGGGAGGACGACGACGAGGTGGAGGGCTACCTCAACCGCCTGCTCAACAAGGAAGCCTTTGACCGGGCCGGCCTCATCTACGGCCTGGGGCACGCGGTGTACTCCATCTCCGACCCGCGCGCCGTTATCTTTAAGGAGCAGGTGCGCGCCCTGGCGCAGGAGAAGGGGCTGGAGCGGGAGTTCCGGCTCTACGACCGGGTGGAGCGGCTGGCTCCCCAGGTCATCGCCAAGGTGCGGCGCATCTACAAGGGCGTCAGCATCAACGTGGACTTCTACTCGGGCTTTGTCTACGCCATGCTTGGCATCCCGCAGGAGATGTTCACCCCAATCTTTGCCATCTCCCGCATGTCGGGCTGGGCGGCCCACCACATTGAGGAGATCATCGGCGGCGGCAAGATCATCCGCCCGGCCTACAAGGCCGTCTGTCCCGAGCAGCACTATGTGCCGCTGGATGACCGGTAAACACAGCCACCCAAACAAAAACAAGGCCCCCGCAGTGTTTTCGCGGGGGCCTTTGGCTTGTCAGGAAAGCCTGTACAGGATCAAATCGGCCGGCAACATGCACGACAGGGGATTGGCAGCCCGCACAAGATGTCTGGATCGCATCCGGCGCCGCAGCGCCGGACGCGAAAGGCACTCAGCCCTCCACAGGGATCCAGATGTCCACATGGCAGGCGTCGGCCCCATCGTCCCACGCAATGTATTGCTCGATCGTGGGCAGGTCAAGCTGCCGGTACTGGCTCTGGGGCAGGAACTCGCCGTAGATGCGCTTCCAGGTCTGCCCCAGCACGCCCTCCGAGATGGCCCCCTTGGCCGAGAAGACCAGCCAGGTTGTTTTGGGGTACTCGTAGCGGTCAAAGCCCGCGACGTCCGCCCCCTCGTACTCGATGGCACACATGTAGTCGTTGTTGCCCTGGGCGTCAAAGCCGAAGCACATCCCCAAGTCAAAAGGGTGCTGCCCCGCGGCCTGCAGCCGCTCCATCCAACCGTCACCCTTGACAACGGCCCAAGTGCCGCCGCCATGGGGCGTGGTGCGCCGGACGCCCAGCACGCCAAAGGGTTCCCGTTCCACCGTTCGATAGTTCATTTCCGTTACCCCCGTCAATTGCAGTGTGAAAGTGATGCGGGCAAAGAATTTCAGGTTGGCCTCGGGTTTGCGGGCTTCCTGCGGGGTGAGGCCGTGCATGCGCCGGAACGCGGCGGCAAACGCGTCGGCCGAGTCGTAGCCATACTTGACCGCCACATCCAGCACCCGCATGTCGGTGTTCCGCAGGTCATACGCCGCCTGTGTCAGCCGCCGCCTGCGCAGGTACTCGGCCAGCGACACGCCGGTGATGGGCCCAAAGGAACGCTGAAACGCCGAAAACGGGCTTGCCATGACAAGACTGATGACCTTGGGGTCAATCTCCTCGGTCAGGTGCGCCTCCAGGTAGTCCATGGCGCGGTTCATGCGGTCAACCCAATCCATTGCCCCTCTCCTTTCCAACGCCAGAATAGCAGACACGGGGGTCGGCCATCCCAGTTTTTGCGTACAAGTTCTCACGGATTCACCGCTATTGTACCATAGATGCGCCGTGTCGGTGCATCGTCCTCCATCCGCTCGCCGCACCGCCACCTTGCGGGGAATCCAATGGTCGAATCACCGGCTTCACCATTCATTGCCATAGCAAACCGTTCTTGATAGAATGGATCCAATACATGAGGAATCCACAGGCAAGGAGGCACCGAAATGCACCACACCCCTGTCTCCAACGTCCAACTGTTCCGCCGCCAACGTGCCATGCCCGCCGCATTGGCAGCGCTTGTCATCGCTTGCCTTTTCATTCCTGCGTGCACACCGGCTGCGTCGTCCCAACCCTCTCAGAGCCAGACGTCCGTGCCGTCCACACCGGCTGTGACCGCCACCGCAACCCCTGCCACAGCGAAGCCCAGCCTCTCCCCCACCGCCACGCCGGGCGGGGCCGTACGACTGGTACCCGGCGATTTTAACTACTACCATCCCAGTCTGTCCATCGTTTCCGGTCTCACCATGGAAGCCTGCGACGAAGGAGGCTATCCAATAGCCGGTGACTGGAGCGCCAGCTGGGGCGATCTGTGGCTCGACCCCCTCGACGGCGGCACCTGGGTGGCACCGGAAGGCAAGTTGAGCACCGTGCTCTGGAACTATGACCCCCGTAAAACCGACCTGCCGGAGACGGTGACTGTCACCTTCACCGCTGGTGACAGGACAGCGACGACTTTCATTGAACTGGGAGAGGATGGTCTCTACCGCGTGCATGAGGAAGTGCGGGAAGCACCCATTGTGCGGCTGAGCGCGGATGTCACCGAGTACAGCGTTGCCCATTCACAGGCAGAGGGCGTCACCTTTACCGCCAGAGACAGCGCAGGCAACCCGGTCAAAGGCAATTGGGAAATCGGTTGGGGCGGGTTCCGCACCGCCAGCGGGTCGCCTGCGCTCTCCCCTGTGCTGGTG
This sequence comes from Bacillota bacterium, assembly GCA_023398815.1. Lineage (GTDB taxonomy): Bacteria > Bacillota > Clostridia > Christensenellales > UMGS416 > JAEYRA01. Next base: position 147,956 of record JAEWRW010000046.1, read on the forward strand.
GGTGTGGGGAGTGCTCTCTGGCAACCCTCCCCCACCGAGGAGGCACCCAATTACTCCCTCAACATCGTCTTCACCCGGGAGAACTGGACCTATCTGTCCACAATCCGGCCATCGGAAGACATTCCAACCGTCTTTACGGTGGAAATTTGGGACGACATGAAGCCGCACTTCGCCGGCAGCTTGGCCACGCAATTCTGGAACCTGCAACGGGCCAATGCGGCCGGCAGTGAGCTGCAGCGTTTCCTGGAGATCACGCTGGGCGTCGCCTCCCCCGACCGGGCCACAGAGCTTGCCAGCATGTGCGTGGACGTGTTGGAGGCACCCCTAGAAAACTGTGCCGATCGGTTGGTCAGGGTTGCCGAAAGGAGTGAGCAGCACCGGCAGGCTCTGCTGGCATTGGTCGGCAAGGACACAAGGAGCGAGGCGACCAAGACGGTATTGCAGGACGACGGCTTTGTGCAGGAGTACCTGGATATGGGTTATGTGCTGACCCTTTCGGGCGGCATGCCGCGCTTCGTGCCACGCTACCGCACGCTGCAAGCCCTGTTTGGCGATGCCGCCGGGCCGGAGCTGCAGGCCTATCTTGCGCTCTTTGCCGTCGAAACCGAACAGCCGCTTGCGCCGGGTACTGAACCCATCAAAATCGCCCAGAGATATGAGGCAGCTGTGGCCTATCTGGAGCAACCCGAGGTCGTCTCCAAGGCCCGGCGGGACAGGGTGGAACAATACCGTGTGTCTTGCCTTGCGGCCATTCTGACCAACTCCGGTAGGCTGTATGACGAAAAGAGCTTAACCGTTCCGCCCGAACAGCAGCAATGGTTGGAAGCACTCTGCACGCAGACGGAGAGCGAGACCCCAGAGACTGACGGAATTCTGAAGAACTATCGGTCCATGCTGGAAAAAGCAGGCTGGAAGCTGACGAGCGCCGTGCGGAAGTACGCCCAGTCACTGGGCGTGGCCTTGGCGGAGAAGCCATTGACTGAGGCAGAGGAACCCTGATTTTCAGATTTGTTTTCATTCCCATGAACCTTTCACCTTCAGCGTGGGTATTCAGGGCAAAGGAGGTGGAGAGATGGAGCTGACGATGGAAGAACGACCGCCACTGGACCGGGCCGCCGCCCGCTGGCAAGCCGACGAGGCTAACGCGGCCAACGAGGTGTGGGCCCTGTGCGGCGCGCGGCTGCTGCGGCTGGCGCGGTCACTGACCGGCAGCGACAGCCAGGCCGAGGACGCCGTTCAGGAGGCCTTCCTGCGGGCGTGGCGGTTCCTGGGTCGCTACCAGCCCGACCGAGCCTTTGAGCCGTGGATCACCACAATCCTGGTGCGGGAATGCCGGCGCATTGCCCGGCGAACGCCAACCCACGCCGCGCTGCCCGCGGGCCTTGCCCAGCCAGAGCCGTCGCTGCGGCTGTTCCATGCCATTGAGGAACTGCCCCGCCCCCTGCGGGAGACGGTAGCCCTGCACTACCTGCATGGCTACGACGTGCGAGAGACGGCGGCAACCCTGGGCATCCCGGCGGGCACGGTGAAATCGCGCCTGAGCCGCGCGCGGGGGCTGCTGCGACAGGCGATGAAGGAGGAAGAGGAATGAACCGAAACGAACCCCATGAATGGGATGCACGTGTGAAACAATCGCTGCTGCGGGGCACCGACAGCGCGGCCAATCGGGCTGGCGGGCTGTGGGCACGCCTGCAGGCTGCCCAGCCAACAAAAAAGCAACCCAAACGGTCGCTAGCGCTGGGCATGGGCGCGCTGGCGGTGGCGGCGGTGGCCGGGGTCTTTCTGCTGGTGCAGTACCGGCCCGCGCCCGATGACCTGGTGACGACGCCAGCGGCAGCGGCGGCAAGCCAAAGCGGCGCGGCACAGACGTTGGCCGCCACGGCCTCACAGGGGAGTGTGGTCGACCAATTCGACCGGCTGCAGAAGGGTGGTGCAACCACCGGCCAGCTGCTTTCCTTCCTGGAGGCGCACCTCGGCGAGGCCGACGCCACCCAGGCCAGCACGCTGGCTGAGCGGTACGTCGACCTCATCGAGAGCAAGATCACCATCCACATGAACTACGAGGATAACTACTCCACCCGGTTGGCAACCATCGCCCTGAGCAGTGACGAAGCCATGCAGGCACTCATCGCCTTGCGCGGGAAGACCGAACTGGGCGACCAGGCGGACAAATTCTCCGCGGATGATCGGGCTTTCCTCGAAAACCTGTTTGCAAGCGACTGCACGGTGGACTTTGCCGACGGCATGCCCCACTGTGAGGTGCGCTACCGAGAACTGGCGACGCTCTTTGGCGATGCCGTCACCAAAGAACTGGCGGCCTACCTGGACTTCTCTGCCCTGGAGGCCGAGAAGCCCTATGCTCTCGAAGGGATGTTCGAGGTCGAGCCCGTCGAGGTCGCCCGACGCTGGCAGAAGGCCGTCGACTATCTGGCAACCTACAAGGACGCCTCGCCGGTGCGTCGGGAGAAGCTGGACACCTACCGGGAGCTCTACCTGGCTGCGTACTTCACCAACTTTGGCCAGCTGTTCCGCGTGGAGGACCGCACCGTGCCCCAGGACCAGCGCACGTGGCTGGATAAGCAGATTAACGAGGCCGACGGCGAGGCCCCCAAGGCCGCGGCGCTGCTGCGGGAGTACAAGGCACTGCTGGCCGAGGAGGGTTGGATGCTGACCGACGCGGTGCGGGCTTTCCTGCACGAACAGGACATCACCGGCTATGAACCCGCAAGCAAGCTGACCTGGGACAACCTCAAAATCTGGGGGGTGAAGCTGGACACCGACGGCGACGAGGCCATCGCCGCGCTCTCGGCAGCCATCCAAACCGCTGGCTTTGACGGCAAGCCCACCGAGGACCGCACCGCGCAGGACAACGGCGGCAGAACCCGTACCGTCCGTTGGAAGGAGGGCACGGTGGCGGTGGTGCGAAACGACGTGCTGTACTCCATCTCCACCACCAACGCGCTGGCTCCCCTCCCGCTGGGGCTGCAACTGGGCGCCAGCCGCATGAGCTACGAAAACACGTTGGGCCAGGGCCACGAGCGCGTGGAGGGTGCCGACTACGCAGCCTGGGGCATCGGCAGCAACGACAACCTGGTTGCGGCGTTCCCCAGCGATCAGGCCAGTGTCGTCACCATCTCGCTGAGCGAGTGAGAAACAGCACAACGGAACATGCAAAAAGGCCCGCTCCATCGAGCGGGCCTTCGTTCAGAGTGTCTGCAAACCTCTAGAACGGGCAAATAAAGATGAACCTGCCGCCCCATCGCAACACTGTGTGTTGCTCACCCTCCAACCCAAGCGCCGTAAATTACGACGCTATGCATCGTACTAGCCGTACGATGCGGCGTAAGGTGCGCCGGGCGGGACTGAGAGTCGGCGACATGTGCGGCGAATCGGGCACGCCGGATGCGTGTCCAACCGTCACGCCGTGAAGGCATTGTCCTGCAATGCCTTAGCGCCCGGATGGCGCGTAAGGCGTGAACGGCGATCTAGTCATAACGAGAACAAGCTGTTTGAATCGCGGCTGTCGCCACAGCGGCAGACGCGAAAGGCCGGCTACATCTGGCTGAGGGCCTGGTGGTACATGCGCACGCCGTCGAGGGGCGCGGGGTCCTTCTCCGCCTCGTATTCGGCGATGAACCACTCGGTGCCGCCAACGGCACGGCAGACTTCCAGAAATTCAGTCCACGGCACATCGTCCCGGCCGATCATGGTGTTGATGCCGTCGGCCTTGCTGTAGGCCTTCAGGTGCACGGTCTTGGCGCGGCCGGGGTAGCGGCGGATGATCTCCACCATGTCGGCACCGCCCTGCATGGCGTTACCGTTGTCAAGCTGCACCACCACCGCGTCCACTGTGTTGTCAAAGAACACATAGTAGGGCGTCTGGCCCTCCATGGGGGCAAACTCGGTGTGGTGGTTGTGGTAGCCGATGGTCATACCCTCCCCCGCCAGGCGGGCGGCCAGGTCATTGAACTGGGCCGCCGTGGCGCGCCAAGCCTCCAGGCTGGCCGTGCAGGCCGCCGGCAGGCTGGGGATGATGATGGAGGTGTTATCGATGGCCTGATTGTAGGCGATGGTATCCGCAAGCCGGTCGGGCTGCACCAGCTCCCACGGGGTGTGCCACCCGCAGCAGGCAAGGCCCGCCTGCTCCAGCGCCTCCGCCACCTCGTCTGCCGGGCGGCTGTAAGGGCCGAAAAACTCCACCCCGTCGTAGCCAATGGCGCCCACCGCGCCCAACGTGCCAGCAAAGTCACGCTCCAGGTCGTGCCGCACCGAAAAAAGCCCCAGTCCCAGCTTCTGTATCCTCATGGGTTCCTCCTCATGCCGGTGCCGCCACCTGGGCGATCGGCTCGTTCTGTTTCCCTTCCAGTTTACTCCGCTCCGGCCCGATTGCATAGAAGGAATCGTACTCCATCCGCGCGGCTTGCTGCACGGCAATGCGCCGCCGGTCGATGACCTGCCAATGCCGGTTCAACACATCCACTACCCCGGCATCCAGCGAACCATTTGCCACCATGCCATCCAGGATGCGCTGGGCAGCCGCCCGACCCATGCCCCGGCGGTAGGGCCGGTCCTCGCCAAGGGCCACGCAAACATCCGCCACCGCCATGATGCGCGCCCCCAACGAGAGCTCCTCCCCCTGCAGGTGGAAGGGGTACCCGCTGCCATCCAGCCGCTCATGGTGGTGGGCCGCCCAGGCCCGCACGTTGTCAAAGGCGATGATCGTGCCCAGCAGCCTGTCAGTGTAATAGGTATGGCTGCGCACCACCGCATACTCCTCGTTGGTGAGCGGGCCCTCCTTCTCCAGAATATCCTCGGGAATGACCAGCTTCCCAATGTCATGCAGGTGGCCGGCCAGCGACATGAGAAGCGTATCCGACGGTGAAAAGCCAAGAAGGTGGGCCAGTATCTCGGCCACTGCCGCCACGCCCGAGGAATGGGTGGCGGTAAAAGCGCTGCGGAAGTCGATGATCTGGCTAAAGAGCCTGCCCAGGCTCTGCAGCTCACCATCGGTGAGCGTCATCACCCGGTTGACACCGGCGCGCACCTGAGGCCGCAGGAAAGCGTCGTGCAGATCCAGCCAAAACGCTTCCCGCCCGGCCAAGCGCTCAAAGCACGCCACCAGGTCGGGGCGGAAGTGGCTGCCGCTCTGTGCCACGATCTTGGCACGGATGCCCGCCGCCTGTGAGAGCTGGAACCCATGGGGCACCAGCACGGCAATGCGGTCGGCCAGGTAAAGGAGGTGGCTCTCCTCCGGCACCGGCTCGCCACCCGCCCCATGGCAGTTGCCGTTGTTCCAACGGGTGTGGTGGTACCGCACGATGTTGGCCACCTTGGCCGTGGGGGCAAAGCCCTTCAGCAGCCGGTACCCATACTCGGCGTGGCGGCCCGCCTGTTCCTCAAAGCGCAGCAGATCCAGCCGATCCTTGCTGGTGAGGCCGCCTACGTCATGGAGCAGCGCGGCAATCACCAGTTGTTCCAGCCGCTCGTCGGGCAGCCCCGCCTCCTGCCCGATGGCATGGGCAGCCACCGCGACGCGCAAATGGTGGTTGCGCACCTCGGGGCTGATGAGATCCATCGCCGTCGCCAGGCACTCAATGAGCTCCAGAATGGGAATTTGTATGGTCACAGAAACATCCGCCTTTATTCGATATCAACAGATACCCATTATAGGGAGGCTTTATCAAAGAAACAAGCGGATGCACTTACAATTTCGCGAACAAAAGATACAAAAAGATTGGTGTTCAATGCAATGGCGATGTGTCAAACTGGCGGGCCACAGCAGCTTCTGCCTCGGCACGCCGTGCCATAGCCCGGCGGAAGAGTTCGTCCAGCACCTTCGGCAATCCATCGCGCAGGGCAGTAAGCCCCGCCTCCGTCACGCCGCCGCGGGGCGCTGTCCGCGCCACGATGGTGTTGAGATCCATGCCCCGGTCCACCGCCAGCCGCGCCGTGCCCAGCATCGTCTCCACCAGCAGTTCCTCGGCCCGGTTGGCGTCCAAGCAATCGCTGTGGCGCAGGGCGGCGGCCGCCATCTCCTGCAGCAACGCCGCCAGGAAGCCCGGCATGCAGCTGGTGAGGTTGCTGGCCATGGCGAAGGCATCCTCCGCCAGCACCTGCACGGCGCCAATCTTCTCAAAGAGCCGCTCCACGGCGATGCGCTCCACCGGCCGCACCACGTCGTTGTGGCACACCAGCGTCACCCCAGACCCCAACAGGGACGGCAGCGACGGTATCGCCCGGCTGAGCGGCCCGCGGTGAAAGAGCCCCAGGGCGCGGAGCGGCAGCGAGCCCACCACGCTCACCAAGTGCGCGTCAGCTGACAGCACGGGCGAGAGTTCCTCCAACACGGCGCGGGCTGCCGTGGGAGGCACGCACAGCAGCACCGTGCGCGCCTGTGCCGCCCGGCGGTTGTCGGTGTCCGTTTCAATGCCCGGGAACTGCTCCGCCGCCCGAGCCGCCCCCGAGGGGCTGCGTGTCGTCACAATGACGTCGTCCACCCGCAGCACACCGCTGACCAGAAACTGTTCCAGCAGCATACTGCCCATGCTTCCATACCCAATGATTGCCGTCTTTGCCATGTTCACCCTCCAAGCAGAACATTCTATGCGCACATAAGCGCCTCCATGCACCGGAAGCATGCGGAGGAAAAGCATGATATAATGAATGCTATCTGACATAGGCGGAGGCAGCGATGATCGAATTGCCGGAGGCCCACGCGCTAGCCGCACAGTTGACCGACGCGCTTTCGGGCCGTGTCATCCGCTGGGCGCAGGCAGCCCAGACCCCACACAAGTTCGCCTTCCACTGGGGTGATCCGGCAGGTTATGGCGCGCGCATGACCGGCCAGGCCATCGGCCCCGCCACTGCCTGCGGAGGCCGCATCCTGATGCCCGTGGGGCAGACGGACACGCTGATGCTGGGCGACGGTGGCGAGCGGCTGCGCCTGCACCCCAGCGATGCCGACCTGCCAAACCGCCACCAGTTGGCGGCAGTCTTCGCCGATGGCGGGGCGTTCAGTGTGACCGTGCAGGGCTGGGGCATGGTGCGGCTGGTGCCCAATGGCGAACTGCCGAAAGCGCTGGATGGCATCGACCGCAAACCTTCGCCCTTGAGTGACGACTTTACACCGGAGTGGCTCCTGGCCCTGGCCGACGGGGTACGCGAGACCCCGCGCATGAGCGTGAAGGAGTTTCTGGCGGCGGGCCAGCGCATCCCGGGGTTGGGCAACGGGTGCCTGCAGGACATCCTGCTGGAGGCCGGCATGGACCCCCGCCGAAAGGCGGCGGACTGCAGCCGGGAGGAGCTCATTGCCCTCCACGGGTGCATGGTGTCGGTGCTGCGGCAAATGACTGACCAAGGCGGACGGGACACCGAAACCGATCTCCACGGCAACCCCGGCGGGTACCGCAAGCGGCTGGACGCCCGCAGTGTGGGCGGGCCTTGCCCCCGCTGCGGTGAGCCGATCGTCAAAATCGCGTTTATGGGGGGTGCGTGCTACCTCTGCCCCCATTGCCAACGGTAAACAAGGAGGCCAAATGACCCGACAGACCGAACGGCGAGAAACGCCTTTGCCCCGCCCGTGGGTGGTGCGGCCCTGGCCGTTGCTGGCCGCGGCGCTGATGGCTGCCTGCCTGCTGCAGTTGGCGGCGGACGCGCTGGTGACACTGCTGGACGCGCTGGGCCAGCGCACCGGCGCGCTGACGGCAGCCAACGGTTTTTCGTGGTGCGTGGTGCTTGGGGCGGCGGCCGCCACGGTTTTCGGCTTCCGCTGGGCCCTGCGGGAGCAACACCGCATGGGGTTGGCGCGGGTCAGCCTGCGCCCCACTGCCCTGGCTGCGGCGGGCCTGCTGGTGGCGCTGGTGGCCGACCTGGGGATGGCGCTGCCACTGGGCGATGCCGCCGAGACCGCCAGCGGGGTGGCGGGGGTGTACTGGGCCGTGGCGGCATTGGGCATGCTGCGCTCCGCCCTGCCTCTCGCGCTGTTGGCCGGCCTGTTGCTGCCGGTGTTTCGGGGCCGCTGGGGCACCGCGCGGGCCATTGGCCTGCTGTGCCTGGCGCTCACGGCCGCGCAGTACGGCACGGCGTTGCTCTCTCACCTGATGCGCGAGGGGCTGCAGGCAGCTCTCCTGGGGCCAGAAATGAGCACCACAGGCGGGCAGGCACTCCTGCTAGGCCAACAGGCGCTGGCTCTGTTTGGCTGGTCACTGACGGCCCTGCTGCTGACCGCCATGTCCGGCGACCGTCTGCCCACCGCGCTGGCATGGCTGCTTGCCCTGCAGGCGGTCTTTGAGCGGCTGCTGCCGGGTAAGCTCGCCCTGCTGCTGACCGACCACGGTGGCCTGCCTCGGCTGGCACGGGAGTACGGCCCCTATGTCTTCGCCCACCTGGGGCCGCCGGCGCTGCTGGTGGGTTTGCTGCTGCTGCGGGTACTGTGGCTACGGGTACGGCGCGGCCATGCAAGTGAACGAGCCTTGCCCCGGTAAAGCACCTGCCAACACGTTTGCGTGGGATCGTGATCTTCCAGCGCAACAATGATAAAAAAGGCCGTCCCATCGGGACGGCGACACAACCTGCTTACAAACCATTTGAAAGAACATCTGGGAACGAACCGCCCGCCGATTCATTCGGCGTGAGGAAAGACAAGGCCAGCACGAGCAGAAGAAAAACGCCCGAAGGCGCAACGTATCCTTAGAAACTCGCATGAGAGTTGAGATTTGTGATCGGTCGGCGACATGTGCGGCGACCATTCTGGCCATAACGAGAACAAGAACTCTGAATCGCGTCTGTCGCAACAGCGGCAGACGCGAAAGGCCGTCCCATCGGGACGGCCTTTGACGATCGAATAGGGGCTAATTACTTGATCTTGACGGTGGCGCCAACTTCGTCGAGCTTCGCCTTGATGGCTTCGGCTTCGGCCTTCGGCACAGCGGTCTTGACCGGGTTGGGGGCGTTGTCGACCAGGTCCTTGGCTTCCTTCAGGCCCAGGCTGGTGATTTCGCGGACAACCTTGATGACCTTGATCTTGTCAGCGCCGGCAGCTTCCAGCACGACGTCAAACTCGGTCTTCTCTTCCTCAGCGGGGGCGGCGGCGGCAGCAGCCGGAGCGGCGGCCACGGCCACGGGGGCGGCGGCGCTCACGCCGAAGATCTCCTCCAGGTCCTTGACCAGCTGGGAAAGCTCGAGAACGTTCATCGCCTTGATGGCTTCGATAATCTGCTGTCTATCCATGTTGACAAATCCTCTCTTTCAAATATAAGGCAGGGTGTTTGGGTCAGGCGGTCTGTTCCTTCTGATCCTTGACGGCGTTGAGCGCGCAGACCAGCGCGCGGGCCGGGCCGTTGAGGATGCCGACGAAGTTGCTGATGGGCGCGTTCATCGTACCCAGCAACTTGGCCACCAGCACTTCCTTGCTGGGGATGTCGGAGAGCTCCTGCACCTGGTTGGCGTCGAGGAACGACTTGCCCACCAGGCCGCACTTGAGCTTCAGGTGGTTGGGCTTGCGGGCGGCTTCCGTCTTCTTAATGTAGTCGGTCAGCAGCTTCGCCGGGGTCGTCGGGTCGTCATACCCGAAGGCCACCGCGGTCGTTCCCTTCAGGAACGGGTCCAGCCCAGCGATCTCCAGTTCGTTGGCGGCGCGGTTGACTAGGGTGTTTTTAAGCACCTTGTACTCCACGTTGCCACCGCGCAGCTGGTTGCGCAGGTCAGTCACATCCAGCACGTTCATGCCGGCGTATTCCACCAGCACCACACCACTGGCGCGGCTCAGCCTGTCTTTGATCTCGGTAACTTCCGTCACCTTGGCGTCACGATTTGCGGACATTGTTTGATTCACCTCCTCCTGTCGTTGGTGTGCCGACAGGGGCATACAAAAAGCCCCCGTGCAAGGTTGCAGCACAGGGGCGTGAGCGCATTTCCAAGCCTCTCAACCTCGGCAGGCGAGTTTAAGCGGCGAACCGCACCTGCTGTCTGTAGCTGAACACTTTCAAGCAGGTGAATTATATAGAAACCCACAAGTCTTGTCAAGAGGCTCTGCCGAAAAAACGCGCAAGTGCCAAAGCCTCGCGAAACTTTGTGCCAAAGAGGTGGGAAACCCCTTGCCAAGCGGCGCGCGGAATGATAAAATAGCTTCTGCTTTGCAATGAAGCTCCATCGAAGGAGGTGTTTCCCATGGCATATAAGTGTGAGATCTGTGGCAAGAAGTCCGTGCACGGCAACAGCGTCAGCCACTCCCACATCGCGACGAAGCGCACCTGGAAGCCCAACATCCAGCGTATCCGCGCCATCGTGGACGGCGCGCCCCAGCGCGTGTACGTCTGCACGCGTTGCATTCGCTCCGGCAAGGTGCAGCGCAACGTAAACGTCTAAGCAGGAACGCAGTTCATCTCAGCGCCGTCCAGCAGGCCGGCGCTGTTTTGTTGTCTGTTTTTGCTTCCCCCTGCCCTGCTTAGTGCAGCAGGATGCACCCCAGCACCACCAGCCCCGCCCCCAGCACGGCCAGCCACAATCCCACGGGCACAAAGATCATGAGCAGCACCACGCCTACGATGATGAATGTCAGCCCCAGCCACCCCTTGTAGGGGTTGCAGGCCCGGATGCAAGCCTGTTTGATGTTGCGGAACAAAGCAATCCCCCCTCGCCTACTACTATCATACGCGCGGGGGGCTCCACAGTGACCATGGATGTTGAATCAGGGTTCGGAGGGTAGCTCGCGGGCCAAGCCCTTGCGCCCGGCCTGCTCCTCGGCCAACTCGCGGAAGAAGCGATCCAGCTGGGAGAGTCCTTCCAACAGCGCGGGGCGGTGTTCCAGGTCCAGCTCCTCAAACATGGACTGCACCAGGCGGCTGTGGAACCGCTCGTGGGCCTCGTAGGCCGCCACGCCGTTCTCAGTCAGGGCAATCTCCACCCGGCGACGATCCTGCCGGGCGCGTTTGCGGTCGAGAAAGCCTTTCTCCACCAGGCGGTTGACGGACACCGTCAGCGTGGGCAGCGTGATACGCAGCCGCCGGGCGACCTCCCCCATCTGCTGGCTTGAGGCCTTTCCCACGGCCTCCAGAATGTGCATCTCACTCATGGTGAGCGGTGTCGGCCCCAGGCTGGCGATGGCCTTCTGCTCCAGCTTCAGCACGTCAAAAAAGACCTCCACCAGCAGATCGTTGACCATCGTTTTGTAGTCGTCGCCGTGCATGCCATTCCCTCCGGTTGCTGCCAGCGGCAATGCCGCCTGACGCCTCGCCTTGCCCATTTGTATCGTTACAATGCTCTGTACTTTATATAATCAGTAAGCGCATCAAATGTCAACCGCGGAAACGGAAACCAATTCGTTTCGTACCATTCGACGTCGATCTTTGAGAACTCTCTCCACACCTCACGGGCAAACGCCCTAGCCTGCGTCTCCATCCCCATCACCGTTTGTTCGGTCTTGGCGGCGGACAGTGCTGTGGAAGTCGCACCGATGTAGCGAAACCCATCTCCCGCCAACCGATCTATTACGATGCGGAGAAGCGACCCATCGCAATGGGTGCCCATGCGGTACGCTTCCGACTCCCCATTGAGGCAGAGGAATCCATCAACCGACTGACCAGTCACCAGCCGATGCGCCAACAAAACCAGCTGTTCTGGCACATCGATTTCACCATACCGGGAACAGGAAGCGGAAAACTCCTCCCTCCCATTTGAGGGTGAAGTGAAACCAACCCGCCGAGACTTCATCGATGCGGAACATTCCCACCCCTCCCTTCTCAGTAATCTTAATAATACCACATCATTCGCGGTGGCCCGCTCTGTCGGTGATCCTCGTCTCCATAGTATAATGAATGTTCAACGGGTGACGGATAGGTTTGAGCAACGTTTCATGGCGCGTTCACAGATTGTTCATAATAAGTCAGTAGTCTGAGAGCAGAACGGTTACGGAGCTGTGCCGCGACCAGTGTTCTGTGCATAGTTGGAGGTTAAGATGAAAAAACGAACGATGAGACGAGTGGTCATCGCCGTGTTGGCGGTGGCCGTTGTGGTGGTGGCGGCGGTGGCGCTGCTGCGGCCGCGAGCCAGCGTGATGACCAGCCAGCAGTACAAGGCCGTGGACGTGGCGCGGGGCGACCTGCAGGTGACCGTGCATGGCTCCGGTGCGCTGGAGCCCATTGACACCCAGAACGTGCACGCCCCCGCCAACGGCGAGGCGCAGGCCGTTCTGGTGCAGGATGGCGACAGGGTAACCAAGGGCCAGGCGATCGCCGTACTGAAGGACGACACCCTGGAGGACACGATTGCAGACCTGAAGCAGGAGATCGTGACCCAGGATGCCACCGTGGCCGCCACCATGGCCGGCACGGGCAGCAAGACGCTCACCGCACCGGTCAAGGGGCGGGTCAAAGCCATCTACACCGCCGAGGACGAGGACGTGCAGAAGGCCATGAGCGCCGACCAGGCGCTGCTGCTGCTCTCCACCGACGGGCGGATGAAGGTGGAGTTCACCCCCGCCGCCGGTGTAACGGTGAAGCCCGGCCAGCCGGTGACCGTGAAGATTGGCAAGAAGTCTGTTGACGGCTTCATGCAGGACGTGCCCGATGGAACGAATACGACGGCTGTTGTGCTCCTGGAGGACGACACCTTTTCCGTGGGCAAGGCTGCCCAGGTGGTGGCTGAGGACGGCACGACGCTGGGCAAGGGCAAGCTCGCCGTCAACCGCCCCCTGCTCATCACCGCCTACTCCGGCACGGTGGATCGGCTGTACGTGGAGGTTGGCGACGAGGTGAAGGCCGGGAAGCGCCTGGTGCGGTTGGATGGTGCCGTGCTGAACGCCAGCTACGAGGCTCAGCTGGTAAAGCGCCAGCAGCTGCAGGACGACCTGAACGACGCCTACGCCGACCTGGCCGCGCTCACCATCACCGCGCCCTGTGACGGCGTGGTGTCCGGTCTCACGCTGAAGGCGGGCGACACGGTGGCCGACGGCACAGCCCTCTGCACGGTGCAGGATGTGTCGGGCTTCCAGCTGGTGATCGCCGCTGACGAACTGGACGTGCCCTCCATCGCCGTGGGGCAGACGGCCACGGTGACCATTGACGCCCTACCGGGCCAGACCGCCGCCGCTACGGTCACACGCATTTCGCCCCTGGGCGTCAAGGCCAACGACATCACGACCTATGACGTGACGCTGACGGTGGACGCCCCGGCCGGCGCGCTGGCCACGATGACGGCCTCGGCCGACATCCTGACCCAGGAGAGCAAAAACGCTCTGCTGGTGCCGGTGGAGGCACTAGTGAACGAACTGGGCAAGAGCTACGTGTGGGGCACGCTGCCCGGCGACCTGGGGGTGACGGGCGACGCCAAAGCCGCCGAGGGGCAGGAGCGAAAGAAGATTGAAGTGACGACGGGCCTTGTCAACGACAGCCAGGCCGAAGTGCTGACCGGGCTTGCCGAGGGTGACGCCGTGGCGCTGCCGCTGACCCAGGGCGATGGCATCGCCCAGTACTTTGGCGGCGGGCAGGGCGGCGGCATGACACAGGGTGCGGCCACCGACGGGAGCGACCAGTGATGGGCGCAACGATTGAACTCAAGGACGTGCGCAAGACCTACCGCATGGGCGACACCGAGGTGCGGGCGCTGGATGGCGTCTCCCTCTCCATTGCAGAGCGCGAGTTTGTGGCCATCGTGGGGCCATCGGGCAGCGGCAAATCCACGCTCATGAACGTCATTGGCTGCCTCGATCTGCCCGATGGGGGCCAATACATTCTGGATGGGCAGGACATCACCACCTACAGCGAGCGGCAGCTGGCCATCGTGCGCAACCGCAAGATCGGTTTCATCTTCCAGCAGTTCAACCTGCTGCCCAAGCTGACGGCGCTGGAGAATGTGGAGCTGCCGATGGTCTACCAGGGCTTGGGCAGTGGGGAACGCCACCAGCGCGCCCTCGATGCCCTGCAGCTGGTGGGCTTGGGCGACCGCGTCCACCACCGGCCGGCCGAACTCTCCGGCGGGCAGCAGCAGCGGGTGGCCATCGCCCGGGCGCTGGGCACACGGCCCTCCATCCTGCTGGCCGACGAACCCACCGGCAACTTGGACAGCCACTCGGGCCGGGAGATTATGGAGATCCTGAAGGGCCTGCACGCCGATGGCAACACGGTTGTGCTCATCACCCATGACAACAGCGTGGCCGCCCAGGCCGAGCGCACCGTGCGCATCGCCGACGGGCAGCTGACCGAAGACAGCGCCGCCCAAAGGGAGGTGGCTCTGACATGAAATTCCTGCAGGCCGTCTCCATGGCCTTCAAGGCCCTGGCCCACAACAAAATGCGTTCGTTTCTCACGATGCTGGGCATCATCATCGGTGTGTTCGCCGTGAGCATGCTCATCTCCGTGGGGCAGGCCGCCACCGACTCGGTCACCTCCCAGATCCAAGGTCTGGGCTCCAACATGCTGATGGTCAACATCACCGCCAAGAAACCCTACGAGCTGACGCTCGACGACCTGACGGCCATGAAGGGCCAGAACGGCATTGCCGGGGTGTCGCCGCTGGTGGGCTCCGCTGCCAATGCCAAGGCCGGCTCCGAGACCTATGCCACCAGTATTGAGGGCGTGACCCCCGATTATCTGTCGATCCGGTCGCTGTCGCTGGGCACCGGCCGGCAGATCACCCAGTCCGACCTCGACCACCGCAGCGCGGTGGCGGTCATCGGCACCGAGGTGTGCGACGAGCTTTTCGGCTCGCGGGATGTGGTGGGCCAAAGCGTCACCCTGCTGGGGCGGCAGTTCACCATCGTGGGCGTGCTGACCGAGAAGGGCAGCGCCGCCGGCATGTCCAACGACAACCGGGTCGTCATCCCCTTCACCACGGCCCAGCGCCTGCTGCAGAGCACCAAGATCAGCGAGTTTTTCGTGTCCACCACCTCCGCCGATACGGTGACCGAGGCGCAGAGCAGCCTGCTGCAGTTCCTCTCCCACCGCTTCAGCGACGAGGACGACTACCGGGTGTTCAACCAGTCCGATATCCTGGACGCGCTGTCCACCGTCACCGGCACGCTCACGGCCATGCTCGGCGGCATTGCGGGCATCTCACTGCTCGTCGGCGGCATCGGCATCATGAACATCATGCTGGTGTCGGTGAGCGAGCGCACCCGGGAGATCGGCATCCGCAAGGCCATCGGCGCCCAGCGCAGCGACATCCTGTCCCAGTTCCTCATTGAGGCGCTGGTCATCTCCCTCATTGGCGGGCTCATCGGCCTGGGGCTGGCCACGGCCGGTGTGGCCGTCATGGGCAGCCTCATGGGGTTGAGCGCCGGCCTGCAGCCGGTCACGGCGCTCCTGGCCATCGGGTTCTCCATGGGCGTGGGTGTGGTGTTCGGCAGCTACCCGGCCAACCGCGCGTCAAAGCTGCGGCCCATTGAAGCGCTGCGCTACGAATAGCGCGTCGACAAGGCGCTCGCGCCTTGTCGAGTAGGGGCAGCTTGTTCAGACTTTTGTTTATCGCCCGCCACACATGTCGGCGGGCGATTTCTTTGTTTATGGCACTCATGCTAGTTTTTCCGAAGGGACGGTTTCGCCTGCGCACCTTACGCCTGCATCCCCAGTTGCATGGGCGAGCAGTGGCCAACGGCCACGACCAGCCGGCGGGCTAGGGCGTTGCTACGCACCGCCAATGAATCGGCGGTTCTTAACCCCACTCTGTGACAGACGATTCGCCAAAATCGTTGAGAGCAGGATGAGCATCCCTGGCGCAGGATGCTCCCAAAGCCGGTGGCACCGGGTGGGGCTTTGGCCCCACAGCCTGCACGATGCAGGCGAGGTGACAGTAAGGCTACGCAGCAATGCGGGGGGCCGGTTCTCTGCCCAATTTCTCATGCGGGTCTGTTGACAGTCTAAGGGGCCAGGGCACCGCCAATGCAGGTAGTCATCATTGCTTTTTGCGTATTTTGCACTGTATAATGTCTATAGCTGTTTCAGAATTCCGATTATTTATATACCGCGAGGTGTATTGATTGAATAAGAACGATAAAATGACCAGCATAATTAGAGAAACAAAAAAACCGAGTAGCATATCAACCATGGCTAATGATTTTCATAACCTTGGCATAAAGCAAGGAGAAATGTTATTAGTTCATTCATCCTTGTCTTCAATAGGCTTTGTTGTTGGTAGTTCAGAAGCCGTCGTCTTAGCTTTATTACAAGTAGTTGGTAACGAAGGTACAATTATTATGCCATCGCAAACAATGCAAAATTCCAATCCTGAAGATTGGGAAAACCCTCCTGTACCAAATGAATGGCACCACATAATTTATGATGAACTGCCAGTTTATGACTCGATTACAACACCTACATGTATGATGGGTGCGATTGCGGAAACATTTCGTACCTTTCCTGGAACAAAACGATCAAATCATCCTCAAACATCATTTTGTGCAAATGGGAAGTACGCATATGAGATTACCTGCGAGCACGAACTAACGCCACAATTTGGCACAAAAACGCCACTAGGGAAGATGTATAATTACGGAGCGAAAGTTTTACTGATTGGAGTGAATTATAACAAATGTACTTGTTTTCACATGAGTGAGACTCTTAGTGGTGTACTTCCAAAAGAGAAAAACGGAGCTGCTATTCTCAAAAACAACACAAGAGAATGGGTTTGGTACAATGATGTGGAATGGAATACCGATGATTTTATCATGTTAGGAAATGATTTTGAGGCAAAGCAAACTGTCAAAAAAGGCTTCGTCGGAAATGCGGAATGCAAACTCTTTGACTTAAGAGCCGCTGTTGACTATGGCACAGAATGGATCAAGGAAAACAGAGCTTCCTATTTAGTATAAGCATCATACGTAGCACGTAGGTTCCGGTTTGTCGGTGAGCATTATTTGCATAATCTATTGGCAACTGCTCCCATCCTCTTTTCTGCCCGTCCGACTTGCCAGCATCCCGGAAAAGGGTTACAATGGCAGGCAATAAGAACATTTGTTTTCATAGGAGGATGCTGCGTATGAAGCGCGTCTCATCGCCCGCGTTCCAGTCCTGCTGCGTGCAGCCCACGTTCCTCATCGGCACCACCAATGAGGACGGCAGCCCCAACTTCGCGCCCATCACCTGGATCGCCGCCACCCATGACACTGACCATTATCTTCTGGTCGTCAGCCTCTTTGGCACCAAGCGCACCCGGCGCAATGTGGAGCGCACCGGTATGCTCTCTGCCAACCTCGTCAGCGCCGACATGCTGCCCATGCTCGATTATTATGGCTCCTGCTCCGGCAACAACGGCACGAAGGACGCCTTCGCAGACGAGGTGGAGCAGGGGCTGGTGCTGCCGGTGCCCACCCTCCGCCCCAGCCGCTGGGTCTATGAGTGCGAAGCGGAGCGCAGTGTGGTGACCGGCGACACCGGCACGTACTTCTGTGCCATGCGCAACGTCCAGGTGATGGAGGAGCTGCAGCACGCCAAGGAGCTGGATCTTACGGTGTTGGACCCGATCGTCTACGCCGGGGACTACCATACCATCGGCCGGCACCTGGGCAAGATCGGCGACTTCTGGCCACCAAAGGCCGAGTAACCAACCCGCCCAAACGTAAAAACAGGCAGGAAACGTGGTTCCCTGCCTGTTGCTATTTGCTGGCGATCAGCCGACCGGTTACAGCCCCTCGACGAAGCGGTCGACGACCAACTGCCGGAACTCCGGCGAGAGGGTGGCGAAGTACGCGGTGAAGCCGGTGACGCGCACCACCAGATCCGGGTGAGACAGGGGGTCGCGGTGGGCCTCCATGAGTTTGTCCTTATCGAGCACGTTGATGTTGATGAGGGTGCCGCCCATGTCCACGTGGGCCTTGATGACGGCGGCCACGCGGTCGATGCCACCCTCCTCCACCGAGATGCGGGGATCAAACTCCAGCTGCAGGGGGGCGGTGTTGCCGTAGCCGGGCTGAATGCGGGCAATGCCGGTGGCCATGGCCGTCACCGCGCCATCCTTGCGGAAGCCGGGGTTGGGGTTGGCGCCATGGGTGACCGGCGCGTGGGCGCGGCGGCCATCGGGCGTCGCGCCCACCTGCTGGCCGAAGAAGATCGTGTTACTCCAGGAGAACCAGCCCGGCACCAGCGTGCGGCCCTCGGGCATTGGCTGGGCCTTGATGAGCCTGGTGAGCAGGTCGCTCACGCGCTCGGCCCAGCGGTCACCCAGCGACGCGCCTTGGCAGTAGCGGTCGGAGTTCATCAGCATCAGCCGCAGCCGCTCATGGCCCTGGAAGTCGTCCTTCAGGGCCTGGGCCAGCTCGTCCCAGGTGACGCGACCCTCCTTGACGACGCGCTGCTCCATGGCGGCCAGGGAGTCGGCCACGGTGCCCAGCCCCACGCCGTCGATGCCCACGGTGAACAGCGCAGCGCACTGGGTGATGTCCTCCCCGCGCTCGATGGTGTCCTGCATGTAGAGGTTCATCACAAGCTCGGGCAGCACGGCGTGCTGGTAGCGGATGTGGTGGTTGATGCCGGCGGCGGTCACCTCCACCGCGCGCCTGAGGTTCCCCTCCATCAGGGTCATCAGCCGCTCCATGGAGCGCTCGCCGTCCCCCATCATCTCCTGGAAGGAGAGCTCGAACACCTTGGCCACATTGATCTTCACGCAGTCGTTCATCGGGTACTCGCGACCCGGCACGGCGTTCCAGTTGCAACCCACGGCAATGCGTTTGCGGGCGTCATCCTCGCTGGTGCCAGCGTTGCGGGCGTAACCCATCAGCCCCTTGTTGCCCGAGAAGCGCGGCCAGCCGTTGCGGTCGGTGAAGAGGTACTCCACCGCCTTGCGGAAGAACGCCGGGTCGAGGTTGTCGTGCACGCGCACCGTCAGGTTGTTGGAGGTATTGAGCCAGTGGGCGGCCTCCAGAATGAGCCAGGAGAGTTCGTTTGTCAGGTCGCGCCCCTGGGCGTCACAGCCGGAGAGCTGGTAATAGTGCGTCTCAATGAGCAGGAGATCGGCCAGATAGAACTTGACCTGCTCGTCGTCAATGATGCCGGCGGCCTTGTCCCGCCGGTAGTAGGGCAGCAGCACCTGGTCGATGGCACAACCCGCGCCGTCCCGGTCGTAAACGCGGGAGACGCAGTTGAACCACGCCATCCACTGGCAGGCCTCGATGAACGTCTGCGGGGCCTGGTCGATGACGTTGCGATTGCAGGCCAGCATGACCTCCAGCGTCCGGCGGATCTCCGGGCGCTCCTCCACCGCAAGCAGCCGCTCCACCTCGGCAATGTGGCGGGCAATCCAACCCTGGATGGCCAATACCGTCGTCTCCTCAGCGTCGTAGAACTCCTCATGGCCGGGATTGCTGGCGCGGCAGGCACGGATCTTCCCCAGCACGCCGCCAAAGCCCAGCGCCATGCCCAGCTCATAATCGATGGCAAAGTGGCTGTCGCTGTTCATGCCGCTGCCAATGCCATACTTCTCCTGGTCGGCCTTCAGCTCGTCAAAGGGAAAGAGATCCTCCGGCCAAGGCTTACGGTAGCTGGTGAGCATGGCGCGCCACCGGCCGCAGAGGCCCTCCAGCGGATCCACATAGATGGGGTGGACTGCCATGAGGGCGGCGAAATTCTCCGCACAGGCCTTGTAGCCATAGAAACCCCCGTTGGGGTGGTTGGGCGTGGCGGTGAAGGTGAAGTCCTCCGGCATGGGCACGGTGCCATAGTCGTCGCCGTCCATGTAGCCCTGCTGCTTGGCCTTGGCCAGCGTGTGGGCGATCTTCTTCTCCCGCAGGGCGGCAATGCGCTGGCGGTAGGTCATCTCGTCGGTGGCAATCATGTTGGTCCCCTCCCTCGTTGTGTCTGTGGCGTCGCCGCTACTCCTGCGGCGTATCCTGCAGGGCGCGCCCGCCGATGCGCACCGGCACCCCGGCCCGGTCGGCGGCCCACGCCAATTCCTCCATACGCTGCCGCGTGGGCTTCACAAAAGCCTGCGGCTCAAAGCCATTCTCGAGCTTCCCCTTGGCCAGCCCCAGCGGGTGGTAGGGCAGCAGCTCGTAGCACACCAGCGTGGGGATTTCGGCGGCGAACCGCGCGATGGCGCCGATGACCTCCTCGCTGTCGTTGACGCCGGGCACCACCGGCGTGCGCAGCAGCACTGGCAGGCCCAGTTGGGCCGCGTTGCGGATGTTCTCCTTCACTTGGTCGTTGTAGGCGCCGGTCCAGCGGCGGTGCTCCTCCCGATCCCAGTGCTTGAGGTCGCACATCAGCAGGCGGCACTGCTGCAACGCCTGCCGCGCGATGGGCCAGGGGAAGCACAGGTTGCTCTCCAACGCCGTGTGCAGGCCCCGCTCCCGGCAGGCCAGCAACAGCTGGCTCGTGAAATCCAGCTGGCACAGCGGCTCCCCGCCGGAGATGGTGATGCCACCGTCGTCGCCGTAATAGGGCTGATCCAGCAGCACCTCATCCAGCACATCCTGCACGGTGCGCTCCACCCCACAGACGCGACGCGCGCCCGAAAAGCACCCCTCGTCGCAGTGCCCGCAGGCGATGCAGCGTTCCATATTAAGCAGTACCTGTGGTTGAAAGGCGACGGTCTCCGGGTTGTGGCACCAGGCACAGAGCAGGTTGCAACCCTTCAAAAAGACGGTGGTGCGGATGCCCGGCCCATCGTGGAGCGAAAAGCGCTGCACATCGGCGATCATCCCTGTGGTTTGCAGTTCAGCCATGGGCATGCCAAGCCTCCCCTTGCAGTTACATGTTACTTTACAAAACCATGTGCATCATAGCATATGCCGCAAAGAAGGTAAATGCCTGTCTATTCAAAACAGAAAATTCACAGGTAACAAAAATGTTAAGTTGTTTGCAATTTTTTTACTCCAGTGTCTGCGCCCGTGGGCAACGCCCACCCCACCGGGCCAGCACACCCTCGTCGGTGCCAAAGAGCACGACCTCGCAGTCGTTGCCGCAGCCCCCGCAGCGCCGGGTGCGGCTGCGGAAGGTACGCCGCAGCCCTTCGAAGCCCGCAAAGGCCGTGGGCACGCCCTGCCGCGTCGCCTGCCGCCGGGCCAGTAGCGCCGCGCCCCAAGCACCCATCACATCGTGGTGAGGAGGCACCTCCACCGGGCAGCCCAGTGCCTGCTCAAAGGCCCGCACCATGCCAGCGTTGGCGGCCACCCCGCCCTGGAACACCACCGGCCCGGCAATGGCCCGCCCCTTGGCCAGGTTGTTGAGGTAGTTGCGCACCAGCGCCTGGCAGAGGCCAGCGATGATGTCCGGCTGCCCGTGGCCATTCTGCTGCTGGTGGATCATGTCACTCTCCGCAAACACGGCGCAGCGACCGGCGATGGCCACGGGGTGGTCGCTCTGCAGGGCCAGGCGGCCAAAGTCGGCAATGGGCACGTCCAGCCGCTCGGCCTGTCTATCAAGGAATGAGCCTGTGCCGGCGGCGCAGACTGTGTTCATGGCGAAGTCTGTCACCACGCCATCCTGCAGGAAGATGATCTTGGAGTCCTGGCCGCCGATCTCCAGCACGGTGCGCACATCGGCCCGGTGGCGCTGGGCGGCCACCGCGTGTGCGGTGATCTCGTTCTTCACGACGTCAGCCCCCAGCATGGCGGCGGCCAGCGCCCGCCCGCTGCCGGTGGTGCCCACCCCGGCCACCGCGCGGCCACCCATCTCGGGCTGTAGGGCGGCCAAGGCTCCCTGCACCACCTCCACCGGTCGCCCAGCGGTCTTGAGGTACTGCCGGTGGACGATCTGCCCGTCGCCCTCCACGAGCACCACATTGGTGCTGACGGAGCCCACGTCCACCCCCAGGTAACACTCGCTCATGCCAGTCCTCCTTCCCGTCTGCTGCGGCGGGTCTCCAGCAGGTCCACAAAGGCCTCCAGCCGCGTTTGCAGGCCCGCCTCCCCCGTCGTCTCATCCATCACCAGCGTCATCACCGGCATCCCCGTCTCCTGGGCGATGCCGGGCAGGATCGTCTGCGCCACAATTTCCGGCCCGCAGCCCAGCGGGTAGATCTGAATGACCCCGTCAAACCCCGCCCGCGCGTGCAGCAGGGTGTGGCCCACCGTCTCCCGCGTGTGGCCGCCGATGTCTGCCCCGACATAGGGTGCGGCGGCCTCGGCATATCGCAAATCGCGCGGCAGGTGCAGGGCCTTGCGCACGAGGTAGTTGTCCAGCCAGTCGCTGATGGTCACAGCCCGCTCCACCTCCACCCCCAGCGCACCCAGGCGACCCTCCAGCCCCAGGTTGGTCCAGGCGTCGATGGTGCCGTAGATCTCGCCCACAACACCCACCCGCAGGGGCTGAGCGTCGGGCCGCAGGGGGACGGCCCGCAGGCTCTCCTCCAACGCCGCCAGGTGGGCCAGCATGGCCTGCGTGCCCACGACCTCCCGCCCCCGGCGCAGACCCTGCTGCCACAGGCCCTCGGCCTGTCCCGCGCGCGCCTGCCGCGCCACCACCCAGCGGGTCAGGCGCTCCAGCTCATCCAGCCGCGCGGCGATGCGCCCGGTGTTGCGGGCCGTGCGCGCCACGGCGGCTGGCCCGGTCGAACCGACCAGGCGTTTGGCCCGGCGCAGTGTCTCACCCAGGCCCTGGGCAGCCACCTCCAGGTGCAGCGGCTCCATGGCGCAGCCCGCGTCCTCGATGAGTTCCCGCTGCATCTGGCAGTAGTAACCAAAGCGGCAAGGCCCCCACGCTCCCAGCATCAGCTGGGTGTCCGCGCCCCGCTCATGGCACTCCAGCAGTGTGCCCGTCGTCAGCTTCAGCGGCAGGCAGGCGTCCTCCGGTGTCCAGCGGGTGCCCAGCTCCAGCGTGCGGCGAGTGGTGGGCGGCGGCAGCACATAGTCCGCCCCCACGTCGTCCAGAAAGGCCTTGACCGTCAGCGACACCGTGCCCATGTTGGGGAAGCCAATCTTCATGCCTCCCGCCTCCAGCGTACGGTATCGAGGAACGCCTCCAACCGGGTGTCCAGCCCGGCGGGGGCGGTGTGCTCATCCAGCGACAGGAAGGCAAAGGGTACCCCGGCCCGCCGCAGCCGCCGCTGGGCCATGCTGCCCGCAAAGGAGTCGGGCCCACAGCCAAAGCACGTCAAAAACAGAACGCCGTCCACATCGGCCTGCCGGCTGAGCAACTCGGCGCAGCCCACGGTCTCCGCGCCGATCTGCCAGAAGAGGGGTTTTGCGAGCCCCGCAGCCGCCTGGCGGAGCGTGCGCCCGTCGTAGCGGTCCATCGTCACCACCTCCGCCCCCAGGGCGCGCAACCTCCGGGCCGCGTCCATGTTGAGGAACAGGTCCTCCGTGAGGTACCGGTGCCCCAGCAGCAGGATGCGCCCCCCGGCGGGCCTGGGCCCATCGGGCCGGAAGGGTGCTGCCCGCGCCGCCCGGTCATTGAGGTAACGCGCCAGTGCCCGGTCGTGAGCCGCCCGCGCCTTTCGGCGATCGAGCCCCAGGCGGTCGGCCGTCCACAGCGCCGCCCGCAGGCTGCCGCCGTCGCGGTCGTGGCAGTTGATGTCCGGGTCCAAAAGCGGCGGCAGGCCGGGCACCGTGCGGGCCATATCCGGCAGGCCGCCGATCTTGGGGCACATCCACTCCCGGTGGGAGACGCTGCGGTACCGCGGCGTCAGCACCCAATCGGCCCGGCCCTGCAGCGCTAGTAGGTGCCCAAACCAGGCTTTCACCGGTAGGCAGGCCTCGCCCACGCAGGAGGCCACGCCAGCCTCCAGCACCTTGCGGTCAGTGGCGGCGAAAGCTCGAACGCCACGCCCATCTCCTCTAAAAAACCGCGCCAAATAGAACCGTAGGGATGGTACACCAACCCCCGTGGAATGCCAACGGTAACAGACATGCATTCACCTCCACTATGGTATCGACGGGTCCCCAGCGATTTATACCGGTGGGTGGATGCGCCAAAAGGGGCGGTATGGACTGGAAAACATTGACAATACTATAGCCAATCCCCCGGTTTGCCTTGAAGCGACGGGGTGCGCGGTGTAAAATGGGGAAAACGAGGAAAGGGTGCGGGCTGCCCAATGAGCATCTTCCGAACTCTCTTTGGCAAAAAGGCAAAGCTCCCGGCGTATGAGAGCCATGTGCGCTCCTACGTCGATCAATATGAGGAAAAACCCGTCTACTACACCGTTGACCTGGGTCTGGCTGACTTGGCCGTGAAGGATGAGTTTTCAGTCTATGTGGCGGTCATCCTGCCCGCGCAGATTTTGGCCGGCCAGGAGCCGCCCGTCTCGCGGGAGGAGCTGGACGCCTTGCACACGCTGGAGGCCGACGCCTTTGCCGACGCCCAGCGAGTGGGGTACCTCTACGCCGGCCGGGCCATCGTGACCGCCGCCGAACACATGTACATCGCCTTCTACTGCCGGCCGGAGGACAAGCAGGCCGTGACCGACAGCCTCAATCGCATCTGCCAGCGGCGGGGTCGCACGCCCACGATGGTGCTGGTGAAGGACGACCCGGAATGGCTCTTCTACACCGACCGGCTGGCCCCCGACGAACACAAGCTGCAGCACATCAACCACATGGACATCCTGCAGGAGCTCAAAGACCACGGCGATGACAGCGCCGCCGCCCGCCCCGTCTACTTCTGGCTCTATACCAAGACGCGGGAGGCCGGCGAGCAGATCGCGGCCGAGGCCAAGGCCGCCGGCATGGAGAGCGCCGAGATCACCGACAGCCGGGAGAGCGAGGAAGGCCCCGTCGACGCCGACCGGCCCTTTGCCGTGCAGCTGACCTGCACAATGGCGCCCACGCTTGATGGCCTGAACGCCAAAGCGTGGAAGCTCATCGACCTGGCCCGCGCCCACGAGGGGCTCTACGACGGCGCGGAGACCGAAGTCGTGCACGCTGGAGTGGCCCCCTCGACCCCCGAGCAGGCCCAATAACTGCTATCCGCCAACCGCACGTGGCCAAGTCGTTGGCGGCGTTCATCGTTATGGCAAACCCATATCGTTCGCAAGGATTTCCCTTGACAGCGCCACCGGCCCGGGGCTAGAATGATTGCACATCAAATGTATGGACGAGGAAGGGAAGAGTAGGTTGCCCCGTTCTCTCACAGAGAGCTTCCGTGCCGGCCCAGCCGGCGTGCTGAAAGGAAGCGGGAACGAACCGCCGAACATGATCCCGGAGTCCGCTTGGGCGAATCCGCACGCGGGTTGAGCCTGGGCCGGGGTAGCGACCGATATCAGCGCAGGGGTATCCGCGTTATACGCGCGTACCAGATGAGGCCTGCCGCGCGAGCGGCTGGCGAACTGGAGTGGTAACACGAGCGCACAGCCCGTCTCCCGAATGTGGGAGACGGGCGTTTTTTTGTGAAGGAGGGCGGCAACATGAAGGTAATGATCGGGGGGGCCTGGCCCTACGCCAACGGGTCGCTGCACATCGGGCACATCGCGGGGCTGCTGCCCGGCGACATTCTGGCCCGCTACCACCGCATGCGGGGGGACGAGGTGTACTACGTCTCCGGCAGTGACTGCCACGGCACGCCCATCAGCCTGAAAGCCGAGCGGGAGGGTTCCACGCCCGGGGAGGTCTCCGAGCGTTACCACCGGGAATTTGCCGAGAACTTCGCGGCACTGGGGTTCTCCTACGACCTCTACACCAAGACCAGCGGGCCTGCGCACAAGGATTTTGTGCAGGCCTTCCATCGGCGGCTCTACGGGGGGGAGCATGTGTATGAGAAGGTGGTGGAGCAGGCCTGGTGCCCCCACTGCCTGCGCTTCCTGCCCGACCGTTTTGTGACGGGGCTGTGCCCGGCCTGCGGGGCCACGGCGCGCGGCGACCAGTGCGAGGCCTGCGGCACCATGCTGGAGCCCGAGACCCTGCGTGACACCGCCTGCAGCGTCTGCGGGGGCGAGGTGCAGTTTCGGCCTTCCCAGCACCTCTTTTTGGCCCTCTCCAAGCTGGAGCGTCCTCTGGCCGCCCTGGTGCGGGAGGCCCGCGGCTGGCGGCGCAACGCCATCGGCCAGACCGGGCGCTACATCATGGAGGGGCTGCGGGACCGGGCAATCACACGCGACCTGGACTGGGGCATCCCCGTGCCCCACGCCGGGTACGAGGACAAGAAGATCTACATCTGGGCTGAGAACGTTCTGGGGTACCTCTCGGCCAGCGCCACCGTCTGCCAGCAGCGCGGCACCGATTGGAACGCTCTGTGGGGGTCAGACGCCCTGCACTACTACGTGCACGGCAAGGATAATATCCCCTTCCACACGGTCATTCTACCGGCACTGCTCCTTGCCCACGGCGGCCTGCGCCTGCCCGACCGCATCGTCTCCAGCGAGTACCTGACGCTGGACGGGCGCAAGATCTCCACCTCCCACAACTGGGCCATATGGGTGCCGGATCTGCTGGCGCGTTACCCCGCCGATTCCATTCGCTACTTCCTCACGACCAACGCGCCGGAGAAGCGGGACGCCGACTTCAGCTGGCCGGAGTTTGTCGCCTGCCACAACAGCGAGCTGCTGGGCGCCTTCGGCAACCTCGTCAACCGCACACTGCAGTTCGTGGCTCGCTACCTCAGCGGGCAAGCGCCGGTAGCTGGGGTTGACCCTGCCGTGACCGCCCAGGTGGAGACCTGCTACGCCGAAACGGCCCAGCGCATTGAGGCACTGGAGTGCAAAACGGCCCTTGACGGCGTGTTCGCGCTCATCCGCCGGCTCAACAAATACTTTGACGCCCGCCAGCCCTGGCTCACCCGCGGGAGCGACCCCGAGGACTGCGCGGTCACGCTGGCGACGTGCCTCTACGCCATCGCCAACCTGGGCAACCTGCTGGAGCCGTTCCTGCCATTCTCGGCAGCACGCATTCGGGGCTGGCTGGGGCTGGGCGCGCCGGTGTGGCAACCCGTCGCCCCGCCGGCGGGGCTCGTCATTGGTGAGACGGAGGTGCTCTTCCCCCGCCTGCCCGCCGACACCGCCGAGCGGGAGCAGGCCCTGCTGCTGTGCCAACGGCAGGAGGCCGCCAGCGCCAACGCGTAACGCGCGAACTATGTTCCATGGTTTTGTTATGATATAATGCCAGAAGATAACAAGTGTGGAGAATGCAATGAAGAAACCATGGATTGTCGTTTTGACCGTGCTCATCGTCGTCTTCGGCGTGGGCTACGGCCTGGTGCGCATGGGGTGGGATGCCCATGTCATCACCCGGGACGTGGACGAGACACAGAGTCAGGCGCTGGAAGGCTTTGACCGGCTGGAGATCCGCTCCAACATCGCCACCGTGCGCCTGCACACCGATGCGGCCGCCACCGCGGTCACCGCCCACCTCAGTGGCAGCGTGACCCTGCTGGGCCAAGAGGTGGACAACCTGCTGCAGGTGGCGACGGAAGGCGACACGGTGCGAGTGCAGGCGCTGGTCAAGCATCCCCTGTTCTTCCTCAACGTCCGCCGCATGACGCTGGACATCACCCTGCCCGCCGGGTACCGGGGCGACCTGACCGGCGACTCCTCGGCCGGGGGCATCGAGGTTGACTCGCCTCTGGAGCTCAAGAGCCTGGATCTCCACTCCTCCGCCGGGGCGGTGCGCCTGGGGAGTGTGACCGTCAGCCAATCCTTGACGCTCAATTCCTCCGCCGGTGCCATTGAAACCGGCGTCCTCTCTGCCGATACCATCGAAATCAAATCCTCCGCCGGGCCGGTGCGGCTGGGGGATGTGAGCGCCAAGCAATGGCTGCGGCTCAATTCCTCCGCCGGGGCCGTCGAGGGCGGAACCCTCTCCGCCGACACCATCGAGATCAAGTCCTCTGCCGGGCCGGTGGAGCTCGCCGGTCTCCAAACGGGCAGCGGTACCGTAAAGTCCTCTGCTGGCAGCGTCACCGTGCACAACATCTCCGGCGCGGTGTCCCTGGATTCCTCCGCCGGCCCTGTGACGGCAGACTTCCTCGCACTCACCGGCAACTGCGACATCGACAGCTCCGCCGGGTCGGTGGAGGTCACCCTGCCCGCCGACATTTCGGCCAACCTGAACGCTTCCTCCTCCGCTGGGCGCGTGACGCTCGAGGAGCTGACGATCCAGAGCCAAACCAGCGAGAAGGACGCGGTCGTGGGGACACTTGGCAGCGGCGGGCCCCAGCTTACCGTTCATTCCTCCGCTGGCTCGGTGAAGATCTCCGGGCGGTAAATCGCAGAATGCTCAGCGGGTGGAACACGATCGTGTTCCACCCGCTTTTTCCTTGCCCTCTACGTCTACCACCCTGCCAGCTGACCCATTTCAGCTCTACTCCAGCGGCTCCAACGGCTCGGCCACACAGTGGGTGACCGGCGTGGTGCGGATGGGGGCGGCCCAGCGCACGGCGTTGGTGAGCACACGTTGGATGTCTGGCTGGTGGTAGATGGGGTATTCCTCGTGCCCGGTGGCAAAGGCAAAGAGCTTGCCGGCCCCGCGCCGGTAGCAGCAGCCGCTGCGCAGCACCTCGCCACCCTGGAACCAGCTGATGAACACCAACTCATCAGGCGCACAGCGTCCATTGGGCTCGGAGTACATCTCGGAGTGCGGCACGTCGATGTAATCCCGCTCCAGCCCATCCACGATGGGGTGGCTGCGGTCGATGACCCAGATGCGCTCCCGTTCGCCCCTCTCCCGGTACTGCCGGCGGCCGCAGACGGGGCCGACGAGCCGGTCCATCACCGCGCAGTAGATGCCTGAATGCAGGGCCAGGAAACCCATGCCATCGGCGGTGATGCGCCGCACGATACGGTCCACCCGGTCGCTTGCGATGGCGTCGTTGTGCAGGTGGGACCACCACACCAGCACGTCGGTCGTGTCCAGCACCTCATCGGGCAGGCCCTGTTGGGGTTGCAGCAACCCCGCCGTACGCACGGTGAGCCCCGGCTCCCGCGCCAAAAAATTGGCGATGACCGTATTGACGTCCTCGGGGTAGGCTGCCGCGCCTTTGGGGTCGTCGGCGAACCCCTCGCTCCACACAGTCACCCGCAGTTCCTTCATGCCCGTCCACCTCGTTGCTTTGCGCTTTTCCGCGTTTCTGCATTTTTCCATGGCTGTCGCCTTTTTCCTGCCAATCCCCCTTGCACCGGGCTGGAATAAAAGCCAACTCCTCCACCATACTAAGGGTGTGAAACCGGATTCCTCCGGCTGCACCCATTTCATCCCACCAACGTGGGATGCACGAAAAGGAGAGCACACATGGGTATTTTGAGTTGGATCATCGTTGGCGCTCTGGCTGGCTGGATTGCCAGCATGATCACCGGCAAAAACCGGGAGATGGGCGCATTCATGAACATCCTGGTCGGCGTCGTCGGTGCGGCCATCGGCGGGTTCATCATGAGCCTCATCGGCTCCTACGGGTTCACCGGCTTCAACATCTGGAGCCTGCTGGTGGCCACGCTGGGCGCGGTGGTGCTGCTGCTGCTCATCGGCCTGTTCCGGCGGAAGAAGTAACGGCGGTCACCGCCCGCCGCCGGTCACTTGGCGTTGAATGGCCTGGGCCACCTGTGCCGGGGTCAACCGGGAGGTGTTTAGCACCGTGGCATGGAGCGCACGGTAGCGCTCCATGGTTTCGGCACCCTCCACCTGCTCGGTGCGCCGCCCGTCATACGTGAGACGCCGACGGTACACCTCGCGGTCCTCACACACCAGCGCGAACTTCCACAGGCGATAGTCCCGGGCTGTCAGCGTGTCGGTCACCAGGTCAAACATGAAGTCGCCGTGCATGAGCCAGCTGAAGAGCACCACATCGGTCTGCGGGTCTGCAAAGTATTGATCCAGAATCTGCCCGAAGAGCCGTTCGACCGTTCGTTGCTGCTCGGTGGTTTTGGGGTGCCAGGGGTGTACCATCCAGCACCAGTCGGCGTCCAGCCAAGCACAGCGGCCCATGGTACGCAGGAGCTCCCGGCAGACGGTCGTCTTGCCGACCCCCGCCGGCCCACCCACCATGATGAAGTCCTTCATGGTGCACCTCCCTCGCTTGTCCCCATCAGTATAGCCTAAGAGCGCAGGGCGTACCAGCTGTCCGGTTGACTCAAACCAAACCGGCCGGCTTGCTGCCGCCCATTGACGGCAGAGCAACCTCCCGCATGAACAAACCATCGCCCAGCAAATGCTTGCCGGGCGATGGTTGTTGTGTTACAAATCGCGTTTGGCCGCTGTCACTTGCGCCGGCGAACGCCGAGGCGGTTGCGGCCGGGGGCACTGGGCCCTGCGTTGTTGCGCAGGTAGAGGAGCAGCAGGACTACGGCCGCCGCCACCGCTACCACGCCCACCACGATGAGCACGATGGTGCCCACGCGGCTGCCA
Source organism: Bacillota bacterium (assembly GCA_023398815.1). GTDB lineage: Bacteria > Bacillota > Clostridia > Christensenellales > UMGS416 > JAEYRA01. Next base: position 178,143 of record JAEWRW010000046.1, read on the forward strand.
CCCTTGGCAGGGGCCTTGGTGGCCTTGGGGGAGGCTGACACCTTGGCCGAAGAAGTGGCCGTCACCTTGGCCGTGCTGGCGGCACTGGCGGTGGCCGTCACCACAGAGGCCTCGGTCGCGGTGGCCTTGAGCGTCTTCACCGGCACGGTGACAAAGCTGCGGTGGGTGTACTTCTGCTCCCCCACGGTCAGGTCGTACTCCACCCCCAGCATAAAGGTGTATCTCGTGTTCTCCTTGAGGTCGGTGACGACGAAGGAGGTAGCCAGCTTATCCGGCGCGGCCAGGCTCTTGAGCGAATCGCCGGACACGCGGTAGACGTAGTACTTGTTGATCTTCCAACTGCCGGTGCCGTTGCTGCCCTCGGTGCACAGCGGCCACGTCAGCGCCACCGTGGTGGAGGTCACCGTGGTCTTGCCCTGCTCCATGGCCGGCAGTTGGTTGGAGAAGAGCTTGTCCTTGGCGTTGATACTCTCCATCACCTTGCGCGGGCCTGACCCGCCGGACATGTCGAGGAAGTTCCACTCCACGCTGATGGCGTCAAAGCTCTTGCCCGACAGGGTGTCCGGCAGGGTGCGCAGGCGGTTGATGTCCAGCCGCAGGGTCTTAAGCTTGCCGGCGGCCAGCGTGGGCTCCACCTCGGTCAGGCGGTTGTCGCTGGCGTCCAGGCTTGTGAGTGCCGGCGCGCCGCCAATGCCCTCGGGCAGGGCCTCCAGCAGGTTGTCGCTCACGTCCAGGGTGGCGAGCTTGGGAGCCTTGGCCGCGTCCACCGGCAGAGATTTGAGGAGGTTGCCGGAGGCATCGAGTTTCTCCAGCGCAGGGAGCTGGAAGACCGCCTTGGGCAGCGTGCCGATGCTGTTATCGGCCAGCGCAAGCGTCCGCAGGGTCGTCAGCTTGCTCACCTTGGCGTTCACGCTCTCCAGCTTGTTGCCGGCCAAATCGAGCGATGTCACGGCCTTGAGCGACCCGATGGTGTCGGGCATCTTGGAGATGGTGTTGCCCCGCAGGGAGATCGTAGCCAGCTTGGGTGCCGAATACAGCGCCGTGGGGAAGGATGTGAACTTGTTGTTATCGAGCACGATGGTGTTGAGCGCCGTCAGCTTCTCCAGCCCGCTGGGGAGCTTGGTCAGCTTGTTGCCCGAAAGATCGATGGCCGTGACATTGACGCACCACTGCAACCCTTCGGCGCTGGCGATGCCCTTGCCGGAGAGATCAAGCCCGCCGCCCAGCCGCGCCAAATCCGACCGGCGCAGGGGCGTGGCTTCGCCCACCCCGGCGGCGGCATGCAGCGCCGCCCTCAGTTTGCTGTCAGACACGGTGACCACGTCCTCGCTGGATGCTCCCGGCGACACCACCGGCAGCAGCGTCGCCAGCGGCATGGAGACCTGCGGGCTCGTGGTGGGTTCGGGCAGCGCGCCCACCCCCACCGCCGTCATCCACAGCAGCGCCAATGCCAGCACCGCCGCCAAACCCAATTTCCCACGGCTCTTCATTGTGGGTCACCCCCATCATTCGTTTTTTCACTATCCATGCGGTGTTTTCCATAGTATAACACCGGCATATTTCCCGCACAACCGCACTGTTTCGTTGCTCTTGGGACGCATGCCGGCGCAAACAAGTTCCTGTGGTAACCTCCGGGTCAGCCCTTCCCCTCCAGCGGCAGGGAGAAGGTGCTCTCGATGATCGATTCGTCGTGCTCACCCATAATCTCCACCGCGACCTCTCGCAGGCAGGTGCGGAACTCCGTCTCCAACCCCCGCACATCCTGCCAGGCCCGTTCAAAGGCCTCGTCGTCCTCCAAACGGCCCACGGTGATGTGGGGGTCGAAGCTCCTGCGCCACTGGGGCAGGTAGGGCGCGAGGACGCCAGTGTAGAGGCGCCGGTGAATCTCGATGAGCTTATTGCGGCCACGGTGGATATCGAGCAGCAGGTAGTTGCCAAAGTGTTTGCGCACCGAGACCCCCTGGACTGAGAGCGCCACCGGCTCCACCCCCTGCAGGGCCGTCGTGACATGGCGGCGCACCGCCGCGGCCGAAAGGTCGCTTTCAAACGGGAACACCAGCGTGATGTGCGCCGGCACCGTGCGGGCCGCCGGGTCGTACCGCCGGCGGATGTCCTCAATGACGTCGGCGTTTTGAAACTGTGGAAAGATCAGGATACAGCGTTTGGTCATGCCCGGCTCCTTCAGACTTCGCGAATGCCGCTGCGGCGGCATTCGCGATTTGGACAGCTTGTCTCAATGGCCTTAAATCGTTTGCCGCACGGGTCGCCAAACGATTTCAAACAGCAGCACTCATGCGGTTTTTGCGGATACGTTTCGCCGCGGGCGGGTTCTACTACTGTCTCGCATTGCACAAACGCAACGGTTCCTCCCGCCGAATGAATCGGCGATCGGCTCCTGGTTGCTTTGCCCATGCGTACTTTTCTGGCAAGCTGCTCAATCCATTGTGCCACAAGGAGCGCAATCAGGCAATGCCGCCGCGCTTGCGGCCGATGTCCCGGCGATAGTGAGCATCCTGGAACTGTACGCGCTCCACCCCGCCATATGCCCGGTCGATGGCTGCGGCCAGGTTGTCAGCGGTGGCCGTCACACCCAGCACCCGCCCGCCGTTGGTGACGAGCTGCCCCTCCCGCAGGGCCGTGCCGCTGTGGAAGACGATGGCACCGGTGGACTCGGCCTCCGCCAACCCCGTGATGGGGTACCCCTTGGCATAGTCGCCCGGGTACCCGCCGGAGGCCAACACCACCACCGCCGCCGCGCCCGCCTTCCAGCGGATGTCGAGGTCAGCCAAGCGCTGCTCGCGTATCGCGAGCAGAATGTCGACCAGATCCGTCTCCAGCAGGGGGAGGATGACCTGGGTCTCGGGGTCGCCAAAGCGGGCGTTGAACTCAAGCACCCGCACGCCGCGCTCGGTCAGCATCAGTCCGGCATACAAGATACCCTGAAAAGGGCAGCCCTCAGCCGCCATGCCGCGCACCGCGGGCAGCAAGACCCGCTGGGTCATATCCTCGATCTGCTCCCGTGTCAGTGTCGCCGTGGGAGCGAAGGCACCCATTCCTCCGGTGTTGAGCCCCTGGTCGCCGTCCAGCGCGCGCTTATGATCCTGCGCCGGGGGCATGACCGCCACGGTCTTGCCATCGGTGAAGCACAGCAGCGACACCTCGGGGCCCTGCAGAAACTCCTCCACCAGTACGGTGCCGCCGGCCGTGCCGAAGGCCTGTTTGACCATGATGGTCGCGAGGGCTTCCAGCGCCTCCTCCACGGTGGCGCAAATGAAGACGCCCTTGCCCAGCGCCAGGCCGTCGGCCTTCACCACGATGGGGGCGCCCTGCTGGCGCACGTAGGCGCAGGCCGCGTCGTAGTCGGCAAACGAGGCGCTGGCCCCGGTGGGGATGCCGTACTTCACCATGATGTCCTTGGCGAAGGTCTTGCTGGCCTCGATGCGGGCGGCGGCCTTGCTGGGGCCAAAGGCCGGGCAGCCGACGGCCTCCAGCGCGTCCACCATGCCGTCGGCCAGCGGGTCATCGGGGGCCACAAAGGTCAGATCGATGGCATTCTCCCTGGCAAAACGCACAATGCCGTCAATGTCCCGCGCGCCAATGTCCACGCAGGTGGCCACCTCGGCGATGCCACCGTTGCCGGGGGCACAGTAAAGTTTGTCCACCTTGGGGCTCTGTCTCAGTTTCCAGGCGATGGCGTGCTCGCGGCCGCCGCCACCCACCAGCAGGATGTTCATGGTTCGCACCTCACAGTCAAAATCAACGGGTTGCCAGCAGCGCCTCCACCTTTGCAAGGGTGGGCGGGTACAGGGCCAGCGGGTAGCCCGTGCAGGCCACCGCCGCCGACGCTGCGGCAAACCGCACAATGTCGCGGTCATTCATGCCCTGGGCCAGCGCATACACTGCACCGGCCTTGAAGGTATCACCGGCACCCAGGGTGCTGACGACCTCAACCGCATAGGGCGGGAAACGCTGGACGGGCTGCCCCCGGCGGCCAAAGAGGATGTCCCCCGTGCCGGAGGTGAAGATGGTCAGGCCATCGGTGTGCTCGGTGTAGCGGGCAAAGAGCTCATCCCGGTCGGCGTCGGGGTAAGCCCCGCGCAGGAACTCCCCCGCCAGCACGTTGACGGAGCAAAGCCGGTGGGGTTCGCTGTCATATCGGCAGTCGATGGTCACAAAGGGTTTGCCCAGCTCCCGGCAGAGCTGCGCCGCTTCGTCGGATTGGCCAGCGAAGTACGGATCCACACCTGCGGCGCGGCAGGCAGCGATGGCCTCGCGGTTCGGGCGGTTCCACCGGGGCACGCCCTCGGCGTGGAAACGCTCAAACATGCCAAAGCCGTTGCGGGTGTGGCGATCGAGGATCACCATATCCTCCAGGCCGTCAAAGCCTTCGTCGTAGGTCATGAGCGACGTGTCCACCGGCGTGCCACGGAAATAATCGGTGATAGGCCCCCAGGTCTTGCGCCCCAGGTGGATGCCATCCAGACGCATGTCGCAACTCAGGCTCGCCAGCACGATGGCGCAGGAGCCCGTCTCGCCGCCGGGGAAGCTGTGGCTTTCGGCAATCTCCGAGTAGTCGTCGGGCTTGGGGAACCGGTCGCGCAGGCGGTGGCTCGTCGTGATGAGCGTCATGCCGTAGAGGTAGATCTGCGGTCGTTCGTTCATGGGTTCCTCCTCCTATGCCGGGTTGGGAACGACTTCGTCGGTGTGCAGGCGCACGCCGCCCGCGCGCAGGGCCTGCTGCAGCGCCCCAATGGGGAGCTCCGGCAGGGCCACGCCACTGGCCGCGCCCTGGGCCGCCGCAATGCCGGCAGCCTCGCCGGTGGCCGCGCACACGGGGATGACGCGGGTAATGTCCCACATCGCCGTGGTGACCGAGATGCACCGCCCGGCGGTGATGAGGTTGGCGACGTTGGGCGCCACCAGACACCGGTAAGGAATCTCATACACAGGGCCGACCTTGCGCCAGTCGCAGGTGAGACCGATGGAGTCGTCAAAGTGCTGGAACTGCTCGGCATCGTCCAGGGCATAGGCCACGGCCAAGCGCCGCGTCATGCGGAAGGACGGCACCTGCGGCACGTGAGCCGGGAAGAGCGTGTCGTCACCGCTGCGTTCCCGTTCCTTCAGGAAGTGCTCCAGTATCTTCTCCCGTCCGTCGATCATCATGGCGTCCACATCAGCCTGCTGGGTGCCGTCGTAGAGCCGCTCGCCCGGCGCGGTGGCATAGTAGTTACGGGCCAGCTTGTAGAGGTGGTAGCCGCTGTCGCCAGCGGCGTAGTACCACATGGCCAGGTGGTTTTCCACATGCTTGGCCGTGGGCACACTGGCCCAGGCGCAAAGATCGGCGTCGCCGGTGCCATCCACAAAGGCCCGCCCGGCGATGGCCCGCCGGCCCTCCTTGTTCTCCACCACGAGGGCGGCGATGCGGTCGCCCTCCATGGCCACGGCGCAGGCACGGGTGTCGTAGTGGATGGTGACCCCCAGGGAAAGGAGCAGTCGCTCGGCCTCGATGGCAAAGAGCGCCGGGTTGTACTGCACGTAGAACCGCTGTTGGATGCGCTCCTCCGCCGTGCCACCGCCCAGCCACCCCACCGGGAACTCGTCCTCCGCCCCGTGGCGGATAGAGAGCCGCAGCAGCTCCTCGGCCAGGCCGAACATCACCTGATGGCCGCGCCCGTCGCACAGCGGCAGGTAGATGGTGATGAGCCCCAGCGTGCCCAGGCCGCCCAGCATGCAGCCCTTCTCAATAAGGCATACCTTAGCCCCCTGTCGCGCCGCGGCAATGGCCGCCGCCATGCCAGCCAGCCCACCGCCGGCCACCACCACGTCGTATTCGCCCGTCACCGGCGTTCGCCGCGCCGCCTCCTCAATCGTCCGCATTGCCACCCTCCGGTTTTTCTTACCAGTATACACCAGACCATACATTCATTTCACCCAAAGGAATGCTTCGTAGTGCCACAAGCCGGAGGAATTGCGGCACAAGCGCACACCATAGCGCCTACGCGTTTCACTCCAGCTGGAACGCTTTCATTTCGCAGCCACGAGGCGGTTCATCCGCCCGTGGCACGAGAAAAAACTCGCATGGAGCAGTAATCCTTCTCCGCCGCAGCGGCGTTGCCAATCACCCGGCATGAGCCGAACAATAGAACGCCGCGCTGCGGCATGTACGCAGCGCGGCTGACCAAACGCTTGCACAAGCGACTCTCCCACTGGCGGCCGGCGCAAAGCCACGACCGCGACTCCGGTTAGCTGTGCTTGAAGTGCCGCATGCCGGTGACGACCATGGCGATGCCGGCCTCGTCGGCGGCCTTGACGCTGTCAGCGTCGTTGACCGACCCGCCGGGCTGGATGATGGCGGTGATGCCGGCAGCCACGGCGGCCTTGACGCAGTCATCGAAGGGGAAGAAGGCGTCGGAGGCCAGCGCCGCGCCCTTGACCTTCTCGCCGGAGCGATCCAGCGCCTGCTCGGTGGCCCAGATGCGGTTGACCTGCCCAGGCCCGATGCCCAGGGACTGGCCGTCCTTGGCAATGGCGATGCCGTTGGATTTGGTGTGCTTGACGACCCGCCAGGCAAAGAGCATGTCGGCCATCTCCTGCTCGGTAGGCGCGCGTTTGGTTACGACCGTCAGGTCACCCTCGGGCAGCAGGTCGAGGTTCTGGTCCTGCACCAGCAGGCCGCCCAGCACCTTCTTCATGTCCCAGGTGCCGCGGGCCACGGGGGTGGTGATGCCGGGCAGCTCCAGCAGGCGCACGTTCTTCTTCTTTGTGAGCACGGCCAGCGCTTCGGGCGTGAAGGCCGGGGCCACCACGATCTCCAGAAAGATCTTGCTCATTTCCTTGGCGGTGGGCTCGTCCACCGGCACATTGGTGACCACGATGCCGCCGAAGATGGACACCGGGTCGGCCTCGTAGGCCTTGCGCCAGGCTTCCAGCAGCGTCGGCGCCGTGCCCACGCCGCAGGGGTTGGCGTGCTTCACGGCCACGACCGTGGTGCCGGCAAACTCCCGCAGCAGCTCCAACGCGCCGTTGGCGTCGCCGATGTTGTTGTAGGAGAGCTCCTTGCCGTGCAGCTGCCGGGCCGCGGCCAGCGAAGAGGCAGGCACCTGGGGCTCGCGGTAGAACATAGCCTTCTGGTGGGGGTTCTCGCCATAGCGCAGCTCCTGCTGCTTTTCAAAGGTCAGCGTCAGCCGCTGGGGGAAGTCCCCGCCCTGGCGGCGGCGCAGGTAGTCGAAGATCATGGCGTCGTAGTTGGCGGTGTGCTCAAACACCTTGCACTGCAGGCGGGCCTTGGTGGCGCGGCTCACTTCACCGCTGGCGGTGAGTTCCTCAACGATGGCCGGGTAGTCCGCCGGGTCAATGGCGACGGCGACGTCCTGCCAGTTCTTGGCGGCGGCCCGCAGCATGGTGGGCCCGCCGATGTCGATGTTCTCCACCGCCTCCTCAAAGGTCACACCGGGCTTGGCGATCGTCTGCTGGAATGGGTAGAGGTTGATGGCCACGATGTCGATGGGCGTGACGCCCAGGTCGGCGAGCTGGGCCATATGCTCCCCGTTGCCGCGCATGGCGAGGATGCCAGCGTGGATCATCGGGTGCAGTGTCTTGACCCGGCCATCTAGGCACTCGGGGAAGCCGGTGAGGTCGCTGACCTCCACCACGGGCAGGCCCGCCGCGCGGATGGCCGAGGCCGTGCCGCCGGTGGAGATGAGCTCCACCCCCAGGCCATGGAGTGACCGGGCGAAGTCCACCACGCCGGTCTTGTCAAAAACGGATAGGATTGCACGCATGGATTGTCCCTCCATAAATTTGATGACGATGTTCGTGGCCGGGCGGGCCATTTGTCGCAGCCTATGCTTCCCGGCAGTTGGCGGGGGATCCCCCAAAAACAATATCTGGTGCTGACTTTTGTCAGTCGTCCACTCTATCCTGTTTGGGCAGAACAATGACCTGCCGTCCCTCCACTCGCAGGCGGTCAGCGCAGAGGAGCACCACGGCCTCGGCCAGCAGGCGATGCTCGTGGGGCAGGATGCGCGCGGCCAGGGTGTCGGCGGTGTCGCCGGGCAGCACCTCCACGGCCTGCTGGGCCACGATTGGGCCGGTGTCCACACCTTCCTCGGCAAAGTGCACCGTACAGCCCGAGACCTTGGCGCCATAATCCAGCACGGCCTGGTGCACATGGTGGCCGTACATTCCCTTGCCGCAGAAGGCCGGGATGAGCGCCGGGTGGGTATTGAGGATGCGATGCGGAAAGCGGGTCACGGTCTCGGCGGTCAGGATCTCCAACCACCCGGCCAGTACCACCACCTCGGCCCCATACTCCACGAGGGTATGGTGGACGGTGGCCCCAAAGGCTTCGTCCCCCAGTGTTTTGCGGTTGACGTAGACCGCCGGAATGCCGGCGTCCCGCGCGCGCTGGGCGGCAAAGGCCGCCTTGCGGTTGTAGATGAGAACGCAGACGCGGCCGTCGATCTCTCCCCGGGCGATGGCGTCCAGAATGGCCTGGAAATTCGTACCCCCGCCGGAGGCCAGCACCGCGATGTTCTTCACAGACACAGGCGGATGCCCTCCTCGCCCTCATCCACCTCACCAATGACCCAGGCCTTGTCCCCCAGGGCGGTGGCACGGGCAGCCACAGCTTCGGCCACGCCGGCCGGCACGGCCAGCACCATGCCGATGCCCATGTTGTAGGTGTTGTACATGGCGCGCTCCGCCACCCCGCCCAAGGCCTGCAGATGGGGGAACACCGCCGGCACCGGCCAGCTGCCACCCTGGATGACGGCGGTGCAGCCCGCCGGCAGGATGCGCGGGATGTTCTCAATGAACCCGCCGCCGGTGATGTGGGCGATGCCCTTAAGGGCAAACTCCTGCGTCAGTTGCAGAATGGTGTTGACATAGATGCGGGTGGGAACGAGCAGCTCCTCCCCAGCGGTGCGGCCAAAAGCGGGCACAAACTGCGACAGTGCCTCGGTGCTGTCGCCCATGAGCTTGCGCGTCAATGAAAAGCCGTTGCTGTGCACCCCGCTGGACGCAAGGCCCACCAGCTTGTCCCCCGGCGCGATGGTCGCGCCGGTGATGGACTTTTTGCGATCCACAATGCCAACGGCAAAGCCCGCCAGGTCGTACTCCCCTTCGGGGTAAAAGCCGGGCATCTCGGCCGTCTCGCCGCCGATGAGCGCGCAGCCGGACTGCACGCAGCCCTCGGCCACGCCGGCCACGATCTGGGCGGCGCGCTCGGGGTCGAGCTTGCCGGTGGCCAGATAATCCAGGAAAAATAGGGGCTTGGCTCCCTGGCAGACGATGTCATTGACGCACATGGCCACCGCGTCGATGCCTACGGTGTCATGCCGGTCGGTGGCAAAGGCGATCTTGAGCTTGGTGCCCACGCCGTCGGTGCCGGAGACCAGCACCGGTTCCTCCATGCCCGCAAAGGCTTTGAGCGAGAAGAAGCCGCCGAAGGAGCCGACATCACCCAGCACGCCCTCAGTCAGCGTGCGCCGAATGTGCTGCTTGTAGCGTGCCACGGCCTCATAACCGGCCTCGACGTCCACACCTGCCTGCTTGTAATCCATATTTCCCTCCGGGGTCGCCTGCGGCGCTGTGCGCCTTGGCGAGTTTAGAAGTTCTTGGTCGGGGTATTGCTTGCCGCATGGCGTACACGCCGTCATACGGCTTCAGGCCAATCAACTCATTCCATCGTTTACGTAGGGAACGCCGCTGCGGCGGGGAGGGCCGAGTGCCTCATACCAGTCGACAGGTGCCGCGGGCGGATGAACCGCCTCGCGGCTTCTGGGGTGCCAACAAATAGAATACTACGCCTTGGCTTCCAGTTCCTCCACCGGTACGGGGTAGTTGCCATCAAAGCAGCCGCGGCAGAAGCCGCAGCCCGAGCCTTCCACTGTTTTTAGGAGGTCGGCCATAGGGAGGAACTCCAGGCTGTCCGCCCCGATGAGCTTGCGAATTTCCTCAATCGTGTGGTTCGCGCCGATGAGTTGGGCGGCGTTGGGGGTATCAATGCCAAAATAGCAGGGGTGCTTGACCGGCGGGGAGCTGATGCGCATATGCACCTCCCGCGCGCCAGCCATGCGCAGCATCTCAACAATCTTGCGGCTGGTGGTGCCCCGCACGATGGAGTCATCCAGCAGTACGATGCGCTTACCCTGGACATTCCGGCGCAGGGCGTTCAGTTTAATCTTGACGCCCTCCTCGCGCTTCACCTGCTGAGGCTGTATGAACGTGCGGCCCACGTAGCGGTTCTTGGCCAGGCTCTCCCCAAAGGGGATGCCGCTCTCCTTGGCAAAGCCGATGGCCGAGGTGATGGCCGAATCGGGCACGCCGGACACGAGGTCAGCGTTGGCCGGGAAGCGTTTGGCCAGCAGACGCCCGGCATTCTCCCGCGCCTGGTAGACGCTGATGCCATCAATGACGCTGTCGGTGCGGGCGAAGTAGACAAACTCAAAAATGCACAGCTTGCTCTCCAGCGGCGTTTCCGTCCGCTGGGAGGACAGGCCGTCCTTGTCGATGATGATGAGCTCGCCGGGGCGAACATCGCGGATGAACTCGGCACCGGCGGCGTCAAAGGCGCAGGACTCGCTGGCCAGCACATAGGTGTCGTCCACCCGGCCCAGGGCCAGCGGGCGCACACCCAGCGGGTCGCGCACGCCAATCAATTTGTCGCGGGTCATCACGACCAGCGCGTAGGAGCCACGAATCAGCCCCATGGCATACTTGATGGCCTCGGTCAACTCGCCGCCGTGGCGGGCGATGAGCGAGGCGATGACCTCGGTATCAAGCGTCGTCTGGAAGATGTTGCCCTGGCGCTCCAGGTCGGCGCGGAGGGACTCGGCGTTGACGAGATTGCCGTTGTGGGCCAGGGCAATGGTGCCCTCGCTGTAGCGCACCACCAAGGGCTGAGAGTTCGTGAGCTCGCTGGCGCCGGAGGTGGAGTACCTCACGTGGCCGATGCCCACATGGCCGGCCCCCAGCCGAGCCATCGTCTCCTCGTCGCCGAAAACCTCATTGACCAGCCCCATGGCTTTGTGGTTACGCAGCTCGCGGCCATCGGCCAGCGCGATACCGGCGCTCTCCTGCCCGCGGTGCTGCAGGGCATAGAGGGAGTAATAGAGCGATTCGGCCACGTTTGCGCCGCTGCCGTCGTAGTAGCCGACGATGCCGCACTCCTCGGGCATGGTGTCGGTCCAGGGCTTCAGGCGCAGGTAAGGGCAGCCGGTGGGTCTCATCAGGCTTTGCCCCCCATCAGGCGGTGCAGCACTTCCTGGTAGGCTTCTTCCACGTCGCCCAAGTCCCGGCGGAAGCGATCCTTGTCGAGCTTCTGGCCGGTGCGGCTGTCCCAGAAGCGGCAGGTGTCCGGGGAGATTTCGTCGGCCAGAATGATCTTGCCCTGGAACCGGCCAAACTCCAACTTGAAATCGATGAGCTCGATGTTCAGATCCTTGAGGTAGGCAGTCAGCACGTCGTTGACGCGGAAGGAGTAAGCGGCAATCTGGGCCATTTCCTCCGCCGTCGCCAGGCCCATGGCCGCGATGTGGTAGTCGTTGATCATGGGGTCGCCCAGCGCGTCGTCCTTATAGCAGTACTCCAGCACCGTGGTCTTGAGCTTGGTGCCTTCCTCGAGGCCCAGGCGCTTGGAGAGCGACCCGGCGGCGATGTTGCGGACGATGACCTCAACAGGCACAATCTGCACCCGCTTCACGATGGTCTCGCGCTCGCTGATTTCCTCCACCAGGTGGGTGGGCACGCCGTTCTGCTCCAGCAGCTGGAACAGGTGGTTGGACACGACGTTGTTGACCACACCCTTGCCCACGATGGTGCCGCGCTTGACGCCGTTGAAGGCGGTGGCATCGTCCTTGTAGGAGACAATCACGTAATCCGGGTTGTCGGTGGCAAACACCTTCTTGGCCTTGCCCTCGTAAAGCTGCTCCGTCTTGCGTACCATTTCAGCCTCTCCTCTCGAGCTTTTCGTCACTCTCCCGCACGCGGCGGGCCATGTCGGCCTTGAAGGCCGTCAGTTTTTCCGTCAAGTCAGGGTATTTCAGCGCCAGCATCTGCGTGGCAAGGATGGCCGCGTTCTCTGCCCCGTCCACGCCCACGGTGGCCACCGGCACGCCGGCGGGCATCTGCACGATGGAAAGGAGGGAGTCCAGGCCGTCCATAAACGAGGATTTGATGGGGATGCCGATGACTGGCAGAGTGGTGAAGGCCGCCAGTACGCCGGGCAGATGAGCTGCCTTGCCGGCGGCGGCCAAAATGACGTCGATGCCGTTTGCCGCGGCGTTGCGGGCGAAGGTCGCCGCCTCGTCAGGCGTGCGGTGGGCGGATAAAATGCGCACCTCAGCTTCGATTCCGAAGGAGTCCAGTCGTTTGAGAGCCGACTCCAACACGGGCAAGTCCGATCCGCTGCCCATCACAAGTGCCACCTTTGGCATGTCGTTTCCTCCGTTGCGCTGATCAAATTTGTTGGCACCAGCATAGCAGAAAGAAAGCACCCGATCAAGTCGTTTTTCGTAACAATTTTTGAATATATGGATTTAATGTTCGTATTTTAGGCTCCATCAGAGAGTAATTGGCGCGAAATTACTCGTAACGCAACAGCTGAACGAACGTTTTATCGCAGTGAACCGTCAATGCATAGGGCTGCAGCCCAACGCGAACGTTCGCCCAATCGGCCAAACCCGGGACTGGCGCACCGGAAGCCCGACCTCGCGGTCGGGCTTCCTTTATGCGTTGCGCGTGCGAACCATGCGCATCCATTCCAGTTTGTAGCGGGCGGCCAGCCGGCGGGCGGCCTCCTCCGGTATCCCATCCAGAATGAGCTGCTGGCGCAAGCGCCGCCGGGCGGCGGCCCCCCGGCAAGCCCAAACCACCAGCACCACCGGCAGTGCCAGCAGCCACCCCAGGCCCTTTAATACGCCCAATGCCGCGTTGGGTGTTCTTCGTTTCGTCCCCATGGCACGGCCCGCCTACTTGGTGCTGTTGGTGACGTTGACGATGTCCTTGAAGGAGATCATGTAGTTCTCCGTCAGCTTCAGTGCCAGGTCATTGGGGATGCCTGCCCCAATGAGCTCCTTGTAGAAGGCCCCGACAGCCCGGCCGGTGTTGGCCCCGTTCTCCTGGGAGTAGTAGGACTTCTGGATACCATCGAGGAGCCTGGGCACCTTGTCGGACACTGCGTCCAGCAGCTCGGCAATCTCCTTGACTGGAATCTCCTTGTTTCCTCTTTCTTTGTTCTCGGCGTTGTCATCGTGTACGGTCATGGTCAATTCCTCCTTCTCGTCTTGTCTCATCACACCGGATGGGTTGCCAACCGCAGCGCGGTGTGGCAGACCATCCGAACCAAATTGAGTGAATCCCGCGTCACGGTCAGCCAGTCAGCCGCCGGTTCGGGCCGGCCAAAGAGCGCGTCCCGCACCTGTGCCAGCGTCTGAGGGGCTGGCGCGGGGGCATCGGCCACCACGGCGCCGGACACCCGAACCCAGAAGGCCAGGTCGGTCCGGCATTCGGCACAAACAGCCAGGTGGCCCAGCACCTGCTGTTCCTCGGCCGGCGGCAGCGTGCCTGCCAGCAGTTGGGCCAGCCTGTCCTGCACATCCATGCACTCCATCGTCGTCCCTCCCTACGCCATACGCTCGGCCAACTCGCGCTTGAGCCGATGCATGCGTGATTTGATCGTTCCCTCCGGCACGCCGAGCACCTCGGCGACCTCGCCATAATTCAAACCCTGCTGGAAGATGAGATCCAGCAATTCCCGCTGGTCGGCCTCCAGCGCTGCCACCGCCTGCCGCAGGGTCACCTGCTCCGCCGTCTGGCGCGTCGGGTCCCAGGCTGGCTCCGGCCCATCCTCGGGCAGGGGAGCTTCCTGGGGTCGTCGGCGGTGCCAGTCCGCCAGCTTGTGCCGTGCGATGCCGATGAGCCAGGTCAGCAGCCGGCTGCCTCCCTGGTACCGCCCCGCCCCACGCCACGCCGCCAGAAAGGTCTCCTGCAGCACGTCGGCGGCCTCCTGCCGCCCCAGCCCGCGGGAGAGAAGGTAGGCGAGCACACGACCGGCACAGGCGTGGTAGAGTTCTTCCATCGCGGCCGACTCGCCGCCGGCCACGCGCCGCAGCAACGCTGCCTCCCGGTCCTCCATGCCTCGCTCCCCTCCTTCCATTGAGTGTGTCGCAGGATTCCGCCAAAAGGTTCACCAAAAGCAGAGGAATTGGCGTGCGCTTTCTAGAGGAAAATGCCCTCAACCGCTAGCTCGTCCAGCCAGTCACAGGGGCGTCCCCAATCAACGCGGAATGTTTGCTCTGCATTGGAAGCATGCGCCGAGGGGAACAAAATAGCAAGCAGGCTTTTCCTTTTTTGTCACCCTGCGTGCGTCAAACCCAAGTCAGCGAATGTTTCACAAAACTTTCATGTATTCGTCACACAATAAAAATGCTAAATTAGTATGGTGTATATAAACTACAAGGTTTGGAGAATCGCTCATGCAGAATCACAAAACCCTCCGCGCTCTACTCGCACTTGGCTTCGCCGCAGTTTCGCTTGTTGGGTGCGCCAGCAACGCCAATCCGTCCGTCACCGCAACGACAAGCGCATCCGCAAGCCCCAGTGCAAGCGCTACCGCTGCGACTTCCACGTTTTCCTACAGCGATGGGGTTGATGAAAACGGTTTGTGGGAGGGGATAAAAGCCCTTGACTACGTCGATCTGTGTGAGTACACGTCCATTTCCATCCCCAGTGAGGAATATGCTGTATCCGACGAGGACATTGACAGCCAGGTCGATTCCGTGGTGTCTTCCTATTCCACCCAAGAGCAAATAACAGACCGCGCGGTCAAAGACGGCGACACGGTCAACATTGATTATGTGGGGAGCATAGACGGCGTTGCGTTTGACTCCGGCTCCACAAACGGAGAAGGAACGGACGTTACCATCGGAACAACAGAGTACATCGATGACTTTCTGGAACAGTTAATCGGGCACAAACCCGGCGAAACGTTCGATGTAAATGTCACGTTCCCTGCGGATTATGGTGAGGAAGACTTGAACGGCAAGGACGCTGTTTTCAAAACCACGATCAACTACATTACCGAATCGACCGCTCCGGAGCTTACGGACGCGTTTGTGGCCGAAAACCTGAAAACAGAATACGGCTGGTCGACGGTCGCTGAGATGCGGAAGAGCATTTCTGAAGACTTGAAAAACTCCGCAATCGAAAGCTACCTGGAAGACTATCTGGCAACAAACTCCACGGTAAAATCCCTTCCCGATGCACTCCTAACCTATCAGGAAAACTCCCTGGTTGCGTACTACCAGGATATGGCTGACTCCTATGGCGTGAGTTTTGATGAGCTCATCAGCTCCTATGCGAACGTATCCTCGGTGGAGGAGCTATTGGAAAGCTACGAGGCAGAAAATACGCAATACGCAAACGACTGCCTGATCGTGCAGGCAGTTGCGGAAGACGCGGGCCTCACGGTGAGCGACGAGGATATCACAAACTACTTTAACACGTATATGGACGGAGGTGATTCCTCGCAATACGTGGAGAATTACGGAGCGCCCTATATCAAACAGATCGTGCTTCGCCAAATGGTATCGGACTATATTTCGGACCACGCGGTTCTGAAGTAAAACCAAACCCCGCCTCGAGCGGGGTTTCCGTTTGCTCCCACAGCTGGATCGAGCCCGCCTGCCGGATGAGCCGTGCTCGGTTCTGCTGGTTGCTTCCTGTATCGCCTTTTTCAGAGTATGACAAAACCCCGCCAAAAGGCGGGGTTTTGTTGTGCTTCCACTACTTCTTGGGGATGAACCCCTGCTTGCAAAGCAGCTCGGCCATCAGCACGCCGCCGCCGGCCGCGCCGCGCAGCGTGTTGTGGGAGAGACCCACGAACTTGTAGTCGTAGTGGGTATCCTCCCGCAGGCGGCCCATGGAGACGGTCATGCCGTTCCCCAGGTCGCGATCCAGCCGGGTCTGGGGGCGGTTGTCCTCATCGCAGTAGACGAGGAACGGGTCGGGCGCGCTGGGCAGGCCAAGCTCGGCTGCATAGCTGCGGAACCCGCGCCACCGCGCGATGATCTCGTCCTTGCTGGGCTTCTTGGTAAAGCTTACAAACACCGCCGCTAGGTGGCCATCGGTCACCGGCACGCGGATGCACTGGGTCGTGATGTCGGGCGCCGTGGCCGGCACTACCACGCCATTCTCCACCCTGCCCCAAATTTTCAGGGGTTCCTGCTCGCTCTTCTGCTCCTCCCCGCCGATGTAAGGGATGACGTTGTCCATCATCTCAGGCCAGGAGTCGAAGGTCTTGCCCGCGCCAGAGATGGCCTGGTAGGTGCAGGCCAGCACCTTGGTGGGTTCAAAATCCATCAGCGCCTGCAGCGGCGGCACATAGCTCTGGATGGAGCAGTTGGGCTTGACGGCGATGAAGCCGACCTTGGTGCCCAAGCGCTGGCGCTGGGTGGCGATGACGGCGGTGTGCCCGTGGTTGATCTCCGGGATCAGCATGGGCACGTCAGCCGCCATGCGGTTGGCCGAGTTGTTGGAGATGACCGGCGTCTCGGCGCGGGCGTAGTCCTCCTCCAATTTCTTGGTGGCGGCTTTATCCATATCCACGGCGCAGAACACAAAGTCCACGTCGGCGGTCACCGCTGCCACGTCGGAGGCGTCCTTGACGACGATGCCCGCCATGGAGGCCGGCAGGGGCTTGGGCATGAACCAGCGGCCCGCCGTGGCTTCGGCGTAGGTTTTGCCCGCCGAGCGGGGGCTAGCGGCGATGGTCGTCACCTCAAACCAAGGGTGATTCTCCAGAAGGATGGCGAAGCGCTGGCCCACCATGCCGGTGCCCCCGACGATGGCCACGCGATATTTCCTGTCCATGCTCTCTTCCTTTCGGGTGTTGGTACTACCAGACTATGCCGGCGGGCGGCGGGGGTTGTTACTCCACCGTCGTCATCCAGCCGTGGGGGTCAGCCAGATGCCCATACTGGATGCCCGTCAGGGTGTCGTAGAGCCCCTGGGCCAGCGGGCCGGTCTTTCCACCGTTGATGCTCATGATATGGCCGTCCCAGTTGAGCTCGCCCACCGGGGACACCACGGCCGCCGTGCCGGTGCCAAAGACTTCCTTGAGCTGCCCCTTGGCGTGGGCGTCCACCAGCTCGTGGATGTCCACCTTGCGCTCGGCGGTTTTCAGGCCGCGGTCGCGGGCCAGCGTCAGGATGGAGTCACGGGTCAGGCCCGGCAGAATGCTGCCGCCCAGCTCCGGCGTCACCAGTTCGTCGCCGATGACGAAGAAGATGTTCATCGCGCCCACTTCTTCAATGTAGCGGCGGTGAACGCCATCGAGCCACAGCACCTGGGTGTACCCAAGCTTCTTGGCTTCCTCACCGGCCTTCAGGCTGGCGGCGTAGTTGGCCGCGGCCTTGGTGAAGCCCATGCCGCCCTTGACGGCGCGGACGTATTCGTTCTCCACATAGATCTTAACCGGGTTGAACCCCTCGGGGTAGTATGGCCCCACGGGGCTCAGAATGATGTAAAAAAGGTAGGTGTCCGACGCCTTGACACCCAGATAGGGATCGGTGGCAATCATCGTCGGGCGGACGTAGAGGGACGTGCCGGGCTCCTTCGGGATCCAGCCTTCCTCCACCTTCAAGAGCTCGCAAAGCCCCTCATAGGCCTCATTCACGTCAATCTCCGGCATGCTGAGGCGCCGGGCCGAGCTGTTCATGCGCACAAAGTTGTCCTTCGCGCGGAAGAGAAGCGTCTTGCCCTCCGGCGACTTGTAGGCCTTCAAGCCCTCAAACATGGCCTGGCCATAGTGCAGCACCATGGATGCCGGGTCCATCTCAAAGTTGGCGTAGGGCCGAATCTGGCGCTTGTGCCAGCCCTTTCCGGTCTCATACTCCATTGTCAGCATGTAGTCGGTGAAGGTCTTGCCGAACTTCAACTGGTTGGCGTCGGCAAACTTCTCCTTCAAGGTTGTGCCGGGCACAAACTCAAATTTGCCCATGGGGTATCCCCTCCCACTCTCTCTAAATTACTTATTTTTACCACAGTGGGCCGGTGGTGTCCAGTGTTATTTTGTGGTTGGGTTCCGCATAGTTGACAAAAGGATAACGAATCGGAATTCACTCCCAATGGGAATAGGTTTGCTCCACCAAGGTCGGCACGGCCTGGCCGCCGGTGAGGTCGGCCATCTCCCGCAGGAAGCGGGGCTCCTCCCCCGCCCGCACCAATGCCTCGGCCGTCAGCGCCGCGCCATAGGCAAGGCCCAGCAGCCGGTGGGGCGATCGCTCAAAGAACCGCTCCACCCGGCCAGAGAGGCTATAATCCAGATCGACCCGGTAGCGCAGGCTCCGCTCCAGCGTGCAGGGCCCGGCGGCGGCCACGGCCTCTGCCGCAGCGCGGCCAAAGGCACGGCCCAACGGCCCCGCCCCCAGGTGCACCCCGCCAAAGTACCGCACCACGGCCACCGCCGCGCCGGTCACGTTCTGGCGCTTCAGGGCTTCCAGCATCAGGAGCCCGCCCGACGGCTCGTGGGCGTCGTGGTAGCGTTGCACCTCGCCGCCCCAACCGCAGAGGTAGGCAAACAGCACCGCCGAGCAATCGGGGTAGCGCGCCCGCACATCCTCGAGGAAGGCAAGGGCATCGGCCTCCCATAGAGCGGGGGCGGCAATGCCAATGAAGCGCGACTTTTTCTCGGTGAACTCGCTCCTCCCCTCCCGCGCCAGCGTGCGGTAGGCATCGGGCTCAATGGGCGTGCGCTGCCCATCCACCGGGGCGGGCATCAGTCCTCCACGACGACCCGGTGGTACACCTTCTTACCCTTGCGGATGACGAAGGAGTTGCCCTCCAGGGTCGCGGGGTCGATGCGCTCGGCGGTGTCGGCCACCTTGCGACCGTCGATGGACACACCGCCTTCACGGATGAGGCGGATGCCCTCGCCGTTGCTGGCGGTGAGGCCACAGGCCAACAGCACCTCCGCCACCCGGCCATGCTCGGTGAGTTGCGCGTGGGTCAGTGTGGTGGTGGGCATGTTGCTGTCGTCATTGCCCTGGCCAAAGAGTGCCTCGGCCGCCGCGCGGGCACGGTTGGCCTCTTCCTCGCCATGGATGAGCTTGGTGACCTCCCAAGCCAGCACCTTCTTGGCCTCGTTGATGCGCTCGTCCTTCAGCGCCCCCAGGCGGTTGACTTCCTCCATGGGCAGGAAGGTCAGCATGGCAAGGGCGTTGCGCACGCCGCTGTCCTCAATGTTGCGCCAATACTGGTAGAACTCATAGGGAGAGGTGCGCTCCGGCGAGAGCCACAGCGCCCCCTTCTCGGTTTTGCCCATCTTCTTGCCCTCGCTGTTGGTGAGCAGCGAGAACGTGCAGACGTAGGCGGGCTTGCCTTCCTTGCGGCGAATGAGGTCGGCCCCGGCCAGCATGTTGCTCCACTGGTCGTCGCCGCCCATCTGCAGCACGCAGTTGTGTTTGTTGTGCAGCATCAGGAAGTCATAGCCCTGCATGAGCATGTAGTTGAACTCCAGGAAGCTGAGGCCCTTCTCCATGCGCATCTTGTAGCAGTCCGCGGTCAGCATCCGGTTGACCGAGAAGTGCACGCCGATGTCCCGCAGAAACTCGACGTAATTCAAATTCATCAGCCAGTCGGCGTTGTTCTCCAGCAATGCTTTGCCATCGGCAAAGTCAAAGAACCGGGAGAACTGGCCCTTGATCGCTTCCACATTGGCGGCGATGTCGGCGGCGGTCAGCATCTTTCGCATGTCCGTCTTGCCGCTGGGGTCGCCCACCATGGCCGTGCCCCCACCAACGAGGGCGATGGGCCGGTGCCCGGCCCGCTGCATGTGGGCCATGGCCATCACGGGGATGTAGTGACCGATGTGCAGGCTGTCCGCCGTGGGGTCGAAGCCCACGTAGAACGTGACGCTTTCCCGCTCCAGCAGCTTGTAGAGGTCCTCCTCAAAGGTGATCTGCTGCAGGAAGCCACGCTCCCGCAGGGTATCGAGCACATTGGCCATTTCGCCCACTCCTTTTGTCTTCGCGTATCTTGTATAATATAGGCGAGCGCGCCGGGCAAGTCAAGCCGGGCGGGCTTGCGTTGCCTCCGCAATCCTGTATAATAGTATTTTGTGTTGATCGTTCACCATGGGCACTGCACAGCGTTGGGCAGCGCCTTTTTATTTGGAAAACTGGGAGGAAACCACAAACCTTGATTACCGTAACCGATGTGAGCCTGCAATTCAACGGCCGAAAGCTCTTTGACGACGTTAACCTGAAGTTCACCCCCGGCAACTGCTACGGCGTCATTGGCGCCAACGGTGCCGGCAAGACCACCTTCACCCGCATCCTCTCCGGCGAGCTGGAGCCAACCACCGGCGAGGTGGCCCTGACCCCCGGCGAGCGGCTTGCCATCCTGGAGCAGGACCAGTTCAAGTTTGACGCCCACACCGTGCTTGACACGGTCATCATGGGCCACAAGCGGCTCCACGAGATCATTCAGGAGAAGGAGGATCTCTACGCCAAGGCCGACTTCACCGAGGAGGACGGCGTGCGGGCCGGTGAGCTGGAGCATGAGTTTGCCGAGCTCAACGGCTGGGATGCCGAAAGCGACGCCGAACGGCTGCTGATGGGCCTGGGCATCGGGCGGGAGCTGCATGACCGCCACATGGCCGAGCTGACCGGCGATGAGAAGGTCAAGGTGCTGCTGGCACAGGCGCTCTTTGGCAACCCGCACATCCTGCTGCTCGATGAGCCCACCAACCACCTCGATTTCCACGCCGTGCGTTGGCTGGAGGACTTCCTGCTGGAGTACCCCAACACCGTCATCGTGGTGAGCCACGACCGCCACTTCCTCAACCAAGTGTGCACCCACATGGTGGACATCGACTTTGGCCGCATCAACATGGTGGTGGGCAACTACGACTTCTGGTACGAGTCGAGCCAGCTCGCGCAACGCATGCTGGCCGACCAGAACAAGAAAAAGGAAGAAAAGATCCGCGAGCTGCAGACGTTCATCGAGCGGTTCAGCTCCAACGCCTCCAAGGCCCGACAGGCCACCAGCCGCAAGAAACTGCTGGACAAGATCACCCTCGATGACATCCGTCCCTCCACCCGCAAATATCCCTTTGTGGCCTTCGCCCCCGAGCGGGAGGCCGGCAAGGACATCCTCATCGTGGAGGGTCTCAGCAAGGCCATCGGCGGCGAGCCGGTGCTGCAGAACCTCAATTTCATCGTCAACCGTGACGACAAGGTCGTGTTCCTCAGCCGCAACAAGCTGGCGATGACCACGCTCTTTGAGATCCTGACCGGCAACCTGGAGCCCGACGCGGGCACCTCCCGCTGGGGCATCACCACCAGCCAGGCCTACTTGCCCAAGGACAACACAGAGTTCTTCCAGCGGCCCGACCTCAACATGATCGACTGGCTGCGGCAATACTCGCCCGACCAGAGTGAGACCTTCGTGCGGGGCTTCCTGGGGCGGATGCGTTTCTCCGGCGATGAACCGTTGAAGAGCTCGTCGGTGCTCTCCGGCGGGGAGAAGGTGCGTTGCATGCTGGCGCGGCTCATGCTCTCCACCGCCAACGTCCTGCTGCTCGATGACCCGACCAACCACCTGGACCTCGAGTCCATCACCGCGGTCAACGACGGGCTCATGGCATTCCGGGGCACCATGCTCTTCGCCAGCCACGACCACAAGTTCATCGAGACCATCGCCAACCGCGTGATCGAGATCACCCCCCAGGGCGCCTACGACTACACCGGGGAGTTCAACGAGTTCCTGGAAAACGAGAAGGTGCAGGCGCAGATTGCGGCGATGTACGCGTGACCGCTTCGTG